>CADDYX010000310.1 GCA_902810735.1 Verrucomicrobiota bacterium | reverse complement strand
GTTTCGATTTCACATTTTGGTTCGCGGTGACGCGATCATGCGGCTGAGCCGGCTGATTCGCGAAACGCTCGACAAGCTGCCGTTTCCTGAAGATGTCGCCGTCGCGGTCGACGTGGATCCGTATCAACTGCTCTGAGGTTTGACACCTCCGCGTTAGTATTTAAACAACACGCGTGCGCCCTTTTTGCACGCTGCTCACGTTGGTTCTCGGCGCGGTTTTCGCCGAAGAAGCACCCGCCCAAAACGCGACGACGAACGGCTCATTGACCAGCTTCTTTGCGTCGCAGGGATTCGCCGGTGCGCCGATGAAACGCCGGTTCGGCAATCACATCTTCCTGCCGGTCGCGATCAACGGCCATCGCGCGGCGCTGATGGTCGACACCGGCGCGCCGATGACGATCGTCGACCGCAGCAGCGTCGGCACGCTCGGCTTAAAAGTTGAGAACACGAACGCGCATGTCGGTCGCATTTTCGGACTTTCTTACGACCGCTATGGCGTGGGCGAGCTCGGCACGCTGGCGATGGGAAACTGCATCGTGACGCACGTGCCGGTCGCGGTGGCCGATCAAGCCGACATGAATTACTACAGCCGGCTCGAGCACCTCGACGGTTTATTCGGCGCGCACGAGATGCGGAAGTTCGGCGTCGTGATCGATTGCGCGCGGCAGATGCTTTACGTGAGCCCGGCCGGGCCGAACGCATCGGTCAGCAGCAAGCTGCGGGCGTTGCTGACGAGCCGCGGGTTCGAAGCGATCCCAATGCGGCTGAACGGCAACAGCCATTTCGAAGCCGAAGCATCGATCAATGGCAAACCCACGCGGTTGATCGTGGACACCGGTTCTTCGACGACGCTGCTGAGCAAACAGCTTGCCGCCGCCGCCGGCGTGCCGGTTGTGCCAATGCGCATGGGCGTGGAAACTGACAACGGCTACATGCAGCGGCTCAGCACCGGCGTCGTGAAAGACCTCGGCGTTGGCAGCTTCCACATTGCCGACGCGGAGGTCGCGCTCGGCGACGTATCAAAAAAAATGCTGCGCGCGGATGTGGAGAGCGAAGCGAGCGCAGGTCTGCTCGGCATCGAACATTTGTCTCTCAACTTTGGCATCGTCGACGTCGGCGGCATGACGCTTTATTTGCGACATCCAGACAAACGCTGAACGGCGTTCTGTGAGACGCGCAGCCGCTGCGCAATCATGCACGCCCGGCAAAGGATCAGTCGTTCCGTCCTGCTCGGCATTGCCATGCTCACGCTGGCGCTCAATCTGTCGGCCGAGTCGCTCGAAAACGTTGCGCGCGCCGCTGGCTTTGCGCCGGTCAAGCTGCAGCGGCGCTTCGGTAATCATTTGTTCCTCAATGCGTCGGTCAACGGCAGGCCTGCCGCGCTGATGATCGACACGAGCGCATCGGCGACGGTGATCCACCGCGCGAGTGCCGGAACCTTCGCTCTCCAGGTCAACGGAAGCGCACATCCGGTGAAAGGCGTCTTCGGCGAGGCGGTCAGCGACTACGGCCGGAGCACGCTCGCGAGTCTGCAGCTCGGGCATCGAATGCTGACGAACGTCGCCGTTCGTATTTCCGATCAGGCTGCGCGAGTCGACCCGCCGGAGTTCCTCCCGATTACGAAGCTGAAGTGGAACGCGAAGCGAAAAGATCTGCATCTCTACACCCGGATCGATTCTGTAGACGGCCTCCTCGGCTCCGACGTTTTGCGGGAATGCGGCGCGGTCGTCGATTGCGGTCATCAGATGCTCTACCTGAGAACTTCGGGCAGCGCGCAGCTGGCGAGTGAACGGATCGCCGCCTTTCTCGCCAACCGCGGCTTTGCCCGCATCCCGATGCGGCGCGGCGCGAACGGCCGGTACGAGGTGCCAGGCAATATCAACGGCCACGCGACGACGCTCATCGTCGACAGCGGTTCTTCCTTCACTCTGCTCGCGCGTCACACGGCCGGCGCAGACGGTGTTTTCTCCGCACCGGTGCGATTTGCCTACAACACCGGCGGG
>CADDYX010000309.1 GCA_902810735.1 Verrucomicrobiota bacterium | reverse complement strand
GGTTTCATGAACACCCGCGCCACGCCGGACGACATCCGCCCGTATGCCGAGCGGATGAAGACGAGCCTGGCGATGGTGTGCAATTTCACCGACGGCACGAAGATGAACATGGAGAATGCCGTCGTCAGCAACGGCACCGGGCTTGTCCCGGAGAAGCGCGGCATGCACGGCGTCACCACGAACATGAAAAACGCGCTCGCCGATTTCGATCACGTGCTCGAAGGCCGCGGCGTGGTGGATTACACGCTCGGCGGCGACTTCGGCGGCGGCGTGTTTGTGATCGGACGCTCGGAAAATTACGAGTTCGTCGGCCATTATCTCGACTATCTGAAAATGGGACCGGGACCAAACTTCCTGTTTTTCCGCCCGTATCACCTCTGCCATGTTGAGACGCCGCTCTCGGTCGCCGAGGCTGTCATTTATCACGAAGCGACGCTCGCGCCGATGGGCGCGCCGGTTGCGGAAGTCGCCGCCGTGGCCAAGCGCGATCTGAAGCCGGGCGACATGCTCGACGGAATCGGCGGCTACACCTGCTACGGCGAAATTGACAAGGCGGAAAACGCCCGCGACCTGCTGCCGATGGGCTTGGCTGAAAACGTCCGTGTCAACACCGCGATCAAAGCCGGCGAGCCGATCCCGTTGAGCGCGGTGGACCTTGACCCGGACAACCTCGTCGTGCGCCTCCGCGCCGAGCAGGAGTTTCTTTTTTCCGAACAAATGCAGCCGGTGTCCGCCTGATCCGGCGGTTCGCAGGATGTGAACGGCGTCCGTCTGCACACTCAGGATGAAGCTTTTTTACTACAAGGATTCGCTGGGAAACTTCGGCGACGATCTGAACGCCTGGCTTTGGTCACGGCTTCTGCCGGGAGCATTTGACCACGACGACGGTGTTCTTTTCGTCGGGATCGGCACCATTTTGAACGACCGGATCGTTGACTCCTCGCAATACGCAGTCTTCGGCGCCGGCGCCGGCTACGGGGCACTGCCCAATGTGGATCACCGCTGGAAATTCTATTGCGTGCGAGGCCCGCGAACGGCGCGAGCGCTCGGGATTGATCCCCGGCGCGCGATTACCGATCCCGCGATTCTCGTGCGGACGTTTGGACTTCCGGCGCGACCGAAGCGATACAAGATTTCGTTCATGCCGCATCACGTGAGCGCGCGCAGGTCGCTCTGGAAAATCTGCTGCAAGCTGGCCGGCATTCACTACATAGATCCGCGAAACGGTGTGGAAAAAGTGCTGGAGGAGATTCAAAGCTCGGAAGTCCTGGCGACCGGCGCGATGCACGGAGCGGTCGTGGCGGATGCGCTGCGCGTCCCCTGGATTCCCGTGAAGCTTTACGAACACATCCTCGACTTCAAATGGCACGACTGGTGCGAATCGCTGAACCTCCCATACGATCCGGTTACGTTTCATCGGCTGGAGCGCGTGGAAGCCAGCCTGCAATCGAAGCTCGGCGCGAAAACCCTGCCGATTCGGCTGATCGGAAAATTCAAATCCTCGTTGTGCGAGCGGGAGCCGGTGCTCAGCTCCGATCACGTTCTGGAAACCGCGACGCAGCGGCTTCTCGAACAGCTCGATGCGGTGAAAGAAGATCACGGGAAAAGAATCGCCAGCCTGGCTTTGGCACAGTGACGCCGCCATTCATCAGCATCATCACGCCGGCTTACAACGCCGCCCGTTTCCTCGGTTTGACGCTCGAAAGCATCCAGGCGCAAACCGTGCGCGACTGGGAGTGCATCGTCGTGGACGACGGCTCGCCCGATGACTCGGCGGCTGTCGCCGAAAAATATGCCGCCGCCGATCCGCGCATCCGTGTCGTGCGCCAGCCCAACGCCGGGCCGTCAGCCGCGCGCAACACCGGCTTTCGCCAGAGCAATCCGTTGTCGCGTTTCGTCACGTTCATGGACAGCGACGACACTTGGACAGCCGATGCACTGCAAACTTTGCTCGCCGAATTGGAAAAATTCCCCGACGCCGTCGGTGCGCACGCGCTCGCCGATTT
>CADDYX010000308.1 GCA_902810735.1 Verrucomicrobiota bacterium | reverse complement strand
CAATCAGCTCAATAGGAAAGGACGACGCAAGGTGTCGGTGAAATCGAAATCACCGGCGCTGAAGAATTGTCCGCAGCGCCGCGGTGTCTGCACGCAGGTCATGACGCGCACGCCGAAAAAGCCGAATTCCGCGCTGCGCAAAGTGGCGAAAGTGCGATTGACGAATGGCCAGGAAGTGATTGCCTACATTCCAGGCGAAGGGCACAACCTGCAGGAGCACTCGATCGTGCTCGTGCGCGGCGGACGGGTGAAGGATTTGCCGGGCGTGCGCTACCACATTGTGCGCGGCACGCTCGACTCGTTAGGCGTTGATGGGCGACGCCGGAGCCGGTCGAAGTACGGCGCGAAACGTCCGAAGGCGGGCGGTGACGCGGCGGCGGACAAGGGCAAGAAGAAGTAAATTTTTAAAACGATAAGAACGCGATTCCATGTCACGACGGCGGAAGGTTTACAAAAAGGAGGAGAAGCTCGACTCGCGCTACGGCAGTCCTGCGGTCGCCCGCCTCATTTCCACCGTGATGAAGCGCGGCAAGAAGTCGCTCGCGGAGCGGATCGTTTACACCGCGATCGATAAATCGCGCGAAGGTTCGGACGCGGTTGATCCGCTCGAAATCGTTAACAAGGCGCTGGAGAATGTCCGGCCGCGCCTCGAAGTGAAATCACGCCGCGTCGGTGGCGCCACTTATCAGGTGCCGATGGAAGTAACGCCGGCGCGCCAGGTGTCGCTCGCGATGCGCTGGATCGTGCAATACGCCGACGGCCGCCGCGGAATGCGGATGGCGGACGCGCTCGCCGCTGAGCTGCGCGACGCAGCGAACGGGCAGGGCAACGCGATCAAGAAGCGCGACGACACTCACAAGATGGCGCAAGCAAACCGCGCCTTCGCACATTTCCGCTGGTAGTTATGGCAACCGCGACTCTCGAGAAACAGAAAGCCGGCGCCGCGACAGGCCCGAACTCGCCGAATCGCGCCTATCCGCTCGAGCGGACGCGAAACATCGGCATCGCCGCGCACATCGACGCCGGCAAAACGACGCTGACCGAGCGCATCCTTTTCTACACCGGCATGATCCACAAGATCGGTGAGGTGCATGAAGGCACCACCGTGACCGACTGGATGGAACAGGAACGCGAGCGCGGCATCACGATCACTTCCGCTGCGACGACATGTGCCTGGATGCAGAAGAAAGAAGAAGGCGTCTTCAAGACTTTCGAAGGCATCAAGATGCGGGTGAACATTATCGACACGCCCGGGCACGTGGATTTCACGGCGGAAGTCGAGCGTTCGCTTCGCGTCCTCGACGGCGCGATCGCGGTGTTCGATGCCGTCGCCGGCGTGCAGCCGCAGTCGGAGACAGTGTGGCGTCAGGCGAACAAGTACGGCGTGCCGCGGATCGCGTTCATCAACAAGATGGATCGCGTCGGCGCCGACTTCGACATGTCGATCAAGAGCATGCGCGACAAGCTCGCCGCGAACGCGTGGCCGATCCTGATCCCCCTCGGCAAAGAAGATTATCTCAAGGGCCAGCTCGATGTCGTGAACCGGAAGGCGGTCCTCTATTCAGACAACGACGTGCAGGGCTCTACCTACGAGGTCACCGATGTTCCCGCCGAAGAGAAGGAGAAGGTCGACAAAGCATACGCCGACCTGGTCGAGCAGATCTCTAATATAGATGACGAAGTCGCGGAGGCGGTTCTTGAAGAGCGCGAAGTCACGCCGGAACTTTTGAAGGCCGGCATTCGTCGGCAGACGATCGCGAACAAATTCGTCCCGGTTGTCGGCGGCAGCGCGTTCAAGAACAAGGGTGTGCAGTATCTCGTCGACGCGGTGATCGATTATTTGCCGAGTCCGCTCGACATCCCGCCGGCCAAAGGCATGGAGCCGGACACGCACGAGCCCATGGACGCGCCGACGGACGACAACGGCAATTTCTGCTCGCTCGCGTTCAAGCTGTGGAGCGACCCGTTCGTCGGGAAGCTCGTTTTCTTCCGCGTCTACAGCGGCACGCTTTCGAAG
>CADDYX010000307.1 GCA_902810735.1 Verrucomicrobiota bacterium | reverse complement strand
TTCGCATTGCGTTGCTCGGTCGCAAGCTAGGCAAGTCGGTTGTGCTGGTGATCGAGAAGCTCGAGGAGCTCGAGCAAATCATTCGCGTCTCGCAGCAACTCGGTGTCGAGCCGCACATCGGTGTGCGCATTCGTTTGTTCAACAAAGGCGCGGGCAAGTGGGCGCCGAGCGGAGGCGAGAACGCGAAGTTCGGCGTCGATACTGCGAGCCTCGTTGCGGCGAGCGAGATGTTGCGTCGTGCGGGAATGGCGCACTGCCTCAAGCTCGTTCATTTCCACGTCGGCTCGCAGGTGCCAGACATCGCGACAATCAAGCGCGCGGTGCGCGAAGCCGCGCGCTATTACGCAAAACTTTCGAAACTCGGACACGAGCTCGGTTATCTCGACGTGGGCGGCGGCCTTGGCGTCGATTACGACGGTTCGCGCAGCGCTTTCGACAGCTCGACGAACTACTCGCTCCAGGAATACGCGAACGACGTCGTCTGGAACATCGCCGACGTGCTCGACTCAGAAGGCGTGCCGCATCCCGCAATCGTAAGCGAAAGCGGACGCGCGCTCGTTGCTCATCACTCGGTGCTGGTGATGGAAGCGTTCGGTTCGATCGAGAAAACGCAGCCGAAAGTCCGAGTGGAAGCGACGGACAAAGATCACAAGCTCGTCGGCGACATTCTCGATGTGAAGCAGCGGCTGAAACGCGGCAACCGCATTGAGAGTCTGCACGACATCAAGCAGATCAAGGAAGAGACGCAGCAGATGTTCGATCTCGGTCTGCTCGATCTCGAATCGAAGGCGAAGATCGAGACTGTTTACTGGCAGCTTGCGCAGCAGATCGTGAACATGCACCGCGGGCTGCGCTACGTGCCCGACGAAGTGAAGGAGCTCGAGACGTCACTGGGTGACCAATACATCTGCAACTTCTCCGTGTTCCAGTCGCTGCTCGATCACTGGGCCCTCGGTCAGTTGTTCCCGATCATGCCGATCCATAAATTGACCACGCCGCCGGATCGCAACGGCATGATCGTTGACATCACCTGCGATTCCGACGGCAAAGTCTCGAAGTTCATCGACCTGCAGGACGTGCGCGACACGTTGCCGCTGCATCGAATTACCCCGGGCGAGATTTACTACCTTGGCGTCTTCATGGTCGGCGCGTATCAGGACATCATGGGCGACCTGCACAACTTGTTTGGACGCGTCACCGAAGTGCACGTCTTCCTCGATCCCGACGAAGAGCTCGGCTGGTACATCGAAGAAGTGATCGAAGGGAGCACGGTCGGCGAAGTGCTCGCGATGACACAGTGGGACAAAGTCGAGCTGATGCGACTCGTCAAAACGCAGGTCGACGCGGCGATCAAGACTGACCGGCTCAAACCAAACGATGCAATGCGGCTCCTGGCGGATTACGAGCGCGAACTGCAGGGCTACACCTACTTGTCCCTTGAAGCGCCCGCCGTCGTCTCGCGTAACGGCGCGCGCGAACCCAAGCTACTCTGATTGCGCAAGCTCGAGATCGACGGCGACATCACGCGCGCGGAGACGCTGCCGGCTGAAGTTTACCACGACGCGCGTTGCTACGAACGTGCGAAAGAGCGGATCTTCGCGCGCAGCTGGCAGTTCATCGGCAATCTCGCTGAACCGAAAGCACCGGGACATGTTGTGCCGTTCACGCTCCTGCCCGGCTGTCTCGACGAACCGCTCGTTCTTACCTGTGCGGGGAAACTCGACGGCTTAAAGCCGTCGAGTTCCGATGCGCTGCGCGTTGATGACGTCGAGCTCCTGTGCTTATCGAACGTCTGCACGCATCGCGGCGCGCTAGTCGTCGAAGGCGAAGGTCACGTCAGGCAACTGCGCTGTCGTTATCACGGCCGGCGATTCGCGCTCGATGGAAAGTTTTGCTCGATGGCCGAGTTCGACGGCGTCGCGAATTTTCCGAGCGCTCGCGACGATCTCCCGCGCGTCGCACTGGAGCGCTGGGGACCGGTGCTCTTCTGCAATCTCGCTCCGGCATTCACGTTCGATGAACTCGTCAGGCC
>CADDYX010000306.1 GCA_902810735.1 Verrucomicrobiota bacterium | reverse complement strand
CACGATGTCGGCGCGATCGAACTGCGGGAGCAGCTTCGTGTTTTGCCCGAATGCGATGTCGGTGCTGAACGATTGCGCTTCGCTCAATGCCGGCTCGTAGAGGCACCAGCGCATTTTCGGATAGCGCTTCTCGAGCTCGGCGCGCAGCCGCTCGCGCGTCGGCGAATACGTTTGCTCGACCAGAAATGCGAGTCCCGCGCCGCCATCGGCATTGATCTTCGGGATCAGCTCTTCTTTTAAGTACTTGTCGAACGCGTCGCGATCGCGCTGCTGACCTTTTTCGAGGAAACGCTTCGAACGCGCCGGGTCATACAGATCGAGCACCGATGCCTGCGCGAAGGCATCCGTGCCGCCGCCGCTCGCGGGATGGAGCGGATTGCCTTCGATCTTGATCGGGCGCCCGTCGACCGTCGTGACGACAATCGGCAGAGCCCCGGTGCGCCGTGGCATCGCGCTCGCGTAGTAGAGCGCCTTGCCCGGGATCGTCCACTCCAGGCTCTTGGTGAACGGCATCAGGTGGTTTTCCGGACGGCGCGGCCATTTGCCGCTGCAGCCTGTCAGGCCGGCGAGTGCGAACGACGCGCCCATCAATTTCAAGAAGCTGCGGCGCGACCATTCGTCGCCATTCAATTGATCAGCGCCGGCGGGAAACTCCCGCTCGAGCCACTGACGAAATTCCGGCGTGTCGCTCAGCTCATCGAGGCTGCGCCAGTATTTGCGGCTGCCCGGCTTTTCCGGTGGATGTTCGCGGATCCGCTTCATCGGTAGCCACGGCCCTGTGGGCCGTCCTCTCTGCGAGCGCCGCGTTGATCGACGCAACGAGCCATAGGCCCGTGGCTACAACGTATATTTGCGTGCGCGCGCTTCATCGGTGGCACCCCTGGCAATTCACCGGCGGCTTCACGTTCCACCGTTCTTTCAATGTCTGGCCGATCTCTTCCTGCGTGAGGTGCTGCTTCTTCGACCAGTCATCCTTCACGCCTTCCGGCTGTCCGTACTTCGCGACGAACTCCGCCGGCTTCACGTCCTCCGGTTTCCAGTCGAGATTGAAGACTTCCTCCTGCGGGCGAATGAAACGTTCGACGTGGCGATGACATTCAAGGCACCACGCCATCGAGTGCGGCTTCGCATGATAAACGACCGGCATGTGATTGACCTGGCCGTGACAAACCGCGCAACTGATCCCGCGATTCACATGCGCAGCGTGATTGTAAAAGACGTAGTCCGGCGTGCGATGGATCTGCACCCACTCGACCGGCTGTCCGCTTTTCCAGCTCGCGCGCACCGGCTCGAGCTTCGGGTTGTCTTTTTGCACCTGCTGATGACATGCCATGCAGGTTTGCGTGTTCGGCAAATTCGAATGCGCCGCCACATCAACAAACGAGTGGCAATACCGGCAATCCATCCCGAGCTGCGTCACGTGAATGTCGTGCGGAAACGGCACCGGCTGGATCGGCTGGTAGCCGACGCGCGTGTATTTCGGTGTGTCGTAGTACCATGTGCCAAGCGTGACCGCGGTCGTGAGCACGAGCACGATGATCGTGATCTTAAGCGGCAGCCAATTCGTCCAGCGCGGGAAAAAGTTCGCCATATCCGAGGATCAGCGACCCCGCCGTGCACCCAGCGGCCGCCTATTGAGAAACGCGAAACGAAGCTCTTTAGGATGTGCTTGGTTCAGGCGATGGACGAGTTAAGTGTGGCGGCGGGGAAGAACGGAGCGACGATAGAAATTCCACATCGCATGGCAAAAGAATTTTCTGAAAAATCGCGCGCGCGCATGCGAGTTCGCTTGTTCATAATCAATCGAAGCGCGGTTGCAAAATTCGCGTGCGGAATTTTTGCGATTTTTTGCGGAACGCTCCACGCGCAGACGGCCGACACGCTTTTCATCAACGGCAACATCTACACTGTGAACGACAAGCAGCCGCACGCCGAGGCGATCGCGGTGAACGGCGAACGGATTTCGTTCGTCGGCTCGAATGCCGACGCGCAGAAACTTCGCGCCGATAACACGCGTGTCATCGATCTCGCCGGCAAAACCGTCGTGCCCGG
>CADDYX010000305.1 GCA_902810735.1 Verrucomicrobiota bacterium | reverse complement strand
CAACAATGAGGATGCGCACGGGCGGATGATAACCAGAAATCGATTGATTGCAGCGCGCTTCGCTGCTTAGTGCTCGGCAGCCGAGCGATGAACATTCACGAGTATCAGGCGAAGGAATTGCTCGCGAAATTCGGTGTCGCGGTCCCGCCAGGCGAGCCGGCGCGGACTCCGGCAGACGCGGAGCGCATCGCGAAAAATCTCGGCGGGCGCGATCTCGTCGTGAAGGCGCAAATTCACGCCGGTGGCCGCGGGAAGGGCACGTTTGCGAACGGCTTCAAAGGCGGCGTGCACCTGTGCAACTCGCCGGAAGAAGCGCGCGACCTTGCCTCGAAGATGCTCGGGCAGACGCTCGTCACGCACCAGACCGGCGCGCGCGGCAAGGTCGTGAACACCGTGCTTGTAGCGAAGTCGGTCGACATCGCGCGCGAGATTTACTTTGCCATTCTCCTGGACCGGGCAACCGCAGCGCCGCTCATTGTCGGGAGCACGGAGGGTGGCGTTGAGATCGAAGCCGTCGCCGCGAAATCGCCGGAGAAGATCATTCGCGAGCCGATCGATCCGCTCGCCGGCTTGCATGCGTTCCAAACGCGTAAACTCGCGAAGCAGCTCGGGTTCGAATCGTCGCAGATCAAATCGGCTTCGAAACTGTTCGATGGCCTCTACCGGACCTTCATCGGCCTTGATTGCTCGATGGTCGAGGTGAACCCGCTCGTCGTCACGGACACAGGCGAGGTGCTGGCACTCGACGCGAAGTTCAACTTCGATGATAACGCGCTCTATCGTCATCCCGAAGTGTCTGCGCTTCGGGATATTAGCGAAGAAGATCCGCGAGAAGTGGAAGCTTCAAAACACAGCCTGAACTACATCGGCTTGGACGGAAACATCGCCTGTCTCGTCAATGGCGCCGGCCTCGCCATGGCCACGATGGACATCATCAAGTTCTACGGCGGCAACCCCGCGAATTTCCTCGATGTCGGCGGCAGCGCGACCGAAGAGCAGGTCACCGAAGCTTTCAAAATCCTCGTTTCCGACAAGCACGTGCAGGCAATTCTCGTTAACATCTTCGGCGGCATCGCGAAGTGCGACGTGATCGCGCAGGGAATCATCCGCGCTGCCAAAGCGGTGCAGTTAGCCGTGCCGCTCGTCGTCAGGCTGGAAGGAACTAACGTCGACAAAGGCAAGCAACTGCTGAAGGAGAGCGGAATCGCGGTTATCGCGGCAGACGATCTCGGCGATGCGGCCCAGAAAGCGGTCGGAGCAGCGAAAGGAAAATCATGATCACGGAAATCGCATTTGTCGGCTCACCAGTTACTGACATCAAACGAGCGCGTGAGTTTTACGAGGGCGTGCTCGGCCTGCGGTGCACGACGAGCGATCCGAATGCGAAGTGGATCGAGTTTGAAGTAGGCAATGGCACCTTCGGCGTTGGCGATTACGGCGAGCAGTGGCGGCCAGCGCAAGGCGGAACGATGGCCGCCTTTGAGACAAACGATCTCGAAGCAACCGTTCAACGCGTGCGCGCAAGCGGAGCGACGTTCGTGATGGACATCACCGAGTCGCCGGTCTGCCGTTTTGCAATGGTGCTCGATCCATTCGGCAACACCCTGATGCTGCACAAGCGCAAGAATACCTAACGAATGGCTGTTCTGGTGGACAAGAGCACGCGGCTTTGCGTGCAAGGTATAACCGGCAGCGCTGGTGCCTTTCATGCGCGGCAGTGCATCGAGTACGGCACAAACGTGGTGGCGGGAGTCACACCTGGAAAAGGCGGGCAGAAGTTCGACGAGCAGGTGCCGGTATTCGACACAATGTCGGAAGCGCGTGCACAAACCGGCTGCAATGTGTCCGTCATCTTCGTACCGGCGGCGGGCGCAGCCGACTCAATCCTTGAAGCTGTCGATGCCGGCGTGGAACTGGTGATCTGCATAACCGAAGGCATTCCCGTGATGGATATGATGCGGGTGAAGACACAGACGCGCGGCAAACGTTCACGACTGATTGGACCGAATTGCCCCGGCATCATCACGCCAGGCCAATGCAAGATCGGGATCATG
>CADDYX010000304.1 GCA_902810735.1 Verrucomicrobiota bacterium | reverse complement strand
AGCGTGAGGCTTTCCCATCACTTCGGCGATTAGCCCAATCGGCACGACCATAAATCCGCCGAGGACCACCGGCGGCAGCGCAGAGAGCTGTGCCTCGCGGTCGAGTTCTCCAAGGCGTTTTTCGAGACGCGCCTGCAGATCATCGGCGCGACGCCGTGCTTCCTGTGAGTTGAGTCGAGCATTTGGTTTGCCGGCCTCTTCCTGGCCGCGGAGCTGCGCAGCGCGATGATCCCAATGAGCTATTTCTTTGGTCAGGCGCTCTTTAACGGCCGCACGGGTTTTCTCGATCCACTTCAAGCGACGGGATCTCACTTCCTCGAGATGTCCCGGCACTACTTCGGCAATCGCATGCCCGAATGCCTTCTGCTCGATCTCGCGTGTGATCCACGCGCATTCGGGACGGGCGAGGAGAATGTCCGCCGCCGGCTCGCCTTCAGCTAACGGGCGGTAATCGAGATACGGCGCGTAGTGAAGATGGCGCGCGCTGCCCGCGGCATCGATCTCCACGTAGAGCATCTGCTTCGACACGGTGCGCCGGTCACCGGAGCGTAGGATGCTCGCGTCTTGAATGGCGTGTTCAAGGTAGAAGAGCACGCGGGGATGCGTTCCGAAATCCCGCTCGTCAACGAGCACTGTGCCGCGACGCAAAAGATCGCCGTGGCGTTCAAGTGTTAGGTCGAGCGTCGCATCGAGGAGCGGGTGTCCCGGACAGACGAAGGCGGCAAGCGCTTCGCCTGGTGGCGCGAGCAGGTCTTTCTCGAAAGCAATTCGCTCGTATTTCGCAAGCACCGGCTCGCCAGTTCCAATGACGCGATCACGATTGCGCACCGGCGCCGGGACATGGGTGACTTCATATCTTCGCGTCTCGCGCTGACGCACAGTTCCTCCGAGGCGCTTGAAAGCCTCGACGAAAAACGATTCGACGTAATGCGGTTGAAGCCGGCGCGCTTCGGCGCGTTCCATTTCTTCCCGAACGCGAGCGACACGGCTGGCATCCATGGTGTCGTTCGCCAGAGCGCTTTGCTCAACGAGGTCTTGGATGTGCTCGCGATCAACCGCGTGGGCGATTGCGTTATTCAACCGAGCACGAACTTCGGGCTTTTCCCCGTAACGGATCGCCTCGATGAGGAGATCGCGAAGGGATCGGCCTTCAAACTGGAGCTTGCCGAGAACGTCGAACACTTCACCGCCGAGCGCCTCGCGCGCCTGCTCGATTTTCTCGAGGAGAGTCCGGTAGACATCTCCTTCGCGCGTCTCGATGGCAACGAGGTTATAGAGGTGGCAAACCTCCGTCTGCCCGATTCGGTGAATGCGGCCGAATCGTTGCTCGATTCGGTTCGGATTCCACGGAAGATCATAGTTCACCATCAGGTGAGCGCGCTGCAGATTGATGCCTTCCCCTGCAGCGTCTGTGGCCAGCAGGATCAGCGTGTCGGGATCGTGGAGGAAGGTCTCCTGTGCTTTGCGACGTTCCTCCCGCCCCATGCCGCCGTGCATCATCACGATGGCGGCAGGCCGGCCGAGCAATGTCGCGATTTGATTGTGCAAATAATTCAGCGTGTCGCGGTGCTCAGTGAAGATGACGAGCTTCTGATTCGGCGAGGGCTTCGGAGGTGGAATAGTTCCGGAGCCATACGGCGGCGCGTCTTCCGCTACAACGGAAGTAACACCGGCAGGCGTGAAGATCACCGAGAGCAGATTGGCCAGCTCACGCCATTTGCGGTCGACGCCGCTCCTTGAAACCTGAGCGGCCAACGTCTCGAGCCGCTGCAGTGTGTCGATCTCCGCTTGGAGTTCCTGAATCGTGCTTGCAGCGGTTGCCTGATCCAGCACCGTCTCCTCGGCAGCTTCGACTTCATCTTCAGGTGCTTCGTCGAGGTCTTCCAGATCTTCGCGGTCCATTGTCGTTGCTGAAGGAAGCAATGCGATCGTTGCTCCTCCTCGCCGCAGCAGTTCAAGCTCGCGGAGCTGTTTTTGAAGGCGTTCTCGCCGGCGGCGCAGCGAGTGGAAGATCGCGTCGGGAGAAGACGCAAGACGCCGTTGAAGAATGGTCAGGGCGAATCCTACCG
>CADDYX010000303.1 GCA_902810735.1 Verrucomicrobiota bacterium | reverse complement strand
TCGGATGCCGGACGACCAGCTCTTCGGTTACGACAGCGCGGACCTGCAGCCGAGCTCGATCGAGCAACTGCAAAAACTCGGCACGCTCATCAAACGCAACCCGAAGGCGACGTTCACGGTCGAGGGCTACACCGACTCGTTAGGCGCGTACGATTACAACCTCGAGCTGAGCCAGCGCCGCGCGGACAGCGTCAAAGCCTATCTCGTGCAGGTGATGGGAATCAATCCCGAGCAGATCGAGACCCGCGGCTATGGCCCCTCGAAGTTCATCGTCCAGCCGCGCGACGTCCCGCCGAACACGCCCGAAGAGCAGATGGAAATCGAGCGGCAACGCCCGAACCGCCGCGTCGTGATCGTCGTTCACACCACCGAGGCTCCGGCCGCGACTCCGAAACCGCAGATCGACACGCCCGTGAAGCCGAAAACAAAGCGGGCGAAACCTGTCGATCAGGACTGACTGCCGCTGCAGCTCACCAGTTCTTGATCCACTGGTTTACTCCGCTCGAGTCTGTTCCACCGGCTGTGCTCCACAGATCGAACGTCGGATTGTAACCGCCGGTATTGCTTGTCGCTTGCGCAGTCGAATAGCCGTATGCGTTGCCAAAAGAATCGCGCGCGAACGCAGCGCCTGTTTTCGGAGCCGTGTCGACCATCTGCGGCTTGAAATGTAAGTACGTTTTCGCGCCGGCAATCGGCTGCTGCTGCGCGTTGTTCCCGCTGAGCGCGACGTACAGCGATGAACCGGCGGCGAAGTACTCTGGGTTCGCCTGAGGAGTGCCTTTGTCGGGATCGAAATGCTGCGTGGGCTTCAGCGCATTTGTAGCATCGTCCTGCGGGTAAATCCCATTATCGGCCTTGTAGCTCTCCAGCGCAGCCGACATTGCCGCGATCTCTGCTTCCGCGCGGGAGCGGGCGCCTTTCTTTTGCACGTAACCGGCTGTGCCGAGCACCAGTCCAGCGAGGATGATGATCACGCTGATCACGATCAGCAGCTCGACAATCGTGAAGCCGCAAGACACGCGCGCTGAATGGTGCATCACGTCTGCTGCTGCAATCCGCTGATGATGCTGATCAGCGGCATGAAAAGCGCGATGACGATGGTGCCGACGATCAACGCGAGCAGCACGATCATGATCGGCTCGAGCAGCGACGTGAGGCCAGCGACGGAGTTGTCGACTTCGTCGTCGTAAACCTCGGCGATTTTCAACAGCATCTCGGGCAGCTGCCCAGTCTCTTCGCCGACGTCGATCATGCTGATGACCATCGGCGGAAATGCGGCGCTCGCTTCGAGCGGTTGGACGATTGATTCACCTTCCTTGACGCTGTCGTGCACCTGCGAAATGGCGCGCGCGATCACTTCGTTGCCGGCAGTTTCGCGCGTGATGTTCAGCGCCTGCAGAATTGGAACGCCGCTCGTGACGAGGGTTCCAAGCGTGCGGGTAAAACGCGAGATCGCGGTCTTGCGCAACAGATCGCCAAAGAGCGGCAGCCGCAATTTCACCCGATCGGTGACGGCGCGACCGCGCTTCGTGCGCGCGCCGACCTTGTAAAGGATGAATAGCGCTACGATCGCGCCGAGCAGGACGAGGTAATGCGCCTGCATGAATCGGCTGATGCTGATGACGAAAATCGTGATCGCAGGCAGTGGTTTGTCGCCGAGCATGTCGTGAAAGATTTGCTCGAAGCGCGGCACGATAAAGACGAGCAGGAACGTCATGATCCCGACGGCGAGGAACAGCACGATGACCGGGTAAACCATCGCGGCGACGACCTTGTTTTTGATCTTCTGTGCCTTTTCCTGAAACTCCGCGAGTCGCGCGAGCACCAGTTCGAGCACGCCGCCAACTTCGCCGGCGCGCACCATGTTGACGTAGAGATCGTTGAAGATCCGCGGGTGTTGCGCCAGACCTTCGGAGAAGGTGCTTCCGCCCTGCACCGAGTCGGCGAGTTTGCCGATTGTCGATTTCAACACCGCGTCGCGTTCCTGTTTCGCAAGAACCGTGAGACCGCGCAGCAACGGCAGACCGGCGTCGATCAGCGTGGCGAGCTGCCGCGTGAAAATCATGAGCGTCTTCGGCTTGATCGTCTTGCGCTGAAATAGAACGATCTGCTTTTTTGCGAGGC
>CADDYX010000302.1 GCA_902810735.1 Verrucomicrobiota bacterium | reverse complement strand
GCGCAGCGGCAAGCCCGCGCAGATTGCGCCCTGATAGGCGGACATCATGCGTGTTAAATGCAAGCCGCAACGACTCGGCATTCTCGGTGCGATGGTGCGAGACAAAGAGCAACTGCGCGTAAGGAAAGATAAAGCAGTTCTCATCGGCGAGTTCCACACGCAGAGCTTGCGACTGAGCATCCTTCGCCCAGCACTCCAGATTCTTCGCATCGGTGCTCGACGCGTCGGCTGGTTGTCCGTCGCCTTGGCTGACTCGGATCATGATAGTGAAATGGTAGTTTGCTCCCGCAGCACGCTCGCAGCACGCCGCGCACGGAAAATAGCGACTTGCCGTTGGAGCAAAACCGCAGCGTTCCGAAGGTAACGCCGACCACGCCCGATCCAACGCGCGAAGCGTTGCCGCGTGACATTTGTGGGACAGATCATATCCAGCGCAAGCGGACGCGCCCCGGAGCGCGCGACACTCTCGCGCAACTGCGCTCTGTCGGCGGTGAAGATTCGGATGCCGCGCCGTCCGCGCGAGATCGTGACATACCACTGCTGTGCATTCGTCGCGGCTTTCACCGCAGAGTCGGAAAACAAAACGTGATCCACCGTTTTACCCTGCGAGCCATAGGACGTGACGGCGTAACCGCGTGCGAATTGCCGGTAGTCCTTCGGTAGAACGCGACCATCTTCCAAACAAATAGCGCCATCCGGCTCGACGCACTTTACAACCACAAGCTCACCATTAGCGATGCGCTCGCTGGACGCGGTTTTCGCATTCGCTTTCAGTTGCACACGGTCGCCGCTGGCAAGCGTCATGTCGTGCTGGCGACAGACGGTGACGTGATCGAGCTGCGAAAACGGAAGAGTCCGCACCTTTCCATGACCCTCGACTACAATGCCGCGCTCGGTAACGGCCAGCAATTTGGCGGATTGTCCTTTGCGAAAACCGCCGGCATTTCGATTAAAGACGAGTGTTGAATCAGCAGGGTGAAAACGCGCATCCCGCTTTTGTGCGTCTGTCAGATCAATAGTTTGAAGCGCAGTCACGCGCCACTCATCGCGTCCGATCAATCCATGCTTTTGCAGTCCCGCGCGGACTTGCTCGTTGACTTTGTGAATCTCCGACCACGTTTGAGAGACAACCACCGTTGAAAGCTTCGCGGCAGCGAGCTGCAAATAATCTTCCGTCAGACGTTCATGCTGATTGGCCAGTGTGCATTCAACCACCGCGCCGGCATTTTCCAGTCGGTCAAATGAGGCTGCGATTGAGCCGTTCGCAGCGGCCTCGACGGCGCGTTTGTATTCCGCAATCCATGCTTTCTCCGCGTCTGTTTCGCCGCGTTTCGGTTCCTGCCGGCGAATGTCGTTGAGTTCGGCTGCACGCAGCCCGGCGTATCGCTCAATGGCTCGCAGCGCATCCGAAGCCTCGACTGCTCCATGCTGCCGCGTGTCGCCCGAGAGGATAATGCGACCGCGACTTGCTTTTACGAACGTCAGCAATTCCAGCATTTGTCTGGCACCAAGCTGACCGGCTTCATCCACAATGACGACCGCGTCTGCTGGCATTTCCTTGCGCGTCAAGAACTCGCTGACCGTTGCCGCACCCACAAATCCATCGCGTTCCAAATCTTTCACTTGCTGTCGCTGCGGAGCTATCACGCACGTTTGCTGGCCAGCCTGCTGCGCGCGGCGATTCACTTCACGTAGCGCGTAGCTTTTGCCTGTGCCAGCGCCGCCGCGAAACAGCGTCACAAAATCACGGGACGACAGGATTTGCGCGACTGCCTTACGCTGTGGCTCGTCGAGACTGCTTTCATCATTAGAAGCACCCATCGCCACGAGCGGCGCGCAGATGCCGATTCCATTCTTTGCCAAGCTCACGATTTCCCACTCACGCGACAAAACTTCGCGCGTAGTCAAACGGCTCGCGGTTTCATCGGCGCGGAAGTATTCCACTGCCGCCGTCGCAGCGTGAACTTCTGCCAATGTCACCGCCTCGCCTCGCGCCCGTTCCAACATGAAGCGCCATAGCTCGTGCTCATGCACAACGGATCTGCGGTCAAACAGGTGCGCTTCCGCCCACGCGAGCGCGGCGGAAACAGGTATGTGCGATGTGTTCGGCGGCTGCTCGCGCTGAACGAGAA
>CADDYX010000301.1 GCA_902810735.1 Verrucomicrobiota bacterium | reverse complement strand
TCGACCTCAACGTCTCCGAGCAGGCACTGCGCGCCGCCACCTATGCGCGCGCCACCGTGGAAGCGGGATTCGCCACCGTGCGCGATCTCGGCAGCCGGTTCGTGAACAGCCCTGAGCGCGTCGACGTCGCGCTGCGCAACGCGATCAACAAAGGCTACGTCGTTGGCCCGCGCATGCTCGTCGCGACCAAGGGTATCGGCGCGACCGGTGGCCACTTTGACCCGACAAGCGGCTTCCGGGATATGCTCTTCAGCCACGAGCCCGACCCATATGACGGCATCGCGGACGGTCCGGAAGAGATTCGCAAAGCCGTGCGCAACGAGGTGAAGAACGGCGCTGATGTAATCAAGGCGGCGGTCTCAGGCGGCGTCTTGTCGCTCGCCGACGAAGTCGACACGCCGCAGTTCACGCCGGAAGAGATGCGCGCGCTCGTCGATGAATGCCACCGCCTCCGCAAAAAAGTCGCGGTCCATTGCCACGGCGACCTCGCGGCGAAAGACGCGATCGAGGCCGGTGTCGATTCGATCGAGCACGGCTCGTTCCTCAAACCGGAGACGCTCCAGTTGATGAAAACGAAAGGCACCTACCTCGTTCCCACGCTCATGGCGACCGAGTGGATCATGGGCAAGATCAACGATTACCCGCCCGCGCTTCAGGCCAAGGCGAAAGCCGCCGCCGCCGCCCGGTCGGACATGTTCCGAAACGCGGTGAAACTCGGGGTGAAGATCGGCCTCGGCACCGATTCCGCCGTTTTCCCGCACGGCCTCAACGCCAAGGAATTCAAGCTCATGGTCGATCTCGGCATGCAACCGATCGACGCGCTGAAAGCTGGCACCTCAGCCGACGCCGACCTGCTCGGCATCGCGGCGAAAGTCGGCACGCTCGAGCCCGGCAAACTCGCCGACATCGTCGCGATCCCCGGTGATCCGACGCAGGACATCACCGCGACCGAGCGCGTGTCGTTCGTAATGAAAGAAGGGAAGGTCGTCCGCAACGGCGGCGCGCCCGCACAGGTGGCGAGCGCGGAGACCGAGCCCGCCGATCTTGCCGCCGCGGAATTCTGATAGGCCGCCGGCCGTTGTGCGAAGCGCCTGCTGACCGCGCAAAGCTCAGCGCGTCGTAACTTCGAGAAGGCGTCGACGCGAGCGCCTCCATCCTGCGCGCCGGTTTTTAGAAAAAAGTTAACTTTTTTCGAAACCCGGGCCCGCAGTTCCCGTAGTAGATTGGGTGGACCGACTGTCGAACGCCTGTGCCGCGCACTATTTCTGCGCCTGTCAGCCGGTCGTCCGCCTAACCAACAAATTGCGCGCGTTGCTCCATTGGCGGCGCGCCATCAATCTGCCGGCAGTACCGTGGTTGCGAGCCATAGGTCCACG
Organism: Verrucomicrobiota bacterium; assembly: GCA_902810735.1. Lineage (GTDB taxonomy): Bacteria > Verrucomicrobiota > Verrucomicrobiia > Chthoniobacterales > UBA10450 > CADDYX01. The sequence continues at coordinate 765 of CADDYX010000301.1, read as the reverse complement.
GTGTTACGCCGCGCCCGGGCTGTCGGCAGATTCCTCTTTCTTCGCCCTCGCGTCTCGCGTCCTCCACTCGGCCCGCGACCGGGCACCATGAGGGACGAGTCCTCGCTCCCGTTCCGGCTCGAAATCCACTGGGTAAAGAAGACGAACCGCTTCGAAGTCCACGACCGGATTTACACCGTCGGCGGCACCACCTCCGACGGCGTCGAGTGGCAGCTCTCGCAACGCCAGGTCGCCGACGCGATCGACGCCGGCACCCACAGTTTCTGCGTGCGCCACGCCGGCGCGATCCTCGAAGTAGTCAGCGCCACCAGCCGCTGGGGCTTCCGCTACATCAAAACCATCGCCGACGAATCCCAGCCCGACCTCCTCCTGGAACTGGCAAAGCCATGACCTGGTTTATTGTCGGCTCGCCCGCCGTCATCCTGAGCGAAGTCGAAGGCTCGCAAGCCGTGAGCCGCTTTGATCTCGACTCGGCCGCCGTCATCCTGAGCGAAGTCGAAGGATCGCTAGTTGCCTCCCGGACCGGTTTCGCGAAACCGCGCATGCGCCACCGGAACCGGTGTACGGCAGATACCCGGCACCTTCCGCGCCTTGCTTCACGAAGTTCGGACGAGAATTCACGACGTACGGAACATAATCCATCGAGTACGGCCGATGTTTTGAGCAGTACCGGCCATGTTTCGAGCAGTACCGACGATGTTTTGAGCAGTACGGCTCATGTTTCGAGCAGTACGGACGATGTTTTGAGCAGTACGTGCCATGTTT
>CADDYX010000300.1 GCA_902810735.1 Verrucomicrobiota bacterium | reverse complement strand
AGGCACAGGCGCTGTCCGGCCTGTTTAGATAATTACGGCAGCTACACGCGCGTAACTTACGCGCAAAACGAATTCACTCCTGCGGCAGGAATACTGCTGGACGCTTCATTTGCGGAGACTACAACCAACCCTGACCGCCGGCAGACCTACAACTCACGTGATCACAGACACCGAAGTCTCAGTCCTGATCGTTGAGGATAGCCCGACCCAGGCTGCGCAGTTGCAACGCACGTTGGAAAGCCACGACTTCGCCGTGACCGCGGCGCGAACCGGCGCCGAAGCTTTGGAGATTCTCAAAACAGAGGTTCCGACGCTCGTCATCACCGATGTCGTGATGCCCGGTATGACTGGCTATGAGCTCTGCTCCCGAATCAAAGCAGATGAGAGGCTGCGAGAGATTCCAGTTCTGTTGCTGACATCGCTTTCCGATCCAAAGGATGTGATCAAAGGCCTGCAATGCGCGGCGGACAGTTTCATTGTTAAACCGTACGAAGACACGGCACTCTTCGCTCGCATTCAGTACATCCTTGCCAATCTCCAGCTACGGCGGCAGACCTCGTCGCAGATGGGCATTGAGATTCTTTTCGGCGGGCAGAAACACCTCATCCGCTCCGAACGCATCCAGATGGTCGATCTGCTCCTCTCAACCTACGAGACAGCAGTGCAGAAGAACCTCGCGCTGAGCCGCGCAAAAGAAGAGGCAGACCGTGCGAACCGCGCCAAGAGCGAGTTTTTGTCGCGGATGAGCCATGAACTGCGCACGCCGCTCAACGCGATCCTCGGCTTTGCGCAAGTGCTGCAGATGGACGCCAAGTCGCCGGATGACGAGGAAAGTATCGACCACATTTTGCGTGCTGGTCGCCACTTGCTCGATCTGATCAACGAAGTGCTGGACATCTCGCGCATCGAAGCCGGGCGCGTAAGCATCGTGCCGGAGCGTGTTGATGCCGCAGACTTAATGAAGGACTGCATCGCTCTGATCCAGCCGCTCGCACAGAAACGTGGGATTGCGGTGGAGGATCAGTTTACGACTGCAGCCGAACATCACGTGAAAGCCGATCCGCAAAGGCTGAAGCAGGTATTCATCAATCTGCTTTCTAACGCCGTGAAGTACAACCGCGAAAGCGGCACGATCACCGTTTGGTTCGAGGCCGACGGTGAGCGTCTGCGAATCAACATCCGCGACAGCGGGACCGGAATTTCACCAGCGGATGCGGAGCGGTTGTTTACGCCGTTCGAGCGGCTGCAGGTCGATAATAGAACGGAGGTTGAAGGAAGCTGGCTCGGCCTTGCGCTCTCCAAACGGCTCGTCGAGCTGATGGGAGGTTCGATCGGCCTGGAGAGCGAACTCGGGGAAGGCACCGTTTTCTGGGCGGAGTTGCCACGGCTCGAAGCTCGAGCAGGGGCAGGTCGCGACAGAAAAGATCAGTCCGCCTCCGCCGCCGGCCGGTACGCGGCAACCGTGCTTCACATCGAGGACGATTTGTCGATCACGCGCTTGGTGGAACAGATCCTCAGCCGCCGAAGCGGAATCAAAACGATGGCCGCGATGCAGGGCGGACTAGGACTCGAGCTCGCGAGACAACGACAGCCCGACGTTATTCTTCTCGATCTCGAGCTGCCCGACATGCGTGGCGAAGAAGTCCTCAAACGTCTCCAGAACGATCCGCTTACGAGTGCAATTCCGGTCTTGATCATCAGCGTTGTGCGTGACGCCGACCATATCTCGCGTCTGCTCGGCGCCGGCGCACGCGGTTACCTCTCGAAGCCGCTTGATCTGCCGAAATTCCTCAGCGCGGTCGATGAACTGTTGCCTGCCGCCAGAGTGCCTAGCAGCTGATCCGTTCTCGCGCGCGCACTACCGCATCTACTTATGAAATGGTCTGTCGGAAAAAAAATCGGAGCTGGATATCTCCTCGCTGTTCTTGCGCTGATCGTGATCGGGATCGCCGGGTACGCGAGCACGACGCACCTGGTGGAGACCGCGCGCTGGGTCGATCACACGCACCAGGTCATCAATAAGATCGACGCGCTCCAAGTGGCGCTGCTCGATGTCGAAACCGGAATGCGCGGCTATGTCATTAGCGGCGATGTGGCGTTTCTGGAGCCATACAATGCCGGAGTTCTGAACGTGAGTGAAGCGGTTGATG
>CADDYX010000299.1 GCA_902810735.1 Verrucomicrobiota bacterium | reverse complement strand
GAACACACGCTCGCCCGGCAACCGTTCTTTCATCGCGGTCGGCAGCTGGTGTTGGAGGATGAGGCCGTAAATACCGCTCACCATCACAATCACATAGAGCGCGACGAGCAGCGTTGTCATCGGCCCGCCGAAGCGAAAGCCGCTGTGCAAAATCACGAGCGGAATTGTCAGCAGCGTGAGCCAGATGTGCGCGCGCAACCAGTGCTGCACCGCGCCAATGCGCCAGGTGCGCACCTTTTTGCGAAAGCTGAGCACGATCGCAAAAACGAAGATCGCGAGTGAGATCGCGCCGAACCACAGCCCGAGCGGCGTGCCGCCTACGCTTCGGTGATCAGAAGGACTCTGCCGAAGCCACTGCGGCAGCTTGAGCGCGCCGGGCAGCGCATTCGGCGAGAAATTCCCGGCGTAAAGCCAGCACGCCGCCGCGCTCGCAAGCACAACGAAGAGAAACCACGGAATGTTCTTGTTTCTCGTGATCCGCATGACTGCAGCGCCGGGATGATATGCATCGGCCCGCTGGCGGTGGAAGCATTTTAACCGCGCGAGTTCGCACCGGTGTGCAGCTTCGTGCGATCCGCAGCTCGCCCGAAGCGGCAAGGCGATTTGCTGCGACTTGTCTTGACCGAATCCGACCGAGCGGAAACAATCGGCGCGCTACTCAAAACGCGTAATTATGAAGTATTCTTTGATCGCGGCCGCCGCGCTGCTGTGTTGTTCATCCAATCTCGCGAGCGCGACGAAGGCGGACGCAACCTCCGTGGTAATGAAAGGCCACGCGCCCGGCGCATCTCCCTTTATCGCGAAGGTCACATTGGGGGTTAGCGACCTTGCCGCTCTGACTCGAATCAGGTTCTCGATTGCACCTAAACCTGGATCAGTTAGCCGTCCGCTGGTTGCTACTTACACGCGCCAGTACCTGGCGAACCACGGTTACGTTACTTCGTCGACGAGCGACGTTGCTGTCCCTGTCTTCGGCCTCTATGCCGGTTACACGAATGCCGTCACGCTGACGTATTTCTTTACGGATGGCTCCTCAAAGCAGGGCCATTTAAGTATCTCGACGGCGAGGTTCAACGATGCGTGCGAATTCAACACACCGCAGGTTGTTCAGCCGCGGACCAGCAGCACGGATCTTAGCTACGACTTTATTCTCGTCGGCAGCAATTGCGGCCCTAACTCCCCGACTATTATCGACACTGACGGCGCGGTTCGCTGGGTCGGCACCGCTGGCGTCCAGAACAAGACCTGCTGGTTTTTTGCCAACGCAGTCTACCAGGCTGACGGCCCAAAGCTTTTGCGCAACGAGCTGGATGGAAGGGTAACACTGCTAGCCGACTACAGCTCACTTGGCGTAACCAATTTTCACCACAACATCGATCCCGGTAAGTTCGGCCTCCTGCTTGGTGTAAATACCACTGACTTTACGCAGACAGTCATTCTCGACGTAGATCGCCACGGCAAGGTCTTCAAACAATGGAACATGGCTGAAGTCATCCGCAAAGCGATGACCGCTGGCGGTGACGATCCCGCGGGCTTCGTTTATCCGCATTCCGAAAGCTGGTTCCACAACAATTCCGCCATCTACCGCAGGGCAGATGATTCCCTCATCATCTCGAGCCGCGAGAATTTCGTCATCTGCATCGACTACAACAGCGGTGCGATAAAATGGATTTTGGGCGACAAAAGCAAAAAGTGGTATCAGTACCGGTCGCTCGCAAAATACGCGCTCGATCTGACTGAAGGCGTCGCTCCGATCGGGCAGCACGCGGTCTCCATCGGCAAAGACCGCACTCTCCTGCTGATGGACAACGGAGCTGGGAGTATTCGTCAGACACCGGCGGGCAACAGCCGCAACTTCGCAGCGGCGCGTAAGTACCGGCTCGACCCGGAATCTGGAACGGCAACGGAGGTATGGAACTTTGTGAACGACAAGAGCATCCACAGCCCGTACTGCAGCAGCGTCTACGAAGATGCGCCCGGCAACTACGTCGTCGATTACGCGCCCGGATTTCCCGGTTATGCAAGAATTCTCGGCCTCACCCCCGCCGGCGATAAGGCCTTCGAGTATGCGTATCCGACGCAGAAATGTGAGGACGCGTACCGCTCGATGCCGCTTCCGTGGCGCAACCTGACGTTTCCGCCGTCGGCAGCGAAAGCCGCCAATGCTGAAGCGGAGGCTGACGAC
>CADDYX010000298.1 GCA_902810735.1 Verrucomicrobiota bacterium | reverse complement strand
GTCGTGCCGGTCCACGCCGTTGTTTCCGGCGGAACAGGACCGGATGCGAGCTGTTGCTGGTTTCCAGCGACAAGCTGATTCCACTGTTGCACCTCGGCTGATGGCATCGGCGAAATGGTCGAGCGCGCGCCGAACCAGCCGTTGTTGCCCATCCACGGCAGGATCACTTCGGGCAGCAGGAAAAGCGGAATGCACTGCATCGCCATCAGCGTGAGTGTTTGCAGCCGCACGTACGGCGTTGGCCTGCGCCGCATCCGGCGGATGCCGAAGATCACGACGCACGCGCAGTAGGCGAGGGTGTAATAGAACGACGGGCCGGCCATCGAAATTGCCACCACCCCGAGCAAGTGACGCGGATTTGAAAACGCGCTGCCGCTCGCGGCAATCGTTTGCCACGCGGTCGCGGGGTTCAACCAGTCGGGCACGTAGATCTGCGCTTTCCAGAGATAGAGAAAAATGCAGAAGAGGAAGAACGCGCCGAACGCGGCGTAGCGCGCCGGCCGCCATTCGCCGCGAATCGGAATGCCCGAGCGGCGGAAGAAATCGAGGGGCGCTTCGCGGCCGAGCATGGTGAAGACGACGTCGTTCGGCAGCGCTTCGTCAGTGCCATTCTTCAGGAAAACGCGGTCGGGCTCGATCCGCGTCACGTGTGTGCCGAGCGCGAGCTTGAGCGAACCACCGTCCTTCTCACTGCGCATGCCGCGCGTCATCGCCGTCGTCACGCGTTCCGATGTAGGCCGCTCAATTTCCACATTCGCCGCCGGATTCGCGACCAGCGCCTGCACCTTTTCGACGTTCTCGGGCTTGGCCCGCGAGATTTGTTTTCCTCGATAACTCAACGTGACGTGCGCTCCGGATTTGGTGAGCGCAATCGCGGTCTCGAGCGCCGAATCGCCGCCGCCGACGACGAGCACGTTTTTGCCGGCGAAATCCTTCGGGTCGTAAAGACGGTTGTAAACCTTGTCGAGCTCTTCGCCGGGAACGCCGAGCTTCCGGAAATTGCCGCTGCGACCAATCGCGATGAGCACGCGCCGCGCGGCGATCGTGCTGCCGTCGGCTTTGTGCAAAAGAACGTGATCGCGCGCGTCCGACAGTCGCTCGATCCGGGCGTTCTTCACCTCGATGTCAGCATCGCGGCGCTGCCGTTCCATTTCGGCGAGCAGATCTTCTTTGACCGTGGCGCGGAACTGCAGGCCGGCGTCGAGCTGCATCTCGGTCGGGTAGGTGTAAATCGGTTTTGCTTTCGGGAAATTGACGACGGTCGAGAAGATTTCCGTCGCTTCGAAAACGGCGAAGTTCAGCCCGGCTTTCTTCGCTTCGATCGCGGCAGAAATTCCCGCCACGCCCGCGCCGATAATCGCCAGGTCGAGCATAGACGCCTGGCGATTTGCGGGATCCAGCTCACGAATGATTGCGCGAACGGCGTTCACTCCGCCACGCGAAGAAAATTTCAGCAGCGGAATCCCGGTGAGATCGCCCGCAATTCGCACCCGCGCCACATCCGTCGCGCCGTTCTCACCCGAAACGGGAAGCTTCTCCACCGTGCCGGCCGGCCACTGGGTGTGCAGCCATTTTGTGTATCGCTGCAAAAGCCCGCGCATTTACCGGGTCCAGTGAAAGCCACCCGCCTGCGTGAGAGCGGCGATGAGGTAGAACATTCCCGCGGCCGAGATCACCGCCGAACCGCCGCGCAACAGCCACGGGCGAACAGCAACATCATTGCCCATCCGCGACGCGAGCTTTCCAAGCGCGAAGAGCGGCAGGACCACGCATTGATGACCGATCTCAACGCCGAGGCTGAAAGCAACAATCGCCAGCCCGATCGAGACGCCGGCCATTCCACTCAACGCGTCGAGCAAGCCGCCGGCGAACCCGAGTCCGTGAAACAATCCGAAGAAGAACGCGACCAGCAGTCGCACGCGTCCGTGACTCTGCTTGGGCGAAAGGACATTCTGCAGGGCTACGACGACGATGCTCGCCGCGATCATCGGTTCAACGATTTGCGAGGGAAGTCGCACGATGTTCAACACCGAGACGGTGAGCGTGATCGTGTGGGCGAGAGTGAAAACGGCAATGATCTTGAACAATTCCCACAAGCTGGTGACGGCGAGTGCGAGCGCGGCGATGAACAACAGATGATCGTAGCCCGTGAGGATATGATTGATACCGTGGCAGAGATAATCGCCGGCAGTTCGCCACCAGCTAC
>CADDYX010000297.1 GCA_902810735.1 Verrucomicrobiota bacterium | reverse complement strand
ATTTCCACGTGCGGCTCGTACGCGCTCGGACTGATTTTGCGCACGAACTCGTTTGCCCGTTTGCGCGCGCGCTGCCAGTCGCGTGCTGTCATCGCGGGCACGTTCGCACCGTTCGCCTTTTCTGGGGGCCGACGGGCGTTCGTTGTCAGTTCGCACGCTGCCGCGCTGGTGGCAATCCGCGCGAAGACGTCGGCATGGTTTTCGCAATCGACGAAATGCTGGAGTTGCGAAGTTGACGACAAACCGCCGCCGGCCTTCCCGAACAATTCACGATCGTCAGCCAGCACCAGTGTATGCCGCGCGCGGGTGGTTGCGACGTAGAGCAGCCGCGCCATTTCCTGGCGGTTGGCGAGTTTGTGCACCTCGCGCAAATCGTTGTCGTAATCTTCCGGGTCGAGCGCGATCACCGGGTCGTCTGAGTCGGGCGCTTGCAAGACGCACGGATAGCGCGGCGAGGGCTCGCCCAGTCGCCGGCCGAGAAACGGCAGGATCACCGCCTGCCATTCCGAGCCTTTCGCCTTTTGCGCGGTGATGAGTTGAATGCCGGCATCGGAGACAAGGCGCGTTTTTCGTTCGGCAAGAAAATCGGCGCGCAACCGCGCGGCGAAATCCGCCACTGTGTCGCCTTCCTCCTCCGCCTCTGCGGCGAGCGCGAGCAGCGCATCGAGATCGTCGTCGGAATGCGGGAAGTCCGCCGGCGGCAGCGATGCGAGCCGGTCGCGCAACTGGGTTCGTGCGATCAAGAGCGACACCGCATCAAAGAGCGCGCGGCCGCGAATGTCGCTTCGCAGTCGCGCCAGCAACTTCAGCGGCGTGCCGATGACGCCCGAAGTCGCGCCCGGCGCATCAAGATGAAAGCGTTCCGGTTTCGCCTCCGAAAACACGGCGAGGTCGTGATCGGCCACGCCGAAAACTTCGCGCAACACGCCGACCACCTCGTAGCTGTTCCGTGGCTCCGCCATGATCGTGCAGAGCGCCGTGAGCCACGCGTACGCCGGATGATCTCCGTTCCGGTCGCTCTCCGACTGGATCGTCGCGGGCAAACCGGCGCGGCGCAGCGCCACGGCCATCGTAGCAAGCCAGGCTTTGCGCGGACAGAGCACGGCGACATCATTCCACGAGTCGGCGCGGAGACTCGTTAGGCCGGCATCGTTGATCCAGCGCGCAAGCGCTTCGGCCTCGATCTGCGCCTTCTGGTAATCCTTCAGCTTTTCCGCTTTTGGCAGCATGTTCGCTGGAAACGAAAGGCGCACCACCTGCCCGGGCAGAACGTGCGGACGCGGCTCGAGCGTCACGAATTCGACCTGCCCGGCCTTGTTATTGAGGATCTCGCGAAACGTCTCGTTCACGAACTCGAGCTGTTTGCGATCGAGCCGAAACGTGACGCTGAATGTAAGCTCCTCCGCCGCGCCCTCTTCGATCAGCGCGCGGTGCAACGCGCGGTAACGGTTCAGGTCCGCCCGGTCGTGGTAGATCGACTGCTGGAAATCGCCGACCATGCAGAAGTGACCCGCGCGCGGCGGATCGCGCCGGGTCGCAAGCCACCGCCCGGTCGCGTTCGATGGCCGCGCAATTTCCGTCAGCACATTGAACTGGAGTGGATCGGTGTCCTGCGCTTCGTCGAGGATGACGCGCAAATTTTCCTCGCGAATCCGCCGCGCGGCAGCCGCATGTTGAAGCAGCGCGTCGGCCAGGGCGATTTGATCGGCATACGTCACGACGCCGCGAGCGACGCGAAAATTGCGGTAATCGCGCTGGACTTCCGCCGCGACACAGAGCGCCGCGTTCGTCACCCATTTACGCAGCGGTGCGAACGCATCATTCCAATCGCGCTTGAACTCGCGCGCGTGACACGACCGAATCGGCCAGCGCAGGAACTCCCAGCCGGCCGCGTAGCGCGCTTCCCATTCCTCCAGCTCCGCCTGCGAATCTGGAATCGTTCGCGCCGATGCTCCGCTAGCGACCGCTGCCCGCACTTTGGCAAAACTCACCTTCGGGCATGGGCCGAGCTCACCCGACGAGGCAAGCGCGGTTCGCGAGTTGCGCGCCAGCTCCATCAACCGCCGCGCCGGTGCGAGCCGGAAAAGCTCGCGCCGATTTTCCTCGCTCAGGTTGCGACCGATTTCGGTGTGCTGTTGCACAAAGTCGTCCCACAACTCGCTGTCGTCTTCCACCAGCTCGAGCGCCGCGGGCAGCCCGATGTAATGGCCGTAGGT
>CADDYX010000296.1 GCA_902810735.1 Verrucomicrobiota bacterium | reverse complement strand
ATACAACGAGGTTCACGCCGTCGGCGACACGAACAGACGGCGAAAGCAGAGCGCTGAGGCCCGCGTTGCGTGCCGCCCGGCCGAACGCCTGACATAGCGTCTCGAACCCGCTGTCGTTTATCCCGTGAAAGTTCTCGTGCATCCATTCCGGCAAATTCAGCCAGCCCGGCAGATCGCCCGTGAGATTCAACACCCGCGCTAAATCGCACTCGATTCCGCAGATGACGCGTGGCTGGAGATCATCCGGCGAGAGTTCGTAGTCGGCTGCGAGTTGAAAAGCTTCCTCCGCCGCTGTTCCAGGCCGTGTGCTGGAGTAGATTACCGGAAATGTCTCGGGGGCGTTCCAACGGCCGCCGTGCCGAAAGCTCCCTTCACCGCTGATGATCTCGTCGGGCGCGGCGTGCTCGAGCTCGACTGATCGAAATGTGACGCCGTGCCACGCCGGACTCGGAGCCATTTTGCCGAGCCGGTAGACGAATTCCGCGTAGCGAGGGTGAGGCCGGACATTCATGAGTGAGATGACTCAATAGCCGAGTCATATCTCAGCTCGGCGACCGTGTCGCGTCACTTCAACATCATTGCTCCGCGGTCGGAGCAACTGACGCAGCGTTGGGCGAACGTGATGATCTGCGCACCCGCAGCGAAGCGGTCGACCTTCCGCAGGGTGTCAGGGGTGGAAAGGGTCGTGAGCGCCGCGAGGACGGCGCAGATGATCACCCGCTAAACAACGGGCAGCAAACCCGCGAGTCTGTGGGGAGACAGGGCGGGCACAGTCTCGCAGCGCGTAGCGCATCGCGGTTCGCTCGACGCTTCAGCAAGTCGGAAATGACAACATCCGTGGGCCAGCGGGGTGTGCCGCCAGGATGCGGAAACTTACTACAGCGGTGACAAGGATTGCGTTGACGCTGTATTGACTATCGGTGCGGAACGAATGCGGCTCGATCTTATGAAAGTCGTTTAAGATTATCGGACGAAGGAGAGCTTCTTGGACGGCGAGCGGAATTGCTCCGGGCTCCGCGACGTAATCGAGAAGCGTCGGCCCGATTGTGTCGCGGATTTTTCGCATCGACCACCCATAGAATGGCTGATCGAGATTGTACGGCGCGGTGTGCTGACAAGGGACTCCAAGGTATTCGCCTTCGACGTGATCGAGTAGGTGAACGATCTGACGAAAGAGTTTTGGCTTCGACTCCAGTGCCAGCGTTGCGACGCGATCGTGGAGTTTACCAAACACGGCTGTCGGGTCGCGGAATAGTAGCGCCAGGTAGCAGAGCAAAGGGAACACTTCGAAGCTGCGCTCACCGATGCGATCTACGGAGAAACGGAACGCATTCGTGTATTCTGCTGACGGAGCTAGCACTAGCTTTGCACTGTAATCCGTCGCAGACATCGAGGGGTCGTTGAGCGCCTCGTGAGCGAAATACGCGTAACCTTCGACGATGTCGCGGACGGTGATGCCGTCGTTGTTCGATTCGTCGATCTCCGATAGAAGCGTATCGAGAGTAGCGGAACCGGCGGGAGGAGTTCGGATCAACCGTAAGATATCGCTGCTGCGCTGCACCGAGGAAATGATGCGGACGATCTCACGCAATGTTTCCATGCTGAGCCGATACAGGTATCCGGTCGTGCAAATTTGAAACGCATGAAAGAGTTCATGATTCAATGTCAGCTCGAACTCTGTTGTGCGGCGGCTTCCACTGAATTCATCACCGCTGACATTGATTCGAACTAGGCCTGTGACCCAGTCGAGGTAACCCCACACCCCTTCAGGTAGGCGGTAGTGTTCGTGAATCACCGCCTCTATTTCGCTCAGCGGCGGAATAGAGGGTGGAGCAGGCATCGAGCGCTTCCTTCTCTGTCGTGTCTCGCGACAACTTGACCGTGACTCCGGATCGTTTGTCGCGCAATTCGATGATCGTCTTTGTTCTGGGACGCAGCCACTCGAATACGAACCGCGCGAGCTTCGCAATCGCGGCAACGGTTGCGACATCGACGGTGAGCTCGGCGCCAGTTAGCGCGAACGTCCCGGCTTGGGCACGACCCTGTGGCGCGTTGATGTGCAAGTCGGTGTCGCCTTGGCTGCTGTCTTGAAAATCTTGCCACAGCTGAGAGGCGTCGCCGTGTTCGATGCGAAGATCTAGTTGTACCATAAAATTTTGGACGAGAAAATTGCGTGACAAACGTAGCGACTGCGCGAGCTGACGGCGAGCGTCTTCTC
>CADDYX010000295.1 GCA_902810735.1 Verrucomicrobiota bacterium | reverse complement strand
ATGGCGAACGCGGCGAGCGATGCCGGCACCGACATTTACACGCGCGAAGGCGATCCACGTGTGACCGGTTTGGGCCGGTGGCTGCGCAAGCTCCGGCTCGATGAGCTGCCGCAACTCTGGAACGTGCTGCGCGGCGAAATGAGCCTGATCGGCCCACGCGCGGAGTGGACCAAATGCGCCGAGCGGTACGAAAAGAACATTCCGTTTTATCATTTCCGTCATCTCGTGAAGCCGGGAATCACCGGTTGGGCACAGGTGAATTACCCCTACGGCGAGAGCGAGGAAGATGCAGTAGAGAAGCTGAAGTACGACCTTTACTACATCCGCCATTACTCGCTCAAACTCGACGCGATGATCGTGTTGAAAACGGTTCACACGATGCTCTTCGGCAAAGGGCAGTAGCGCTCGAAAGAGAATTGCTTCCGCCGTCAGGCACCTGATTATTGGCGGCATGTCGAGATCTGGGCACCGGCGATTTCGCTGGAGCGCGATTAAGCAAGCGGCGGCCGATCTCCCGCGGTGGCTACTGGCCGGCGCCATTCTCGTCGCGCCGTCGTATTACGGCGCAACTACCGCGCACTCGGTGTTCGCGACCGACGCGCTGCTGGCGGCGGCTGTAATTTTATGGGCCATCGTGAAGGTCGTCACCGCAAGGAAAATTACAGTGCCAATCCCGCTGCTGATTGCAGGCGGGGTAGTGGTCGCGCAAGGCTGGCTCGCAGTCTGGAGCGCGCGCTCTCTGCACGATCCTGATTACCAGTCGTTCGTTGCGCTTACCGGATCGATGCGGGGATTACCTGCGTCGATCGATCGCGGTATGAGTCTCCAGTGGATGATCCGCGGCACGTTGCTTATTTGCGTCACGTGGTTTGTCGCCGACCTGTCGCGACGGCGGTCCTGGGTACTTCGAATCTGGTGCGCGGTGGGTGTTGTCGGCGGCTGCATCGCCGCGCTAGGCCTCTTGCAGAAGGCGACGGGTGCGATGTTCCCGTTTCGACCATATCCGCCTGACTACCACTGGACGCGCCAGCTCGTTTTTGGCACATTTTATTATCATGCCAACGCCGGCGCTTTTCTGAACCTGACACTGCCACTCGCGACTGGATTGACCTTACGAGCGGCGCAACTGCCCCGCGCATACTTTCAGCGTGCGCTTTGGCTCACGGCTACGCTGCTGATTGTTCTTGGCTGTGCAGTGAATACCTCTCGAATGGCGCAGGTCCTGGCGCTTGCGGTGATCATCGCGTTGACCGTGGGCCCGTGTCGCCGATACCTGGGTCCGCGGCTGCGGAGCAACCGCGCTGCTGCACTGGGAGGCGCAGCACTCGTGCTACTTGTCGTGATTGTTGTTGCGCAGGTGAGCCATGCCGAGAAGCCGATCGAACGCTGGCGTGAAGAGATGAAGGAAGTGCCGACTGATGCACGTTGGACGGCGCAGCGGCTCGCCATCGGCGCATTGTCTGAGGTAGGTTTGTTTGGATTCGGTCCCGGCACGTTTGCCGCCGCATTTCCGCAGTTCGAAGCGCGCGCCGGTATTGCCTCAGCTGGGGAGTGGCAGGATCTCCACGAGGACTACCTGCAGGCAATCCTCGAATGGGGATGGCTCGGCAGCCTGTGCTGGGCGGTGATATTCTTTGGCGGGATTGCAGCGGGCGTCGTTGCATTGCGGCGGAGCAGGGGAATCCGCCCAACGCCGAGGATTGCGCGATTACTGCCGCTTCTTCTGATCAGCCTTTGCGCGACCGCAGTCCATTCGCTCGTTGATTTCCCGCTGCAGGTGCTGTCGCTGCAGTTGCTTGTTGCGATCTATATCGGCCTTTGCTGGGGAAGCCTCGCCGCGCTTTCAGATTACACGCGGCCGGATTGAGTACGCGAAAAAACCCGCGAGTGCGTTACGCACTGCGGGTCTTTCGAAAATCTGCGAGTTAAACGCGCGGCTTAGGCGCCGGGCGTGTTGTTACCGCGTTTGTCGCACGGGCCGAGGTCCTGGTCCCCGTGGCGCATGTGGGCGGCGGCGGCGCTGGTCGGCAGGCAAAGCACTTTGCCGTTGTGCAGCACGGCTTCGCTCTGTTGCTGATTGCCAGGCGAGTTGGCGTTGCTGCTTGAAGTGGTGCTCGTTGTGCTGCTCGCGGGGAGCGGGCAAGTTGCCTGTGACGGAACGGCGAGCCAGAGCGAAGTCGCACCAGCGGCAATTGCGATCAGAACGACGTTACGTTTAGCGGTGTTTATCAGTTTCATAGTAATGATGCGG
>CADDYX010000294.1 GCA_902810735.1 Verrucomicrobiota bacterium | reverse complement strand
CAGCATCGCGTGAGGATCGCCCCGCGTCCGCGCGACCAGCGTCACGTTGCTTTCGTAGTCGCGGAAGAGCGGCGTGAACACCGCCGCCTTCGGGTTTTCGCCTAACGAGTTGTATTTCCCGTCCGGCACCACGCCCACGATTTCATACCACGGATTATTCGGGCCGCGGAAGTTGAACCGTTTCCCGATCGGGTCCTGCCCCGGGTAGAAGCGTTTGGCAAAGGTCTCGTTCACGATCGCGACGCGCGATTCGACCTTGTTTTCGTCCATGCGAAAATCGCGGCCGCGCAGCGGAATGCCCATCACGTCGAAGTAGCCGGGCCCGGTCGCGTAAGGCACGACCAGCGGCAGGTTACTCATGCTGGTGAACTCCGCGCCCTCGATGTAGACGGCGTTCGAGTTGTAGTTCAAGCCGAGCGGCAGGTTGTCGACCATCGCGACGCGCTCCACCTGCGGCAACGCGGCGGTCTTCTCGAGCACCTGGTTATAGAAAGCACGACCGCGCGGCTCGTCATAACCCTGGAGCACCGCGCTAAACGTCAGCGCGACCACATTCTGCGGATTGAACCCGGGCCGCACCTTTTGCGCGGCTTGCAATCCGCGCACGATCAGTCCTGCGCTGACCAGCAGCACCAGCGACAGCGCGACTTGCAGCACGACGAGCGCGTTGCGCAAACGCGAGCGGCGGAAACCACCCATCGAGCTTTCGTCTTTCAGCGAAGGAACCAGCTGCGGCTTCGATGATTGCAGCGCCGGAATCAGGCTGAAGAGAATGCCGGTCGCGATGGAAAGAAGCAGGGTAAACGTGAGCACACGCCAGTCGGTCCGCAGATCGAAGAGCAAAGTGATCTCCACCGGCAGTCGCATCGTGCGCACGGAATGATTGATCAGTGCGGCGAGACCGATACCGGCCGCGCCGCCTGCCAGTGAGATGAGCAGGCTCTCGGTGATGAGTTGCCGGACGAGTCGCCGTCGGCTCGCGCCAACCGCGAGGCGGACCGCGATTTCCTTCCGCCGCTCCGTCGCACGCGCGAGCAGGAGATTGGCGAGATTGACGCAGGCGAGGAGAAGGACCAGGGCGCCAACCGCGAAGAGAATCGCCGTAAAACCGAAGACCGCGTTGCGAATTTCCGGCAGGAACAATCCCGGTTTCATGAGGAAGAGCCCGCGCCCGGCATTCTCCGGATACTCCTTGCCCAACTGCGTAGTCAGCATCTTCAGCTGGGCCTCCGCCTGCGCCATGCTTACTCCCGGTTTCAGCCGGCCGATGACGAACATGTTGTCGCTCGTCCGCCGGTTGAGGTATTGCGCCCCGGGTTCAATCTCGCCCACCATTTGCACCGGGATGAACATCTCCGGTTCATACGCCACTTCCGTGCCGATGAACCCTTTCGGCATCACGCCGACGATGGTGTACGGCTTGCCATTGAAGTGCGTCGTCTTCCCGACGATGCCTGGATCCGAACCGAAACGCCGCTCCCACGAGCCGTAGCTCAGGACCGCGACCGGATGCGAGTCCGGCGTCGCATCTTCCTCGGGCAAAAAACCGCGCCCGAGAAACGGCTTCACCCCGAGCACTTCGAAGTAATTGCCTGACACCAGATAACCCCAGACCCGCTCGTTGTTGCCCTTCTGGCTCAGGTTGGCCATGACGACGCGATAGAGCGCGAGGCCGGACATGACGGTGTTCCGGTCCCGGTAGTCTTTGTAATCGGGGTAGGAGATCAGCGTGACGTCCGCGCCGTTATGCAGCGTGCCGTAGAGCACCGCGAGCCGCGATGGCTCATGCACCGGCAACGGCCGCAGCAGCACCGTATCGATCAGGCTGAAGATCGAGGTGTTCGCCCCGATGCCGAGCGCCATCGAGATGATGGCAAGAGCAGCGAAGCCCGGTTTCTTGAGGAGCTGCCGAAAGCCGAAGCGGAAATCCTGCAGAAGTTTTTCCATACGCGCGCGAGGTTTTGCATTGAGATGCGGCGAGCGCGTGAAATGGATTCAGGAATTCGAAACCGTCAGTGAGGGTCCTGCATTGCGATGCGCGAGCCTAAACGCTATGCTGCCGCGTGAGCACGGCGCAGCAAATTGAAGAAGCTATCCGCGGACTGGAGAAGACCGAGCGCGACAAGCTTCTGGAACACCTGCCGCAGCTCTTCCCGGAATTGGCCGGCGACGCCGAATGGGAGCGTATTCTTCGCGACGATCAACCGCGGCAGAGCTTCAGCGCAGTGATTGACAGCTACGAAGCTCGTCTTTCTGCAAAACCTGACGCCTACCCGAAAGTCGCCGAAAGCGATTTCAACTAGCGAAGCGTGGTCT
>CADDYX010000293.1 GCA_902810735.1 Verrucomicrobiota bacterium | reverse complement strand
GGCGAAGGTGTGGGAGAGCGCGTCGACGCTCGGCAAGCGCCACGGTTATCGGAATGCGCAGGTCACGGTGCTGGCGCCGACGGGGACGATCTCGTTCCTGATGGATTGCGACACGACGGGCATCGAGCCCGACATCGCGCTGGTGAAATACAAGCTGCTCGCCGGCGGCGGCATGCTCAAGATCGTGAACCAGACGGTGAAGCCCGCGCTCGAGAAGCTGGGCTACAACTCGGAGGAGATCGAGCGCATCATCGCGCACATCGACACCTTCGACACGATCGAAGACGTGCTCGACACCGATGGCACCTGCATATCCTCCGGCCTGAAGCCGGAGCACATCGCGATCTTCGATTGCGCCTTCAAGCCGCATCGCGGCGAGCGTTCGTTAGGCTATATGGCGCACCTGCGCATGATGGCCGCCGCGCAGCCATTCCTGAGCGGCGCGATCTCGAAGACGGTGAACATGCCGGAGACGGCGACGGTGGACGAGATCATGCACACCTACATCGAAGGCTGGCGCCTGGGTCTCAAGGCGATCGCGATCTACCGCGATGGTTCGAAGCGTTCCGCGCCGCTGAACACGAAGAAGACGAAGGACATGGGCGGCGTGATCGATGGCGATATCGCGATGGTCGAGCAGCCGGAGCTGCAACAGCGCATTCTCGACCTGGAAGAAGAGCTGGCGAAGGCGCGGGGCACGCCGGTTCGCCACAAGATGCCGGACACGCGGATGTCGTTGACGCACCGGTTCGAAATCGCGGGCCACGAAGGTTACATCACGGTCGGTTTGTTTGAGGACGGAATGCCGGGCGAGCTGTTCGTCACGATGTCGAAGGAAGGGAGCACAATCGGCGGCTTGATGGATACGGTCGGGACGCTGACCTCGATCGCGCTGCAATACGGCGTGCCGCTCGAAAGCCTGGTGAAGAAATTCGCGTATCAGCGGTTCGAGCCGAGCGGGTTTACCAAAAACCCCGACATCCGCAACGCGACCAGCATTGCTGACTACGTATTTCGCTGGCTCGGGTGCCAGTTCATCAAAGGCTACAAGGAAGCGACCGCACCGAGTCGTGGGCAGCCGGAGCTGCCGATGAAGGAAATTCCGGAGATCGACAAGAAGGCGATTAACCGGCCGGTGCCGGACCTCGAAAGGACAGCGGAAAGAGAAGTGATCGACGTGATCACCGGCCATACGCCGAACGAAGGACATCCGCACTCGAACGGCAACGGCTCGACGCACGCGGAGCGAGTGCAGGAAGCACTCGGCAACATGTTCATGGACATCACCTGCTCGCATTGCGGGAGCGAGAAGGTGATTCGGGCCGGCGCGTGCGGCGTTTGCACCGAGTGCGGGACGAGCCAGGGCTGTAGCTGACGCGCGTCCGGCAAATTGACGCAGCGCGGCGTCAGTCGCGCAGCAGCCAGTCGATGGCGGCATCGACATGGATTTGTGTGGTGTCGAGAACCGGCAGGCCCGCCGCTTCGGGTTCGCGCAGAATCAACGACAGTTCGGTGCCGCCGAGAATCAGCGCGTCGGCGCCATCGCGCATCTTCAGCGCCGCCGCGATCTTGAGCAGCTGCTCGCGCGTCTCGTCCACGACTGTGCCGACGAGCAGCTCGGTCATGTATTTGTCGTGGATAAACGCCTGTTCTTTCTCGTTCGGCAGAACGATCGCGACTTGGCGGCGGGCAAACGCTTCGGGGTACATCGCCGATTCCATGGTGAAGCGCGTGCCGAAAAGCGCCGGCCGCCGCACACCGGCGGAGACCGCAGCGTCGCAGGTCGCTTCGATGATGCTGAGCATCGGCACGGAGACGCGCTGCTGAATTTCGTCGAACACGAGATGCGGCGTGTTGGCGGATAACAGCGCGAGGCCCGCGCCGGCGGATGCGAGCCGGTCGACTTCGCGCGCCAGGTAATCCGTCATCTGGCCAAGCTCGTCCGCGTCACAAGATCAACGAGCGTGTTGCTGTCGACGCTGTTGATCACGAGCGAAGGCGAACGTCCGGAGCGGCGCGCGCGATAGCCGTCGATCAGCCGCCGGTAATATTCGAGCGTCGACTCCGGTCCGGTGCCGCCGATGATGCCGAGCGTTTTCAATCGAACGTCAGCACGAGCTTGCCGAAAGTGCGATTCGATTCCATGTGCTTGTGCGCGGCGCGAATTTCTTCGGCTGCGTAGACAGCTTCGATGACCGGCCGGACCTGACCGCGCCCGGCCAGTGGCAATACGCGCGCGGAGAAACGCCGGACCGCCTCTGCTTTCTCCGCTGTCGATCGCGCACGCAACACCGTGCCGATGATGGTGGCGCGCTTGCGCATGATGG
>CADDYX010000292.1 GCA_902810735.1 Verrucomicrobiota bacterium | reverse complement strand
ATTTTTGCGACGAGCGCCATTGCTGACGCGAGATGATCCGCCGTTAACGGCAGGCCGTGCGTGTCGAGGTAGTTAATGGTCAGATCGCCGTCAGGTTGAATGATGATCGGCCGCGCGTGGGGTTCGACGGTGCGCGTGTAGATCTCATACGAGAGCCCTTCCTCGATGATGACGGTGTAATCGTAGAACGCTTCCGTCTGTGAGAGCAGGTCGCAGACGGTGACGCTCTTGCCGGCGCCGCTCATTCCAAGCAGAACGGCATGCTGCGGCGTTTCATTTCCTCCCGAGCCCGAGAACGTAGTCACACCGACGAGGTTGCGCTGCGTCCCTTCGTAGAGCGCTTCTGCGGTGTCGAGGTGACCGGTGAATGTCGCGCTGAATGGCAGCACATCTGCGAGATAGCGCGTCTCGGCGTAAAGCTTCCGATGCGAGTAGCGTCCCCACGGTAAAGCTGGCCAGCTCTGATAGAACAGCTTCTTCGCCGTCGTGGGCAACGCGCACGCCAGATACTGCGCGCCGTTCATTCCGTTGATCGCGTTTTTGATCGCCGCGGTCTTGGCGGCGAGTCCTTCCCGCGTCGGGTCCCATGCGCGGATGATATATTCGACGTTGAACGGCAGAGTGTGTCCCTGCATCAACGCGGCGATCTTCTTCTGCTTCTTCTCCATCGCGGTAAGCAACGAGAGCCGCTTCTCGCTCGCGAAGTCGCCGGCTAAACGGTCGTGCGCTTTCTCCTCGCGATTGATCTCTACGCGAGACGAGAGCGACTCGATGTTCACCGTGATGTTGTAGTCGAGAAGCGGCAGGGCGGTGAGACGCTGCACCAAACCAGGATGGGTCACCTTCGGCCAGCGACTGAGTACCAGCACCGAATGATAGAAGCCGTCCATCCAGAAGCCTGAGCCTTCCGTCAGTCCCTGCGCTTCGCTCAGCCAGCAGTTCTCCTGAATTGAAAGCTCGGGATCGAATGTCTCGATCGTGTCGTAGTCGAAGCGCGAGCCGAGCGACGGATTGAGGAACGTCGTGCAATGGCGGTAATGATCCGCGTCCTTCATCGGCGTGACGCGCGCGCCCGGAAAGACGTTCGCGAGCATCTGCTGGAGCTGCTCGAACTCCGTCGCCATTTCCTCCAGCAGCGCGCTGTAGTGCGCGTGCTGCCCTGCGGCGCCGGCGATCAACGCCGGCGACGTTTCAATCGCGCGCGAAAAGAAGAGCACGAGCCGCTGGCGACGGAGCCGCCGATCGACCATTGCCTCCCAGTAACGCGCGAACCGTTCGTTCCGGCAGCGGCGCGTCCAAACATTCGTCGCGCGTTCCGTCTGCTCGTTATACCGCAGCAACTCCGCGCGATAATCGGAGTCGCAGAACCATTGCACCTGCAGCCGCAGCTTCTCGTGCAGACACGAGAGCAGCAACGCGATCTGATCCTGAAACGCGTTGAGATGCTCAGGCGCGGCGGCGCTCAAGTCCGCGGGTTCGATGACGAAGCCTTTGGAAACGTGACAGCCTTTGCGCAGGCCGTGAAAGACGACAAGGTCGCGAACGAGATAACCGTTGGGAGCAGATTCAAACATAGGAGGAGCGAGAGGATGGGCGCGCAGTGCGCGGAGATTCAGGACCGAAGCCGGAGCCTTTGAGCCACAGCTCGAAGAGATCAATGTCGTAGCCGGACGGCTTGCCTTGGCGGAAGGCGAGCGCGTAGAGCAACGCAAGACCGAGCGGAATCAGCGCGGGCACAACCGCGCTCAGCAGTGTCCACCGCCAGACGCTGAAGAGCATGAGCAACGTCACGACTGCCGCGAACGCTCCGCCGGCCACGAACCAGAAGAGATTACCTTCCAGTCCCCACGTTTTGCCGGCGGAGTCGTCCGCGCTGTTCGTCTCGGTGAAGCGCAGCTCGTGTGTCGAGCTGGTGCTCATTGAAACGCGCCCACGTCGACCGTCGAGCTATCGATCCCGAACGCGGTGAAGAGCGCCTTCACGATCACCGGCGCGCCGGCGATGATGAGGCCGCCGATGATCGAAAGCTTGCCGGCATCGGTATCACCGCGCCGGATGGCGAAGCCGCCACCGACGACGCAGATCGTGCCGAAGATGAAGCCGATGAGCATGACGATGCCCATCGCCTTGCTTGCGCCCTGAGCGAGTCCGCCCGCTTGGGCGAGAATGGGAAGGAACTGTTTCGCGAGAAGTGTTTTCATGTGGCGACGTTTTACCGCGCCGATGAATGCACGCTGCTCCAGCGCGAGAGCGACCGTGCGACGGCCGCGCTGGCACGCTGCGTTCGATGAACGCACTCAACATTTCAGCCGAGCGGCTCGAACACCTTCGCCATCTTGAAGCGCACCTTTGCGAAAGAATCCGCGGCCAGGATCACGTCATTC
>CADDYX010000291.1 GCA_902810735.1 Verrucomicrobiota bacterium | reverse complement strand
CGATACTGCCGCTGATCTGAAGCGCTGAAATGTGGCGGCTTCAAAAACCAAACTCGCCGCTCGCGCGGTGGTCGCCAAGTCTAAAGAACCTTCGCGTAATACGAAAGGGGTCAGAGCTTACTTTCGACACTGTCGCTGATCTGAACCGCTGAGATTTTGGCGGATCAAAAGCCAAATCCGCTCGCGCGGTGGTCGCCAAGTCTAAAGAACCTTCGCGCGCTATCACTGCGCGAGTGCAGAGGGGACTCGGAAGCGGAAAACAAGAGCTATGCCAAAGGCTGAAAACGGCCGCTTTTAGCCTGTTCGGCTGAGTCGAGATTCTCATTCCGGTAAACAGCCGGCGTGCTAGCCGGAACTTTATTTTCGGGAATCTGCGCGAGACTCCGAAATGCGGTCGAAAACGACCGCTTCCGAGTCGGTTAAGTCGGGATCGCCTCTACTATAATCTTCATAATCCGACCAGACGTATTCGGTCCCGCGCAGCCGGCCGCCTAATCCGGCAAAACGGGCACGGGCGGTGCGTCAGTTATCCGGCGTAGTCGCGGCACTAAGTTGCCGTGCAAAGAGCGCCTCGGCGTAGCGGGGCGGCTACAAACAAACAACAAACAAGGAGAAAACATGGGGAATCCCATAGCAAAAAGCTCGGCGGCGTTCATCGCCCTGGGCACTAACATGGACAAAGGTCTTCTCGATCTGGGCGAGCTACTAGGCATCAAGCAGATCACGGAGACTGAGTTCAAAACGGACCTCGACGGCTACATCACGGCCGACGGGGCTTACATCAATGCACGCAGCGCGACGCAGGATGCGTCGAACGCGTTCCAGGAGAAGCTGGATGAGCTCAGCACGCTCCTCCAGAAGACGCGCAATGTGCTGGCGGCGTCGTTTGGCAGCACCTATTCGACGGTCTGGGCGCAGGCGGGGTTCATCAATGCCAGCACGCAGGTGCCGAAACGCATCGATGACAAGCTCGGCCTGGCGGTAAGCCTGGTGAGCTTCCTCGGCACGCACCCGACCTACGAACAGCCTACGCTGGGAGTAACGAAGGCGGGAATCGAGGCATCGCGCACCGCGACGGTGACGGCCCAGCAGGCCTACGGCACAGCGCAGATAACGCAGAAGGACAAGAGCAGGGCGCGCGATACGGCGTACGAGACGCTCGCGACCGATATGCGCACCGTGATCAAGAACCTGAGCGAGATCCTTGAGGCGAACGACCCGCGCTGGCTGGCCTTTGGCCTCAATATGCCGGGCGCGGATGTGACGCCGAGTCAGCCGATCAATGTGACGGCTACGGTCGACGCGAGCGGTAACATCGTGGTGACCTGCGATCCGGTGGCGCTGGCCACGCGTTATCGCGCCCGCATGTTGCGGGTCGGTGTTGATCCGGATTACCGGCTGGCCGCGAGTGGGCCAGCGGCGATGCTGGTGATCGGCGGCGTGCTGCCGGGCCAGACGGTGCAGATCGTGATGCAGGCCGTGAATGGCTCGACACAGAGTGTGACGAGCCAGCCGGTGCTGGTCACGATGCCGTTGCCGCCGGTGAAGGCGGAGGAGCGGCGGCAGAGCGCCCCTGCGACAGCGAAAGCGGCGGAAGCGCCGGTGTTACCGGACGTGACGCTGTCGTTGCCGGCGACGAACGGCAGCCGGAACGGTCACGCTGACCTGACGAGCGTTCGCTCGGAGTAAGCGCGCGCGGGAACTGTGGCCGGCGGTCGCGAACGCCGGTCGCAGTTTCTCGCTGCTGTAGCCCCGGCTACCTCTCTTAGCCATCTAACTCGCTCCGGATTCTGCCGGGGCTCTCGATTGTGGGTGGCGTGCCCTCGGTTCGCACTTAAGCTCCGGCTTGATGATGTCTGACAATAGCGGCCGCGCAGGTTCCGGAGGTTCGCGGGTGCTGGTCGTGGTCGATGAGTCGAACCTCGGAGGTTCGGTGCGCAGTGCCGGGCGGGACCTCGATTGGGTTAAGCTGCGCGACTTTCTCGCTGGCCCGAAAACCGGACGCGAACTGATCGAAATGGTGGTCTACGTCGGGCTGCCGCCGGCTGTCGTCAGCCTTTTGGATGAGAGGGAGCGCAAGACCAAGTTCGTGAACTGGCTGCGCACCCATGGCTTCATGGTCGTGACGAAGGAGGGCGCGCCGACCGAGGAAGGCCGATACAAGGCCAATGTCGACATCATGATGGCGATCGATGTGCTTGACCTCGCGATTGAGATGCAACCGGACGTCGTCATCCTGGTGACGGGCGACGCCGATTTCGCGCATCTGGTGACGAAGCTGCGCCGGCGCGGCATTCGCGTCGAGGTGGCGTCCATCGCCCAACATCTTGGCCAGATGCTGAAATCGGCGGCTAATCACGTCATCGAGCTCGAGCCGCTCTTTCAGACATTTGCAC
>CADDYX010000290.1 GCA_902810735.1 Verrucomicrobiota bacterium | reverse complement strand
AACGTGACCTTCTTCGATCGTGAACTGCCCCCCCGCGAGGCTGTCGTATTTCTTCTTGCGATAGCCGTGAACGACTTCGTCCTTCTGCTCGATCAGTTTTTTGAAATCCAATTTGATCTCCGCGGGCGCAAGACCGTGATAACGGGGATGCCGCGCATCATGGATGATCTTTGCCGCTTCGATTAAGTTTTTCGATGGCAGGCAACCGCGGTTAACGCAGGTGCCGCCAATCGCCCGCTCCTCCGTCATCACGGAAGTCTTGCCGAGTTCTTGCGCGCGTAATGCCGCAGCGAACGCGGTGGAACCGGAGCCGAGAATGACGAGATCGAACTGTTTGTTGTTTTTCATGAGGGCGCTCGGGCGCGGGTTAGTTCCGGTCGTCGGCGGTGAGTGACTTGTCGGAGCCGCGCCGATACTCGCGGACAACGACCGAGGCGAATCTGACGAGGCCGTAAATCACGAGGACTACGATCGCGCCGATGCAACAGGGGTCGGAAAGGATGTTCATATAAGTCAGTGAGTGAGGGATTCGGTGATGCGTCCGGTAATCTGCCCGGCTCGTTTGGCAGCAGCTTTTACGTTTCCGAGGCAGCAGGAGCCTTGCGGATTCCGAACCTCGCAGGCGCAACGGTCAGCCTTCATCTCCGCCGCGATCCGCTGCAGAATCGTCGTCTTACCTGTGGCTTCAATTTCCTCGAGCAACATCCGCTCGGTGAACCCGAAGCAGTAACAAACAGGAACCGGGTCTGCCGTTTCCTTGAGCCCGACGCGCACGCGCAGATCGGCTTTCTCCAACGTCTCGCCGACAGGATGGAAATACACAACGGCGCAGTCTGCGGTAGAACAGAACAGAAAGCCTGCTTTGTTCACGACCTCCAGAAAATCTGGTAGCACCATGTGCTTCAAGGTGACGACGCTGACCGGCCGGCCCGCCTCGCCGCAGTTCGGACAAAGCGGTTTCGAGGAACCGCCGCTGTTCGTTTGAGCAACGCTCGGTGATTGGTTTGAACAACAGTCGGACATCTGGAACTCCTACTTTTCCCCCGCGAGTGGCCGATACCCGGCGGCAACTGCTTCCTGGAAAGCAGCGGTCGCATTTGCGTCGAGCTGACCACTCGCGATGCGCAGCAACTCCTCGCGTGGTTCCTGCGTCTCTCCTTTGCCGAAACGCTGTGAGAAGACTCGCGCGAAAGCAGCACGAAGCGTGTTCGCCTTTTCCTCCGTCAGCTCGCTTTTCGCGCTGATTCTTCGCACAAGCCGAACAGCAATGATTTCTGCTTCCTTCTTGCCCAGTTCATCCATCCGAGCGCCGCCGCGCCAGCCGCTGCCAGCGTGAAAATCCTTGAGTGCCTTTTCGCGTTCCGAGCCGGTGAGTTCATTCGCGGTCACTTTGCGCTTTTCGGATGCTGATCGCACCGCAGCCGACCGCGTATCGCCCGATGTTCCTTCATTGCCCGCAACGGCGAGCCACGTTCCCGTCCCGTTCAGCCACGTGCCAGTCAGCCCCGGCTGGTTTTCCAAGTCGCCAAGCAGTGGCTTCGCCCGGCTACCGCAACCGATCTCGGGCGCGGCGGCGCATTGCAGCGACACCTTAAAAAGACTGATCCGCTCGAAGGGAATCGCGCGGGGATCAATTGTCTCGCCCGCGGGCTCGTTTTGTTTCGCAGTCGATGGTTTGGAGCAATCCTCTGCTTTGAGTTGTTGCTGGCCAAATACGGCTGCGCCGAGCACGACAGCAAAGCCGATGGATTGGCAGACTTGGTTCGAGTGTTTCATTGGTTCTGCCACTAACCGGCGCACCCGGGGCAGCATGCGAGAAACGCGCCGATCGTCGCGAATGCCGCTACGATCATTGGCTTTGAGATGAGGAATATGAGTGTGTTCATGAGAGGTGAGTGTCGTTAGGGTTAGTGTTCTGGAAGCGTCGCTTGGTAGCCGGTGCTGTTGATCGCAGCGACCAGTACGGCCGGCGTCGTCTGCTGCGGGTCGTAATCAACCTCTGCGGTTTTGCTGATGACGCTGACGCGCACGGCTTTCACTCCCGGAACTTTGTTTAACGCTCTACGGACGGCGATTTCGCAAGTTGCGCAGCTCATCCCCTCCACGGGCAATACAGCGCGGCTCGCTCCCGCGACTGGCTGCGCTTCTTTGGACGGAGGCGCACCCGCGAAAACGTACCGGCTGATGTTCAAACCTGCGAACCCAACCACCACTACGGTGGCAATCAGCAGCGTAAACATCGCACCGCGCCGGCCTGGCATTTCCGTGTGCTCACAATCGCAGACGGTTTTCTCGCGCAGGTATTTCGCCCAGGCCCACGTCAGCACCGCCAGGCCACCGATCAGGAAGAACCAGTGAAAACGGCCGAGGAAGGCAGCACCGCTGCCGAGCCCGATCGCGATCA
>CADDYX010000289.1 GCA_902810735.1 Verrucomicrobiota bacterium | reverse complement strand
CCGTTTGTACGACATGCAGTTTAACCGGCAGCAGGAAGAGCCGGAGACGCCGTATCTGGTCGAAGCGGTCAGCTAGGAGTCACCGGCTCGAACCGCACATTCGCGGGCCGCTGCGGCAATTGGACCCACGAGCGGCAGCCGCGGTACGACTTCTGGTCAGGTAAAATCCACGCCGGCTCGAGGCGAAACACGCGCACGAACGCGACGTGCAACCCGGCGGACTCGCCGTAGCCAAATCGCTCCCGCACGACTGCGCGGCTGAGCACGTGCAGCGGCTCGAGTTGTTCCACTTCATTCCAGGAAGTGATTAGCTTTGCGTCGTCGACTCGCGCGAAATAGCGGACCTCGATCTCGCCGTCGCGCTGCACCGGCAGCACGGGATCGGCGAGTCGCGTTTTGCCGATCTGCTCGTGGAAGAACGTCGGCAGGAGAAAGAACTCGCGATGTTTGAATGAAAAGCCGTCGCGCCCCTCCGCGATTCCGCCTTTGCGCACGATCACGCGCTGTTCGCCACGACCGAGAGCATCGCAGACAAGCGCCCACTCTTTGAAACCGACGCTTTCCATTTTTCGACGTGCAAACTAGCCTCCCCGCAATGCCGCTCAACGTCGACCTGCATACGCATTCGTTCTTCTCCGGCGACGGCGTTTCGAGCCCGGAAGAGAACATCGCAGCGGCGCGTGAGAAAGGTCTGCACGCGATCGCGATTACCGATCATAACACCTGTGAATGTGCCAGTTACCTCCTCGATAAAGGCTTGATGCGCGGCGACGGCCAGCCCGTCGACGGCTTTCTCGTCATCCCCGGCGTTGAGGTCACGACGGCCGAGGGGCACCTCCTCTGCATCGGCACGAGCTTGCCGAATCCGCGGCAACTCAAAGGCAAGCCGGCGCGCGATATTTGCGAATTGATTCACGAGCACGGCGGCCTCGCCATTCCGCCGCACCCGTACGATCTGTTCCGTGCCGGTATTCGCAACGTCACGCTCGACACGCTGCCGATCGATGCGCTCGAGGTCTTCAACGCCGCAACCACGCTCCGCCGTTACAATCGCTTCGCTTTCGCCTACGCGCAGCTCCGCGGTTTACCGATGACGGCATCGAGCGATGCGCATCATGCCGATGCAGTTGGCACCGCGTATACAATCGTCGACACCGACGATTTCTCCGTTTCCGGCATTCTGACGCAGGTCTGCAAAAGTAATAAGCTGAACGAGGAGTATCTCACGCCGCGCGACAGCATGCGTAAAACCTGGAACAATTGGCTCCGGCTGCGGCGGCGCAAACGTCCGGCATCGGTGGACCGCGTCGCCGATGGCGCACCGGCAGCCGGCGCGAAGAACAGTAACTCGTCAGCGAAGTAGCTCGCTCAATTTTGCCGGCTCCGTCACGGGTGCCTGGCACGCGAAGTTTTCGCAAACATAAGCGGCGGCGTGGCCGTCAAGCGGTCGCATCGCGCGGATCGCCTCGAGTCGCTGCTCCAGATAGCGTTGTCCCGCTTCTCCGTCAGCAAGAAGCACGATTGCGTTCGGCAGGAATCGGCGGCGCACTTCGGCGATCAGTGCCTGCGTATCCGCTCGCCGATTTGGGCCGGCGATTACAATCTGGCGCGGCGTTGTTAAGGCTGAATCGAGCGCCACGAGCATTTGCGGCATCACCGTCGGGAAGCGGGTGATCTGTGGTGCGAACGCAGCTATCGTTTTGTCCGCGCGCTCGCGGTAGCGCGGTTCGTTTCGAAGCTGCGCCAGCCGCAAGAGATTCAGCGCAGCGACCGAGCTGGCGGCAGGCTCCGCGCCATCGTTGTCTTCCTTCATCCGCAGCAGCACGCTCGGATCGTTTCCACTGACGCTGAAATAACCGCCGTTCGAATCGTCGGCGAACAGCTTGTCCTGCACCGTCTGCAGCTGCTCCGCGAACTCGAGCCACTCGACCGCAAAAGTCGTTTCGTATAAATCCAGCAGGCCCTGAATGAGGAACGCGTAGTCCTCGGCAAAACCGTCGATCATGCTCGGCCCGTCGCGAAAACTTCGGCGCAGAACGCCACGCGCCGCATCGAACAGCCGCTCGCGAATGAATTGCGCCGCGCGGGTGGCGGCATCTGCGTACTCGGGCGCATTCAGCACCTGCGCCCCGCGCGTGAAACCGGAGATCATCAGGCCGTTCCAGGCCGTGATGATCTTGTCGTCCAAATGTGGCCGCGGACGTTTTTCGCGGATCTCGAACAGGATTGACCGGCTGCGCGCCAACCTCTCGCGCACATCCTTTTCGGCCGCGCCGAATCGCTCCGCGGTTTCCCCGACCGTATGCCGCTCGATCAGGATATTCCGGCCGCGGAACTCCCCGTGCGGATCGCTGCCGGGCGGCGCGTTGCCCTGCGGCTGCACGCCGAAGTGGAACTTGAAGATCTCCGCATCCGCGCCGAG
>CADDYX010000288.1 GCA_902810735.1 Verrucomicrobiota bacterium | reverse complement strand
CAATCAGTTTCTCGTAGATCGCGATCGCCTGATCGAACTTGCCATCGGCGGCTTCGAGTTCGGCAGTGTGTTCCGCAGCCGCGAAACTCTCCGGCCATTCCTTACGCGCTGACGCATATTGCTCTCGGGCGCGCTCGAACTTGCCGGTGCGAAACAGAAACTCGCCAGCGCGGACGCGGTAAGTGGCGCGATTCGCGGCTGAATCGCCGCGTGCATCGGCGTCATCAGCCGCGCGCAGCGAGAGTTTCACGGCTTCGTCATTCTGCCCGTGCAGCCACGCGAGTTCCGCCTGCCGCAGAAATGTCGCTGGAATCGGCGGCAGACGCTGCAGCGACTCGGCGGCATCCTTGATCTTCCCGGTGCCAAGCTGCGCATCGAAGAGCAAAAGCTGCGCACCGAGATTTCTCCCGTCGTGCTGCAGAATCTTGCGCGCGAGATCTTCGGCTTCCGCAAACCGATGGAGCGCGAGGCGCACTGAGGCGAGGCCGGCGAGAGCACCGCTGTGCTGCGGAAATTCCGCCAGCGCCTTCTGGAACGCATCCTCCGCGTTTGCGTAACCGCGAAGATCGCCGTTCTCCTGGACTTCGCGCACGCGCAATTCGCCGAGCATCGTCTGAGCGATGAAATCGCTCGGCCGCGTCGCGACGCGTTGCTCGAGGCGAGCGATCTGGCGCGCGACCGGTTCCGGAGCTTCGCCCGCACCAAACACCCGAGCGCCAGCAACGAGGAGAAACGCCGCGCGCCAGCAGGGAACGAGCGTTCGCATCGGCGCAGGATGCGGAGCGCGCACGCAGCGAGTCAAGCTCGTGGCCGGCGAATACGCTTGACCGCGACGCGACGGATTTCCCATTCTCGCGACACCGCGCGATGCGGAGGGGAGCGGGGCCGCGCGCGTCATTTCGGTCGGATTGAAGCTTATGAAAAAAACAACACTTCTGCTGCTAGCCGTTTGCTTTTTCCTCCCCGCCGCCGCGGTCGTTCGCGCTGCCGATCACGGCGATAGCCCAAGCTCGGCGAACAACGCGTCGGCTGATCTTGGCGATCTGTATTTTTTCCTCGATCCAAACGATAACAGCCGCGTCGTGCTGGAGGCGACGATGCGCGGCTTCATCGTGCCGGGCGAAGCGGTGAACATGGGCATTTTCGACCCGGACCTGACCTATCGCTTCGGGCTGGAAGAAACCGGTGACACCACACCGGATGCGTTCATCGAGGTGACTTTCTCGCCGAAATCGAGCACGAGCGCGCAAGTCGCGACGGTGCGGATGACGCGCGGCAAGAAGAAGGTTTTCGAGTTCTCCGCGCCGGCGACGGCGGCCAGCGTTACGCCTGCTGCGCCGACGCAGGTCGTCACAACCGATTCGGCCTCCGGTGTGAGCTTCTTCGCTGGGGAAGTCGATGATCCATTCTTCTTCGACATTCCGGCATTCGCGCGGTTCGTCGCCTCAGTCCGCGCGGGCTCGCCTGATCCCACGCAGTTCGACCGCGGGCGTGACACGTTTGCGGGTTATAACATCATGGGCATCGCGCTCAGCCTTCCCAAAGCGCTCCTCCATAACACGAAAGGCGTCGTTGGCGCGGAGGCGCTCACCTTTCGTGCTGATCAGCATCCGGTGACGCTGCTGGCCAACCTCTCCGCCCGCGGCCGGGTCGACGATAACAATCCGCTGATCGGAGGCATCATCATTAAGGGCACCGCGGTGAAACGCGTGATCATTCGCGCGATTGGGCCGAGCCTGAAGAAGCACGGCGTAGCCGATGCGCTGGAGAATCCGACGGTGACGGTGTTCGACAAGGATGGCGTGCCGATCGCGACCAACAACAATTGGCAGTCCGGCGGCCAGGGGGGAGAAATCAAGGCGAGGGATTTGGCGCCCGATGATCCGAAAGAATCCGCGCTCGCGATTACTCTCGCGCCGGGCGAATACACGGCGGTAATCACTGGCGTGCACCATTCGAGCGGCGTTGCGCTGGTTGAGGCGTACGATCTCGACACCGGCGCGGAGGCGGCCGACGGAGCGTTGCGTCAGATCGACCGCGAAGGCGTTCCGGCCGTGAATGCGCTGCTCGTGCCGATCGGCAGGAAAGACGAGTACAACAGCGCTGCGCCGCCGGACGATGCTGCCGGACAGTTCGCAGGCGACATCGTGGCAACGCTGAAGTCGCTTGGGACGAATGATGCCAACATCGCGATTCTTGCTGAAGTTGCGGTCAATCACGGCGATTACCTGCGCCTCAACCTGAACACTGCCAACAGCGGAGCTGGTGGTGGAACGAATGGCGGCGCGGCTTTTCCGAATGGCCGGCGGCTCGGCGATGACGTTGTCGACACGCTACTTTCAATCGTCTCGAACGGCGCAATCAAGAGCGACCACGTCGATTCCAATGACGTGGCGTTGCGCGATGTGTTCCCGTTTTTCGCCTTGTCGCAG
>CADDYX010000287.1 GCA_902810735.1 Verrucomicrobiota bacterium | reverse complement strand
ACCGCGGCCGTCCATGCGCTTCTGTTTGTCGAGCACGCTGATGCGGAACGCTTTTTTCTGCACGTAATCGAACGCCTGCGAGATCGCGAACTTGTCGGCCTCGGGAAATTTCTCGAGCACCTTCGCTTTCACTTCGTCTTTCAGCGCGTTGACCGCTTTGCTGCGCTCGACCTTGGTCGGGTTGTAGAGCGCGCCTTCGATGCGATCGCCCGCGACCTGATAGGCAATCTCGAGAATGTCCTGATTGACGGTCATCAGCGGCATCTCGCGCTTCGGTTTGCCGACCTGCTGCGCGAGCTCCTTCTGAATCCGGATCATCTCGCGCGCATGTTGATGCGCGAAGTCGAGCGCCTTCACGAATTCCTCTTCCGGCAATTCCTGCGCAGCGCCTTCGATCATGATGACGTCGTTTTCGGTTCCGACGTAAACGAGATCGAGGTCGCTCTCGTTTCGCTCATCGTGAGTTGGGTTCGCGATGAAATTTCCATTCACACGACCGACGCGGACGGCGCCGATCGGGCCGGCGAACGGAATGTCAGAAACAGTGAGAGCAGCCGACGCGCCGTTGATCGCGAGAATGTCCGGATCGTTCTGGCCATCCGCGCTGAGCAGAATGGAAATGATCTGCGTGTCGTAAAGATAACCCGCGGGAAAAAGCGGCCGGAGCGGCCGATCCGTCATGCGCGACGTGAGCGTTTCTTTTTCGCTCGGACGACCTTCTCGTTTGAAATAGCCGCCGGGGAATTTGCCGACCGCCGCCGCTTTTTCGCGATAGTCGACCGTGAGCGGGAACCAGTCCTGCCCTTCCTTGATCGCTGTCGCGGAGACCGCGCTGGCGAGCACCATGGTGTCGCCTGTTGAAACGATAACTGCGCCGTCGGCGAGCTTCGCGATTTTACCTGTCTCGATGGAGACCTGAGTGGACCCGATCTGGGCCGTGACCTTGTGTTGCATTTTGCTTTCTGGATTGGGCGAGAATCCAGGCCGGTCACCCTGATTGTAGGTTTTAAATCCGAATCGCGTCGGAGCTAAAACCTCAAATCAGAGGTGGACGTGCGGCCTGGCTGCCCTTGTTACTTTGTTGTTACTGAATGGCGAGCAGCGGATGAACTCCGCCGCCGCAGACCGGCTGCGCTACTTACGCAGGTTGAGCTTCTCGAGCAGGTTTTTATACCGCTCGGAGTTCGACTTGCTCAGGTAATCGAGCAAGCTCCGGCGCATCGCCACCATCTTGAGGAGGCCGCGGCGCGAGGAATGGTCTTTGGCATTGGTCTTGAGGTGCTCCGTCAACGACGCGATCCGGCGGGTGAGGAGCGCCACCTGGACGTCCGCGCTGCCGGTATCTTTGTCGTGGAGCTGGAACTCCTTCAGATCCATCGTTTCGCTGCTTTCTGCCATAAACGAGCCGGTATTGTAGCCGGTAAACGTCGAGCCGCAAGGCGCGGTTCTGGTCAGCCGGCAAGGTCGAGCGTGAAGTGGTGCGCGGCGATCTTCATCCGCTTGAGCAGGTAAAAACGGTGCGCGTCGAAGCGCTGCACGCCGGAATCGAGCGTGAGGTATTTGCAGCCCTCTTCGCGTGCGCGCTCGACCAGCCAATCGAACAACTTTCCGCCGAAACCGCGCGACCGATCGCCTTCGCGCGTGACGAGATCGTCGACGTAAAGCGTGCGGCCGGAGAACAGCATTTCCATTACCCGATAACCGGCGACCGCTCGCACTTCGCCGGCCATTTCCAGAAACGCCAGCCGGAAACCTTCGCCATATTGCCGCCGCACTTGCGCCACAAATTCATCCACATCGACGATGTGCGGCCGTAGCTCGGCCATCACATTGTGGCAGCGCGCGATCTGCGCGTCCGTCTCCGCGATGTTGATCTGCGCGCCGTTCGTCGTCACGCCTGCTGCTCGCGTTTGCCGTCGTACCAAAGATCGAGCTTGTCACGGGACATCACCGCTTGTCGCCCGCCGAAACCAATCGCGAGGCTGTCGCGAATGATCTTCCCGGCCGAATGTAGCCGCAGCTTGCGGCCGGAGGTAACGATCGGCAGACGCAAAATCCGGAACCGGCCGAGCTTCTTCAGCGCCTGGCTCAAGTAAACCTCTTCACCTGCGAAGTATTGCTCATCGAAACCGCCGACCT
The DNA here is from genome assembly GCA_902810735.1 of Verrucomicrobiota bacterium. GTDB lineage: Bacteria > Verrucomicrobiota > Verrucomicrobiia > Chthoniobacterales > UBA10450 > CADDYX01. The sequence goes on along the minus strand of CADDYX010000287.1, from coordinate 315 downwards.
CGCGGAAATTGCGGGCGGTGGTAAACAGAAACGCGCCGGCGCCGAGATTGCAGGCGAAATAAATCGCGCAGAACAGCCGCAGCGCGATTTTGGCCCAGCGTGGTATCTGTTGCTCGACGGCAATGCGCGCGCCGCCCCCCGCGCAACCGTGCGTCAGCGCCTCCAGCGCGCCGGTCACATGACCGCGCGCAATCTGCGTGTCGGCATCGACAAAGAACAGCACGTCGCCGCTGGCAGAATTTGCACCGGCATTACGCGCAGCGGCAATTTGCCGGCGCTCGATCCGCACTACGCGCGCTCCAGACGCACGCGCGA
>CADDYX010000286.1 GCA_902810735.1 Verrucomicrobiota bacterium | reverse complement strand
ACCGAAATCGACGTGATCGAGCGCGAGATCATGCAGCACGAGATGGAGCGGCAGGCGTTGAAGAAAGAGAAAGACGCCGCGAGCAAGGAGCGGCTCGAAAAACTCGAAAGAGAACTCGCCGAGCTGAAGGAAAAATCCTCGGCAATGAAAGCCGAGTGGCAGAAGGAAAAATCCGAGATCGATGCGCAGGCCAAGGTGAAGGAGCAGCTCGATGCGTTGCGCACCGAGCTGGAACGTGCGCAGCGCCGCGGCGAACTGGCGAAAGCCAGCGAAATCCAGTACGGCCGCATTCCCGAGCTCGAGAAAAAACTGCGCGACATCGAAGCGAAAGAAGGCACCGACAAAAAACCGCGGCTGCTGCGCGAGGAAGTGACGGAGGAAGATATCGCGCAGGTCGTCTCGAACTGGACGCACATTCCGGTTTCGCGATTGCAGGAAGGCGAACGCGAAAAGCTGGTGCGGCTCGAGGAACACTTGCATCAGCGCGTGATCGGTCAGGACAAGGCGATCAAAGCGGTGTCGAACGCAGTCCGCCGCGCGCGTGCCGGTTTGCAGGACGAAAACAAACCGATCGGCTCGTTCATCTTCCTCGGACCTACCGGTGTCGGCAAAACCGAGCTGAGCCGCGCGCTCGCCGAGTTCCTGTTCGATGACGAGAACGCGATGATCCGGATCGACATGTCGGAATACATGGAGAAACACACCGTAGCGCGCCTGATCGGCGCGCCGCCGGGTTACGTCGGCTACGAGGAGGGCGGCCAGCTGTCCGAAGCCGTGCGCCGCAAGCCGTACTCCGTCGTTTTGTTCGACGAAATCGAAAAGGCGCACCAGGACGTGTTCAACGTGCTGCTGCAAGTGCTCGATGACGGCCGGATTACCGACGGGCAGGGGAGGACGGTCGACTTCAAGAACACCGTCATCATCATGACCTCGAACATCGGCTCGCAGTTCATCACCGATGAATCGTCGGCTGCGGCGCGCGAGCGCTCGGTCATGGATGCGTTACGCGCGCATTTCCGTCCTGAGTTTTTGAACCGCGTCGACGAGATCATCATCTTCGACCGGCTGAACGAGGACGAGCTGAAGCAGATCGTGGAGCTGCAGTTGAAACGACTCGTCAGGCGCCTCGAGAACCAGAAGATCACGTTGCAGTTGAGCGACGAAGCGAAGGCGCGGATCGCGCGCGAAGGTTACGATCCGGTCTACGGTGCGCGTCCGCTGAAGCGCGCGATTCAGCGCGAAATCCTTGACCCGCTCAGCATGGAGCTGCTGGAAGGCAAGTTTCACGAAGGGCAGACGATTCGCGTCGACGCGCGAAACGGCAGTCTTGAGTTCGCTGCGGCGTGAAGCTCACGCAGATCGCGGACGACGTCTGGCTGGCGCAATATCCGCAGCGGCTGCTCGGGATCGACTTCGGTCGAAACGTCGCGATCATCCGGCTGCGCGATGGGCGCCTCGTCATTCACTCGACCGCGCCGTTTACCTCCGAGGATCTGCTCGCGATCCGCGAGCTCGGTCAGCCGGCGTGGCTGCTCGACGCGACGCTATTTCACGATACTTTTGCGAAGCAGGGCTGCGCGGCTTTCGCGCGAATCCCGTATCTGGCGCCGCGCGGATTTCGCGAGATCGCCGGCGTCTCGACCGTCCCGCTCGACAATGCGCCCGGCGAATGGGCGGCAGAGCTGGAGGTTTTACCGCTCGGCGGAATTCCGAAAACGCGCGAGCACGTGTTTTTACACCGCGCTTCGCGAACGCTGATCATCGCCGACCTGCTGTTCCACTTTCCGGCGAACTCCCGCGGCTGGACGCGTTTCTTCGTCCGCAGGATCATGGGCCTGCCGCGGCTCGTTGGGATGAGCCTCTTTCTGCGCATGATGATCAAAGATCGTGACGCGTTCACGGCTTCGCTGAATGAGGTGATGCGCTGGGATTTTGAGCGGATCATTGTGGGACACGGCGAACCGATTGCGGAGAACGCCAAGAGCGTGCTGCGCGATGCGCTACGCGAACGAGGGTTCGACGTTCATGCTGGCGTTTGAACGCGAGGCGCAGCGAAATGTCTCAATGAGCATGATCAAGAAATTTGCAGTTGTCGCCGCGATGGTGGCGTTTGCGGGTGCATCGGCGTTTGCGGGCGACAAGGCGTGCTGCGGAATGGGGCACGCGAAACAGGTGAAGAACGACTCGAGCTGCGTCTCGTTCGCGAATCTCAACGTTACGGCCGAGCAAAAATCAAAGCTCGAGCAACTCCAGGCTGACTGCATGAAGGCAGGCTGCACGAAAGAGAGCCACGCGAAATTCCTCAGCGAGGCAAAATCGATCCTGAACAAGGAGCAGTACAACACGCTGAAGAAAGAGTGCGGTTCCGGGCACGCCGGCAAGGTGAGCTAACCGGCACGAGAGCTGATTTCGCGCAGCCGTGGTCGTTGGCCGCGGCGGCGCACCGAATGCCGCGGCCGGCGAT
>CADDYX010000285.1 GCA_902810735.1 Verrucomicrobiota bacterium | reverse complement strand
TCTCCGACAATCCCGACAGTCCTTACGCCGATGCGATCGCGAGCGCGAAGGCGATTCTGCGCGCGCTCGACCACGACGACGCGGCGTCCATGCGCGCGATGGCACAGCGGATGGCCAACGATTTGGCACCGAAGAACACTCCGGCGTCGTCCATTACCGTGACCGCCGCGGCGGGCGTCGGCGCTCCACTCAATGCAGAGGCATTGGCCGAATTGCAGGCCATCGAAGACCTCCTGACCGGCAACGAAAACGAGCGGCGGCAGGGCTTGGATCGCCTTCACCAACTCATTCGAAAGCTTCGACCTACGGCTCGCTAGACTGTGACGGCGCACACAACAATGTGACGTCACTTGAGCCTGCTCGACGCAGGTTCGATGGTTTGACGCCCAAAAATCGCTGCCGTACAATGCCGCTCCCTCTGGTTTTCCGTTCAGAAATCCGAAAGGAGCCTTATTTGTCTACAACAAAAATCGGTTTCAAGGTCGGCGAAAAGATCGTTTACCCGAATCACGGTGTCACCGTCGTCGAGCAGATCGGTGAGTCTCAGGTGATCGGCGGAAGCGACAAGTTTTATCACCTGCGGCTGCTGGCGAATAACTCGCGGCTGATGGTGCCGATCGGCAACACGGATCGCGTCGGGTTGCGCCGTCTCTACCAGCAGAAGGAAATGAAGACGCTCTTTAGTCTGCTGGAAGCGCGCGTGGCGAAAGCGCATACCGACTGGAAGGGACGCTATCGCGAGAACTTGGAGAAGATGAAGACCGGCCGTCTCGAAGACGTCGCAGAGGTTCTGAAGAATCTCAACGAGGTCTCCAAGAAGAAGAGCCTCTCGTTCCGCGAGAAGAAGATGTACGACCGCGCGAAGTATCTGCTCGTCTCGGAAGTCGCGATCGTCAAAGGCGTTCCGGAAGTCGAAGCTGAGAAGCTGATCCAGAAAGCGCTGGAGAAGTCGCTCGGCCACTAAACGCAAACGCGTTTTGATTGAGAGCCGGCCCTGAGCCGGCTCTTTTTTTTGTCATTCCGAGGTAGCGAACCGGCCGCCCACGCCGGTCCCTCGCTACGCTCGGGATGACATCTGTTTTATCCTGAAAACGTGAGCGCCCGATTACCCGAATGGATCCGCGAGAAGCGGATCAATCTCCGCGAGCTCCACGAAGTGAAGACGCTCCTTCGCGAGAAATCGCTGCACTCGGTATGCGAGTCGCTCGCGTGCCCCAATCGGACCGAGTGCTTTACCCGCGGCACGGCCACCTTCATGATCCTCGGTGACGTCTGCACGCGTTCCTGCGGATTCTGCAATGTGACGACGGGCCGGCCGTATGCGCCTCCGTCGCCTGACGAGCCACGCGCCGTTGCAGAAGCCGCGGCGAAACTGAATCTGCGCCACGTGGTCGTCACGTGCGTGACGCGCGATGATCTCCGCGACGGCGGAGCGCAGCAGTTCGCCGACACGATCCGCGAGCTGCGCAAAGCGCTGCCCGACTGCGCGGTCGAGGTTCTGACATCCGACTTTCGTGGCAACTTCGCATCGGTGCGCACCGTCGTCGAAGCCCGGCCGGACTACTTCAATCACAACGTCGAAACGGTGCCGCGCTTGTACGACTACGTACGCCCAGGCTCACGTTTCGAACGATCGATCGCTGTCCTGCGCGAAGCCGGCCGTTCGCTCGTCACGAAATCGGGCTTCATGCTGGGCCTGGGCGAGCGTCGCGACGAGGTCATCGACGTGATGCGCCGCCTTCGCGATGCAGGCGTGCAGATCATCACCATCGGTCAGTACCTGCAGCCCAAACGCGAGAAGCTCGATGTCGTCGAGTACGTGCATCCGCGCGTCTTCGACGAATATCGCGACGTTGGCGTGGAGATGGGATTCGCAGCGGTGTTCAGCGGGCCGTTTGTCAGGAGCTCGTATATGGCCGACGTGGTAGCTGCTCACAGTTTCTCCTGAGCGATGCAGCACCTCATTGATCTCTACATCGACTACCTCGCCGTCGAGCGCGGCCTCGCGAAGAACTCGCTCACTTCATACCAGCACGACCTTCGCCGTTTCTCGAAGTGGCTCGACGATCAGGAGATCGACCTGGAAACCGTCGAGCGGCTGCACATCATCAAGTACTTCCAGACGCTGCGCCGCGGAGGGATCTCCGCGCGATCCGTTGCGCGCGCGCTCGCGGCGATTCGCGGACTCTTCCGTTTTCTCGTCGCCGAGCGGCATTTGAAGCGCGACCCGACGGAGAACATCGAGAACCCTAAGCTGTGGACGACGTTGCCGAAGTCGCTGCAGCCGAACGAAGTGGAAGCGTTGCTCGCTGCGCCGGACCGCGCGAAGCCAGACGGTCTTCGCGATGCGGCGATGCTCGAGCTCCTCTACGCCACAGGTTTGCGCGTATCGGAGCCGATCAAAGTGAAGCTCGAAGACGTGGTGCTCGACGGCGGTTTTCTCCGCACGATCGGCAAAGGATCGAAGG
>CADDYX010000284.1 GCA_902810735.1 Verrucomicrobiota bacterium | reverse complement strand
GTTTGCGCTTGTAATCTTCATCGCGCTTAGCCTGATCGCGGCGATCGGGCGCGAAGAGCGCGGCAAACACTTCTAAGGTTCGACGTTTGGACCGCCGGCATTCGCAGCCGGCACATTTGCGGCGCGCTGCGTGCCGGCGTACGAACCGCGACCGTAGCGTTCGTCAACGATCGCTTGCGCGATTTTGTCCGCGAGTAAATCGCGATACGCGCCGCTGCCTGCTTCGGAACCTTCGGTGCGATTGCTCAGAAAACCACATTCGACCAGCACCGCCGGGTAGGCCGCTTTGCGCAAGACGCGGAAGTTCGCGTGATGGACCCCGCGGTTGACAGCGCCGCGGATTGTCAGCAGTTGACCCATGACGCGTTGCGCGAGCGGATAAGCCGCGGGCGAATGATAGTAAACCTCGAAACCCTTGATTCCGCGGCGGCGCGTGTCGTTGAAATGAATGCTGACGAAGATCGAGTTCTTTTGCGCGCGGCCGATTGCAGCGCGGTCTTCCAGCGGAATGAAAACGTCGGTCGATCTTGTGGTGACAACGCGGAACTGTGATTCGCGCAGCTTGCGTGCGAGCCGCATCGCGACATCGAGATTAGCGTTCTTTTCCGGAGGGCCGTAGCGACGCACCGCGCCGTTGTCCTTGCCGCCGTGACCAGCATCGACCACGACGGTGGTAAACGTGCGCGATGTATTCTTTACCGTCGTCTGCTGGACGGTGCCGCAGCTTGCAAGAAGCAAAGACAAGAGTAGCGCTGCGACGCCGCGAAATCGTCGAAACATGCGCAATTGCTTAGCGAAAAGATCGAGCAGTTCCACCGCTTTGTGTTCTAAAGCAGAAACGCGCCCGGCAGCGTGCGCCGCCGTGCCGGTGAGCCAAAAACCGCTTGTCTTTTCGGTGCCCACCGTTACGCGTAACCTACTTTTATGCTCCTCCGATTCGCTCTGATTCCGTGCCTGCTCGCTCTCAGTTTACCGACGTGCAAGAAGAGCGCGGTCAGCAATGGCTCGGCCAACGGGGCGAACGCGAGCGCGAGTGCATCTCCGGCGAAGAGCGATACCAGCGCTGGCTCGACCACGGCGTCGGCACAAAGCGTTGCCCCGCTCCCGCCGCCGCCGGCCAAACCAGCGATCGATCAGAACGCGGAGGTCGTCATCTTCGGCTATCACCGTTTCGTCAATCAGGTCCGCCGTCCGGACACCGAGATCACGCCGCAGGATTTCGAGAAGCAGATGCAGGAGCTGAAGAACAAAAATATTCCAGTCATTCCGCTGCAGGATTTGCTGGCGTGGAAACGTGGCGAGAAAGCGATCCCTCCGCGCGCGGCCGTGATCACGTTCGATGACGGCTGGAAATCGCAGCACGACGTGGCGTGGCCGATCATGCAAAAATACGGCTATCCGCTCACGCTCTTCATCTACACGGAGGGGATTCGGCCGGGGCATTTCAGCGGCGGCGAATCGATGACATGGGAAATGCTCGCGGAAATGCGCGATGCCGGCGTCGACATCCAGGCACACTCCGCCACGCACCAGGACTTGCGCCGCCCTTACGACAAGGTGGCGAAGAAGAAGCTGAACCCGCAGGAATACGAGCAGTGGCTGAACAACGAGCTGATCGGTTCGAAGCAAATGATCGAGCAGAAGCTCGGCGTGAAATGCAACTGCTTCGCCGTGCCCTACGGCTTCTATAACGGACACGTCAAAGAGGTCGCGATGAAGGCTGGCTACGAGGCGATGTTCACCGTCTACGGCCAACCGATCACTTATCGGACACCGAACGACTCGTTAGGCCGTTACCTGATCGAGGCGAACAAACCGAAAGTCTTTGAAGATGCGGTCGCCGCTGTCGCGAACGTCGCGGCTGGGCCAGCGGTGGCGGAGGTCTCGAACAGCACATTGAGCACGAGTCCGGCGAACGGCGAGACGATTCGCAACGCAATGCCGCTGATCCGGGCGAACATCAGCTCGTTCGGCCAGATCGATCCGAACAGCTTGCAAATGCGCATCAGCGGTGTCGGTCTCGTGAAGCCGAGTTACGATCCAAAAACCGAGACGGTTTCGTACCAGGCGACGCAGAAGTTGAGCGGGCCAGTGACCGTGATCATTGGCGCGACTGTCGGTGGCAAGAAGACTGAGTCGACATTCAGCTTCAAGGTCGAAGACGGTGGCGGCGCGCCCGGGCCGGCAACGTCAGCTCCGCCGAGTGCGTCCCCGGCGCCGACGAAGAAGTAGAGCCGGCGCGTAACGCGCCTTCACAATCATGTTTTCGCAATTAGGCGACCGCCTTCAGGACATCTTCAAGGACCTGCGCGGTCACGGCTCGATCAGCGAGTCGAACATCAACGATGCGCTACGGCAGGTGCGACTCGCCCTGCTCGAAGCGGATGTCGACTTCAATGTCGCGAAGCAGTTCATCGCGCGGGTGAAGGAGAAAGCGCTCGGCGAAGAAGTGCTCCGCAGCGTCACGCCCGGTCAGCAG
>CADDYX010000283.1 GCA_902810735.1 Verrucomicrobiota bacterium | reverse complement strand
CGTCAATGTCTTCTGTCTCGGCGTGCTGCGGCACGAACAACTCGCGCGCGGCGCTGCGCGCGGCGTAGGCAATCCGGTGTTTTATGTTGGCGCAGAAACCGGACGCGATGGTCTCGCCGGCGCGGCGTTCGCATCGCGGGAACTCACCGAAGAGTCGCGCGAAGATCGGCCGGCGGTGCAGGTCGGCGATCCGTTTAAAGAGAAGCTGTTGCTCGAAGCGTGTCTGGAACTCCTCGCGACGGATGCCGTCGCCGGCATTCAAGACATGGGCGCAGCCGGTCTCACTTGCTCGACGTGCGAGACGGCCAGTCGCGGCGACACCGGCGTTGAGATCGATCTCGCGAAAGTGCCGAAACGGGAGCCTGGAATGACACCGTACGAGACGCTCTTGAGCGAATCGCAGGAGCGAATGCTGATCATTGCCAACCGCGGGCGTGAGGATGCCGTGCGGCGCGTCTTTGAGAAATGGGGAGTGCCGTGCGCGGAAATCGGTCGCGTGACTGACGACGGCATGATGCGGGTGCGCAACAATGGCAGCGTAGCCGCAGAGATTCCGGCGAAACCATTGGCGGACGAAGCGCCGCTTTATTCGCGAGAAGTCGCGGCACCGCAAAACGGCAACGACCTCAATCGCGCAACTCTTCCGCACGTCGATCCACACGCCGCGCTTCGTCGGCTGCTAAGTGACCCGACGATTGCGTCGAAGAACTGGGTCTACCGGCAATACGATCACATGGTCCGCACCGGGACAGTCGTTAGGCCGGGTTCCGACGCCGCCGTGTTTCACATTCGCGAGGCGGACAAGTACATTGCGGCGACGACCGATTGTAATTCTCTCTACTGCGCACTCGATCCGCGCGAAGGCGCCAGGATCGCAGTCGCCGAGGCGGCGCGGAATCTTACCTGTTCGGGCGCGCGACCGCTTGCCGTGACCGACAACCTGAACTTCGGCAATCCATACAAACCGGAAAACTTCTGGCAGTTGAGAGAAGCGGTCGAAGGCGCGGCAGAGGCGTGCGGCGCGTTTCAAACGCCGGTGACCGGCGGCAATGTGTCGCTTTACAATGAGAGTCCGGGCGGCGTGGTGGATCCGACTCCGACGATCGCCATGGTCGGCTTGATTGAGCGCGAAGAGCACATCACGACGCAGTGGTTCAAGGCAGCCGGCGACGTCGTTATCCTCATCGGTGAGATCGGCGAAGGCGTCGGTGCATCTCGCTACCTCAAGGTGTGCCATGGCAAAAAGCTCGGCCCGGTCCCGCAGATCGATCTCGAGCGCGAGATCGCGGTGCACGAGGTAACGCGGCGATCGATCCGCGCCGGTCTCGTGCGAAGCGCGCATGATTGCAGCGAAGGTGGCGTTGCGGTCGCGCTCGCGGAGTGCTGCTTTAATCCTACCGGTTTGCTGGGAGCAACGGTCGCAATGCAATCGTCCTGTTCGCCCATCGACGTGCTGTTTAATGAATCGCAGTCGCGGATCATCATCTCTGTGCAGCCGGAAAACACCGACCGCGTGTTGTCGCTATTGCGCGAATCTGGAGTTGGACACACACAGCTCGGAACAGTGCGGCCGGGTGATCTCGAGGTCACGATTGGTGCTGAAGAGTTCAGATGGCCTGTCGACGAACTGTACGCCGACTGGTATTGCGCGATTGAGCGCGCGGTAGCGGTTTGAATGCGAATCGCATGTGACCGATACTTTGTGGAGATGTCCCCAGAACATCTGACGCACGACGAGTTGTCCGATCGTGAGGCGATTCCGCAGCACGAGTGCGGGATTTTCGCCGTGTTCGGCCACCCGAACGCGGCGGTGCTCACCTATTACGGGTTGTTCGCGCTTCAGCACCGCGGCCAGGAAAGCGCCGGAATCGTGACCAGCAACGGGCCCGGCACCGATTTCCACCTGCATCGTGAGATGGGGCTCGTGTCGCAGGTGTTCGGCGCCGATGAGCTGGAGCGGCTGAAGGGCTCACGCGCGGTTGGTCACACGCGCTACTCGACGACCGGCTCGAGCACGCTGAAGAACGCGCAGCCGTTTGTGGTCGATTGTCAGCGCGGCCAAATCGCCGTCGCGCACAACGGCAATCTGATCAACGCCGATCTACTGCGAGACGAGCTGGAACGAAACGGCTCGATTTTTCAAACCACCGCGGACAGCGAAATCATCCCGCACCTTCTGGCGCAGCCGCTGAAGAATGGTGGCAGTCCGCTCGGAATCTTGCGCCGGCTCGAGGGCGCGTTCTCGCTCGTGATCATGAGTGAGCGCGAAATTATCGCCGTGCGCGATCCGCTTGGATTCCGTCCGCTCGTCCTCGGCAAATTGGACGGCGCGTACGTCGTGGCGTCCGAGACCTGCGCTTTCGATCTCATCCACGCTGAATACATCCGTGAAGTGAAACCGGGCGAAATAGACGTATTCGAACATGCAGAACGCCGGCGATTCCGGCTTGAACGGCCATTCGGATCGCATGCCGCTTTCGTTGATGATC
>CADDYX010000282.1 GCA_902810735.1 Verrucomicrobiota bacterium | reverse complement strand
GCCTGTGATGGCACGGCGAGCCAGAGCGAAGTCGCACCAGCGGCAATTGCGATCAGAACGACGTTACGTTTAGCGGTGTTTATCAGTTTCATAGTAATGATGCGGAACGTTCAGAATTCCTGCTTTCGAGGCGCATTGTAGGGGGTCGACTCCGGCAGGCAAGACTTTTTTTCTATGGAATGAAAGTTTTTTTGCCCTGCTTAGCCGGGCGGTGCGGCCCCTCGTTGGGCGGCACTCCAGCGCGCCACGATTGTCTCGAATCGATCTGCCGCCGCAAGGTTTTTCAGCGCGCCTTTATCGTCGACGGCGGGCCGCGGCTCAAGTGCGTCCGCCCGCTTTGTTGCCGCCATTTGGAGATATTGACCCGCTGTCACGAGGACGCCGTCAGCGGCAGGATCGCTGCGAAACATCACTTCGCCGCGCGCGACGGTTCCTCTGGTGAAGTTCGGAGCCGCTTCGACGACAACCGTCGCGAATGCCGGCAGCTCAACGCTGCCGCTGGCGGTGACGATCTGGAGATCGACGTAGGTGACAATCTGCGGCGTGGTCGCGGTGAGGGAGCCTTGCAGCAGCCGAACGCGCGCTTCGCGAGAAGCGACGGCGTAATTGAAGTCATCGCCACTTTTCACGAGCTTCAGCTCCTCGAGCTGAACGATTGTATCGGCATTCAACTGCAGGAACAGCCCCGGCAGCAAGCAGATGGTCGCGCTTCCACCCGCGGCAGTCCGGATCGTGTCGCCGCGCTGCACGTTCGTGCCCGCGGCCGCGGGAGTAGCGGCGGCTCCGTTTGCTGCCGAGGATTGTACGACCGCTCCACGCGCATCGATTAATCGTCCGAGGAGACCCTTTGTCGCGACATAATCGCAACCGGTCGTGCCGATCAGAACGGCGATGCCGACGAGCATGGCAGCCGCCCGTCGGCAGTGGTTTGCAACTAAAGCGCAAATCATCCGGAAGGGAGCGTAGGATTTTGCGGCAGAGCTGCAAGCACGCGCCGCGATACGTCGCCTGGCGTGATTAGCCACGAATCGCTTTTATGAAGTCGAGCACCAAAGATCGGGCGAAAGGGAAATTGAAGCAGGTGGCGGGCGGCGCCGAAGAAAAGGTCGGACGCGCGACAGGGAAGAGGAAGATGCAGCAGCGCGGCGCGGACAAAAAGCTAGGCGGCAAAGTTCGCGAGAAGGTCGGAGACGTGAAGAAGGTGTTCGAAGCCTGAACTACTTCGGCAGACAAATCTTGAGGCTCAGCGTGGTGGCGATCTGCGTTGGCGGCTCGGCACCTGCCGTCGCTGGATTTGAGCCGCTCCTGCCGAATCCCAAGTTGACTCCGGGCCGCATCGCAAAGCGGCCGGCAGACACCCGCGGGGTGACCGAGCGGATGCGGGAGAAGGTCTTTCAACGTTACAAAATTCCGGTGGAGCGTCGGAGCAAATACACGATCGATCTTTTGATTCCGAAGGAACTCGGCGGTGCCGATGCGATTGAGAACCTGTGGCCGCAGAAGCTCGATGCGCGGCCCTACGGCCCCCGACGCAAGCAACTACTGGCGCGACGTTTCCTCGAGTTCATCGCAGCGGGCCAAATGACTTTGGCCGAGGCACAGCGGGAAATGAGCGAAGACTGGATATCTGCGTTCGTCATACATATCGGGATGGTGCACCTTTCACCCGAAGGCCGCGTGGTGGGGGAATGAGCATTTGGCTGGATTGCGTTCGCCGCGTGCGCCGGTAACGAACTGTGGCTGTGCGAAAAGAAGTTTTCATCTGCGATCAATGCGGAGCGCGTCAGCGGCTGCCGAGCGCGCAGCGGCATTGGTGCGAGAACTGCCCGAGCGGCGCACCTGCTGAAATGCGACCGGCGCGGGATCGCCGGCCGGCGCCGGCAAAACCGAGCGTCCAGTCGCACAGCGACGACCGGCGGATCGTCCGGTAGCCGGCGCGCGCTGGAATGGAATACGTCAAACTAGGCGCGACCGGTTTGAAGGTGTCGCGCATCGCGCTCGGCACCATGACGTATGGCTCGAGCGCGTGGCGTGATTGGGTGCTCGATGAGGAACAGAGTCGCCCATTGATCCGAAAGGCGCTCGAAGCTGGGATCAATTTCTTCGACACGGCGAACATGTATTCGTTAGGCCGAAGCGAAGAGGTGCTCGGCCGCGCATTGCAAGATTTTGGACCCGGTCGGGATCGGGTGGTGATCGCAACCAAGGTTTTTTACCCGATGGGCGACGATCCGAACCAGCGCGGCCTTTCACGCAAGCACATCATGCACGCCATCGACGACAGCCTGCGCCGGCTCGGCACCGACTATGTGGATTTGTATCAGATCCATCGCTTCGATGCGGAGACGCCGATCGAGGAGACGCTCGAAGCGTTGCACGACGTTGTGAAAGCGGGCAAAGCGCGCTATCTCGGTGCCTCCTCGATGTTCGCGTGGCAATTCGCGAAGATGCTTCACACCGCGGACGCGCACGGCTGGACGCGCTTCGTCACGATGCAGAACCAC
>CADDYX010000281.1 GCA_902810735.1 Verrucomicrobiota bacterium | reverse complement strand
ATTCTTCATTGTGCCGGAGGGCGCCTCACCCGATCAGCAGCGCCAGCTCCAAAACCAGCTCGACCCGATCCTGCAGGCTAATCCGGCGGTCGATAAATATTTCACCGTCGCTGGTCGCGCGGGTCGCGGCGCCGGCGTTTTCACCGTGCTGTTTCTGAAGCCGCAAAGCGAGCGGCCGAGCATCGAGACGGTCGCAGCGCAGCTCCGCAAAGCGTGCAGCGGGATTCCCGGCGTTTTTCCGACGCTCAATCCGCAGCCCGCGCTGCAAATTAATATCGGCGCAACGGGCAGCGATTTCGGCCGCTACTCGTATGTGATCAGCGGCATCGATCCGAACGAGGTTTACGCCGCGGCCGACAAATTAACGGCCAGGCTGCGTGAGTATCCCGGCTTCGCCAGCCCGCCGCGCTCCGATCTTTTTCGCGCCACGCCCAATCTCGACATCAACATCGATCGCGATCGCGCCGGCGTGTATGGCGTTTCAACCACGAAGCTGCAAAGCCTGCTCCGCGCCGCTTACTCGCAGAACTACGTCTATTTGATCAAGCAGCCCGATGACCAATATCAGGTGATTCTCGAGGCCGAAGACCAGGCGCGCACATCGCCGCAGGATTTTCGTGAGATCTACGTCAAGCCTGACAACGGCAACACCATGATCCCGATCCGCTCGGTCACGAAAGCGCAGGAGACCGTCGGGCTGCAATCGGTCAACCACCTGAACCAATTCACCAGCGTCACGTTCGGCTTCGACATCAAACCCGACGTCGCGCTCGGCGATGCGATCAATTACATCCAGAAATCAGCCGCCGAAGTCCTGCCGCCGAGTGTGCACGGCGAGCTGCAGGGCGAAGGCCTGGTGCTTCAGCAGCTATTCCAGGCGCTGCCGTTCCTTGTCATCGGCGCCGTCTTTGTGATGTATGTGATTCTCGGAATTCTTTACGAGAGCTACGTCCATCCGGTCACCGTTTTGTCGACGCTCTTTCCCGCGGTGGTCGGTGGCCTCATGACGCTCTGGCTCTTTAACAGCACGCTCTCGCTCTACTCAGTCATCGGGTTGTTCCTGCTCATGGGCATCGTCAAAAAGAACGGCATCATGATCGTCGACTTCGCGTTGCACCGACTCGATGAAGGATACGAATGGCGCGAAGCGATCCACGAAGCGAGCGTCGAACGTTTCCGCCCAATCATCATGACCACGCTCGCCGCGTTAATGGGCGCGGTGCCGATCGCGCTCGGCATTGGCGCTGACGGATCGTCACGCCGGCCCCTCGGTCTCGTCATCGTCGGCGGCCTGATCGTTTCGCAGATGCTTACCCTCTACATCACGCCCGTGATTTATCTCTGGCTCGAATGGTTCCAGGAGAACGTGCTCGATCGCGTCCCATTCCTGCGCAGCGCGCACTACCACGAGCACGAGATCGGCACGCCGCCAGTCCGCGCCACGAGCCCGGCACCGGCTGCCGTGCAGTGATCTCTGCGACCGAGCGAGAGCGGCCTTATTCGGCGCGCAGTTTCTGCTAGACACCCGTAAGTATATCCCGTACAACTCGATGCGCTTCGCGAGGGGTTGGGCCGCAAGGCCGTTCGTCACCGCGATTTGACTGGAATGTTCCCTCGCCTAAGCCGTTTTCGCATTGCGCTGGCCGCGTTCGGGCTGGCGATTCTGCCGCTCCCGGCGCGCGCGCAGTCGTTTTATGTGGGGCTGGGCAACGGCTCGGTGGTCCGGGTCGACAATGCGGGAGCGGTCAACGCCTTCGGCACGGCGACGGCGCCGCGGGGAATGGCGGTGGATGCGAATGGCAATCTGCTGGTCGCCGATTCGACCGACAACGCGGTCTACAAATTCACACCGGCCGGGGTGCGCACGACGTTTGCCAGCGGACTGAACGCGCCCAACGACGTCGCGATCGACAAGGATGGCAACGTGTTGGTGGCGAATACCGGCGCGGGCGAGATTCGGAAGTATGTGCCGAATGGCTCGAGCTCGACCGTGTTCGCGACTGGCCTGGGTGCGCCGATAGCGCTGGCGATCGCGTCCAACGGCGACGTTTTTGTGGCGGAGCAGAGCACCGACCGGCTCAGCTGGTTCGACGGGACCGACGCGGCGCACACGCGCCACGATTTCGCGACCGATATCATCGGCCCGGTGACGCTGACGTTGAACCCAACCGGGACGCAGCTCCTGGCGGGAAATACGTCCGGCAGCGTCTACATCTACGACCGCGCAACTCACGGCGCGCAGCCGCCGTTCGCGGCCAGGTTCAGCGCGACGAGCGACATGATTTTCGACGGCGGCGGAGTGTTCTACGTGCTCGATGGGAGCAGGAACGCGATTCTCCGGAATTCCGCGGACGGAAAAACATCGACCGCGATCGCGACCTTCGCCGCGCAGCCGTTCGGGTTCGCGCTCCTGCCGGCGTCGGTCGCGGCCACGAAGGCGGACACTTTCCCGAACCATGGCGATGGCAAAGCGCGCCAAGGGGACACGATCGATTACAAGGTCACGATCACGAACAACGGCGGCGATACGGGCGCGCAGCTGCACC
>CADDYX010000280.1 GCA_902810735.1 Verrucomicrobiota bacterium | reverse complement strand
GAAATACCCAAGCCTGCACGAGACCGCGGTGCTCGAGCACGCCGTGCGCGAGGAGTTCAACCGCATCGCGATTCGCCGGCTCGCCGTGCTCAAGCCGATCAAAGTCGTGCTGACAAACTATCCCGCCGACCACGAGGAGCAGCTCGACGCGATCAACAATCCCGAGGACCCGAACGCCGGCACGCGCAAGATCCCATTCGGCCGCGAGCTCTTCATCGACGCGCAGGATTTCGCCGAAGTGCCGCCGCCTAAATTCTTCCGGCTGAAACCCGGCGGCGAAGTGCGGCTGAAATACGCCTACATCATCAAGTGCGACGAAGTCGTGAAGAACGCCACCGGCGAAATCACCGAGCTCCGTTGTTCGGTCGATCTCGAGAGCAAAACCGGCGGCGCGACCGCCAATCGCAAGATCAAAGGCACGATCCACTGGGTGAGCGCGCCGCACGCGTTCGACGCCGAGGTGCGCCTCTACGATCGCCTCTTCAACGCCGCGGAGCCCGACGCCGACGGCGACTTCAAGAAGCACGTCGACCCGCACTCACTCGAGACCGTCACCGCCAAGTGCGAGCCCGCCTTGCGCGATGCGAACCCCGCGGAGCGCTACCAGTTCGAGCGCCTCGGCTACTTCGCCCTCGACCCTGACTCAACCGCCGCTCACCAGGTCTGGAACCGCGTCGTCACCCTGCGCGACACCTGGGCGAAGAAACATCTGTAGGGCCTCTGTGTCAGACGCCACGTCTGCCGGATCAGAGCTCGTCTTCGGCCAGTTCGGCGATCTTCATCAGCGAACGCAGCAGCCCGATCTTCAAAGGCTGATTCCCATGAATCGGAATCACGATGCGCTCGCGTCGACCGGCTTTCGTGAACACGTGATGGCTACCGTTTACGCGTGCCAATTGCCAGCCACGTTGCTGCACGAGACGCGCGAGCTCCCGGCCGGATACCTGCTTCACACTGCGACTTCGATCACCTGATCCGCTTCAGCTTGCGTCGGCTCCTCCACCGCGAGCCAGCCCTGGATCGCTTCGCGGATGTTCGCGCGCAGTTCCTCCAGCGTTTCGGCCTGAGTCACGCATCCCGGCAGCGCCGGCACCTCGGCCCAAAAGCCGCCTTCATCCGCGCGGTGAATCAAAGCTTTCAGCGTCACGCACCGCAGTATAGCTACCATGCATCAGGAGACAACAACGCCGCCGAGCCCGACGCCGAGGCGACTTCAAGAAACACATCGACCCGCACTCGCTCGAGACCGTCACCGCCAAATGCGAGTCCGCCCTGCGCGACGCCAACCCGGCCGAGCGCTACGAATTCGAGCGCCTCGGCTATTTTTCTCTCGACGCCGACTCAACCGCTGAGCACCAGGTCTGCAACCGCGTCGTCACCCTGCGCGACACCTGGGCGACGGTTGCGCGGAAGTAAATTGCAGGGCGTTTGTCTAACCTCCTTCAAATGTAGTGGCGGAACGCCATCGGCGGCGTTTTCCCCTTCGGAACGCTCGTCAAAACCTCGCCGACCGCATCGGCGAAACGCAACGTAACTGGCATCCCGTCTGAAAACCGGCAGGAGTTATAGTTCAGCTTCGTCAACGCGAGAACGTCATTAAACACTTGGCGGACGTCTGCGTCGCCTCTGGTGACATTGATTCGTACAGGCACCGGTACTTCTAATCCGGGGTAGGTTTGCAGGCGCGGCGTCCATCCCTTGGTCCACAGCAGCCCTTGTCTCTGGTCTTGGAAGAATGCGGTGCCGCGCAAAACGGGATTGCTGCTCGGATGATACACCTTCAAAGCGCTGCCGGTAATTCGCACGCCGACGATTTTGGTGTTTTCACCGCCGGCGGCTTGGAATCCTGCCCACTCGTCATCATCGAACCACGTTTTGCCGTGGATAAAGAGCTCTGCTGGTGGTCCGCCGTGTGACTTCGAATAAGACTCGATCGCGATGCGCACGAGTTCCTCGGCTGCATCCCGCTCCAGGTGGAAGTCACCTCTTTTCGGATTGTACCACGGGCCCACATCGCCTTTGAAGACAACGCCGTCACCGGAATCCAGAAACATCTGTGCCGCGCAACAAGCGGTCTCCGGATCTTCCTCGCGGTTCATCTGCTTGAAGACGATGCCGAGGTAACAAACTCCTTTTCGAGCTGCGCCTAACTTCCACGGTCTGCCACCGGCCTTGTAGAAAACGGCTGAGCTGATGTTCCACGCGATCTGCGACTCGAGTACCGATAGGTCGTACTGCAGCCTGCCGGTCGGAGTTCGAAATTCTCGGTACGCGATCGTTGACTCGCGGACGAGCTGCGTCGGAGTCTCGCTTTCGAGCAGCCGCCCTTTAAGTTGATTGTGAAAATCAGGATCGAACTGGTAAGCGGTGTCGTCGCCCTGCCATTCGGAGAAGTTCAAAACGGGCTCAGCTTTTCGCCGACGAGCCTCAGCAATACCAATGGCGGACTTTGTCGGCACTCGAAGATTTAGAGCGATGACGGAGCGCGGCCGGCAATTTTGCCACACGAAATCCGGAACTGCGACGAGCCACAGGTCGACAACGTCCTCAC
>CADDYX010000279.1 GCA_902810735.1 Verrucomicrobiota bacterium | reverse complement strand
GCCTCTCACAGGCTCAACGTGTGAGTTTCGGCATCGCCGCCTAGTGCGGCGCTACGTCTTCAGCAACCGGAGAAGCTCTGAACGTGGCACGAGCAACTTCCCGCGCAGCGCGCGGCACGCGCGGAGTTTCCCTCGTTGGATGAGCCGATAAACGCTGAAGTAATCAACCCCGAGAAGATCGGCGGCCTCTTGGACTGAGTACGCAAGACGCTCCTCTTCCTGGTCTGATTCTGCGGCTGGTGAAACCTCCGGCACCGTCTCCATAGAACTGCCGAGAGTAAGACTGAGAGCGGCACCGTCCGCTCCCGCGCCGGAGCGATCGGTCTCGCCGTTGGTGAGTGCTGACGCGCTCGCATCTAAGCGAAGTGGTATACGGCAGACCCGGCGCCCGACTCTATTGATGCCGATAGCTGCGGAAGAACCGGACTTTCGAGCGGCGAAAGAACCGCGCGGCAAAGCTTCTCCCGACGAAATACGCACCGACAAAAAAAGCGATGAAGGCGACGAAAACGAAGAATGCCGCGTCTGAGTTTACCGGTGGTAATGGCGAACGTCCGCGAGCGAACCCGATTGCCCCCAAGCTGACGAAAAACAGCGGAATGGCGAGGAGCATGAAGACGCAACCGCTTGCAGAGCGTTCCTGCCGGGTCGCACCGCGAACGATCTCTGCGCCACAACCGCGGCAGACGCTTGCCGTCTCTGGAACAGGTGTGTTGCAGTGCGGACACACCAAAGTTTTCACGGCAACAATACTGCGACGCCGGTTACGAGTACGAGGCAAATTTCTACGCGGCTACTTCTTCGACTTTGATGCTCGTGATCACGCCATCCTCTCCTGCGGCGAGCTGCTCGTATCTTTGCGGGACTGCTCGCAGCCACTTCACGGCGAAATCCTGAAGTGCGAGAAGCAGCGGACGAAGATTGCGACCGGCGATTTCTACGTCGTGCGATGAGAACGACAAGCGAAGCGTTTCAGTTCCGTTCCCGCCGCTCAGGAACGCACTGACTAGATGCTGATAAGGAAAGAGGTGCGTCGCCTGCGGGGATGTCTCAATGCGGACGCAAGCGCACGGCGCTTCACGCTGCCAAGACGTTGGCGCGGATGCCGTGCTTCGTCGGTTCTGTTCGGATTTCATCGGTTTGGTTCGGGTGCGAATTGCTTGGCGGCGCGATGGACGGCCGCACTGCGAGCTGGCAAACGCGGCGCGCGAAGTTACGTCCGCGCCGCATTGAGCGGAGTAGTCGTGAGCGGATGCCGTGGCGCTTCGTGCGTGCCGGCAGCAGATCGAGCGCGAGCTCTCGGCCGCCGCTGCGCGTGATCGCGTACCGGAGCTGGTCTTTGTCAGGCGTGAAAATTTTGATGCTCTTGCGACCGCGCGAAATCGTGACGTACCACTGCTGTGCGTTTGTCGCGGCGCGAACCGCAGAGTCGGAAAACAAGACGTGATCCACAGTCTTGCCTTGTGAGCCGTACGAAGTGACGGCGTAGCCGCGGACGAACTGGCGGTAGCTCCCTGGAAGCGTCCGCCCATCGGCCAAGCGGATCGCACCGTTTGGCTTGATCGCCGCAACCGTAACAACTTCGCCGTTGGCGAGCTTTCGTCCGTCTGTGCTCGCGCCGTTCGCTTTCAGCTGAAGACGGTCGCCGGCGGAGAGCGGGACTGCGCGAGCGCGACAGACATTCAGGTGATCCACGTGCGTGAGTGGCACGTGCCGGACTTTGCCCTTCACCTCCAGCACGACGCGTTTGTCTGTGATGCCGATGAGCTTCGCCTGGTCGCCACGCGCGCAGCCGTTCAGGTCGCGGTTGAACGTGATCAACGCATCATCGGGATAGTGTCTGCGCTCCACTTTCTGCGCGGTCGTGAGATCGACCTGTTCAAGCGCAGTCACGATCGTTTCGTCGGCCGCAAGTAAACCGCGCTCGCGAAGCTTGCTGCGAATTGCGTCGTTCACTTCACGCACCTCGGAGCGTGTTTGCGAGACCACGATGGCGGACTCTCCACGTGCGGCGATCTCGAGATACGTGTCGCTTAGCCGCGCGTTCTGCTCGCCCAGACCGCATTCCTCAATCGCGCGGAGTCGTTCGAGCTTTGCGAGTGACGCCGCTTGATCTCCTGAACTCGCCGCCTCCACCGCGTCGCGGTAGTCACGAATGCGCTGGCGTTCTTCCGCCGTGCGGCCGCGTTTCGGCTCTTGCCGCCGAATCTGATTGAGTTCCGCAGCGCAGAGTCCCGAGTAACGCTCGATCGCGCGCAAGGCGTCCGATGCTTCGACAGGTCCGTGTTGGCGTGTGTCACCGCACAACAGAAGGCGACCGTCTCGTTCACGAACAAGCCGGATCAGATCGAGCAACTGACGTGCATCGAGCTGCCCGGCTTCATCGACGATAACCACTGCGCGTTCCGGCAAGTCGCGCCGTTGTAACGCATCACGCACTGTTTGCGTGTCGGTCAGACCATCACGCGCCAAATCAACAACCTGCTGGCGCTGCGGCGCCAGAACTGCGGATGCCGTGTCCGCGCTGATTGCTTGCTGCGCCGCGCGCAGGAAGCAATCAG
>CADDYX010000278.1 GCA_902810735.1 Verrucomicrobiota bacterium | reverse complement strand
GCCTCATACGCCGCGACGCTGTTGGCGCCGACCGCTGCGCTGTGCCCGTACGTTACCGGCGTGAGATAAGAATTGTATTCCGCCGGTCCAAGATCCGCGGCGCCATTGCCGAAAAAGAGATACTTCAGCTGGTTCGCCGCGGCCGACGGCGCCGCTGTGTTCGACCTGGCAATGACGATCTGCGTCTGGTCACTGCCGAGGTTTAGCGCGGCAAATTCGATCGGCCGATTCGTGACGAAATTGTTCGTCGAGAGAGCCTGCAGAAATTTCCCATTGGTGTCGAAGAACAGAACGTTGAAGTCCTGCGTGATCCGGCCCACGCCGGTCGCGTTGTTTATTTTGATGTGAAATGACCCGTGGGTCGGCACCGCGACGCCGAGAACATCTGTCGAAAACGGGTGCACCGTGATCGTGTACTTCCCCGTGACCGGCGCGAAAAAAGTTACGGTTTCATCGACGCCGGTGTCCTGATCGATAATCACCCGACCATTTGGATCGGTTACGCGGACGATCGCATCGAAGTCCTCTCCCGGCGTAGCGTTCGTCGCATTTTCGGTGACCACGTACGCGTGGCCCTCCATGAATGTATCCGGCGGAGTGAATGTTACCTCCTGTCCCGCGGTACTATTTCCATCCGCTTGGAAGAAGGGCGGCCCGACGATCTGCGGCGGCGTCACGTCGTACGGGTCGTTCCACTGAAACACGAATCGCAGGTCGCTTCCGCTCGAGTTCGTCAGCTGCGCGACGTCGAGTCCGTTCGGGTTGAAATTGTGAAAACCGCCCGCGTACAGCGCCGGATCAACGCCGGTCAGGTCGATGTTCGTGTGAGCGAGTGCGCTGTTCGTCGCCGCGGTCGTTCCAGTCCCGTTCGGAACGGGACGAAAGCGCGATGCGTAGCCGTTCGTGCCCCAATTGTTCGCCGCTGATGAGGCGTAGGTCACGCCTGCGGCGACAACATCGTTGACCGCTTCGGCGATGATGCCATCCGAAAACATCGGCTCGTCGATGTACGAAACGTCGTCGCAAACGACGTTGCCTTTAAATCCATTTTGGATCGACGGATCTTTCGTGAACCCCGGCAGGCCGGCGAGCGCGCGAATGTTGTTACTGAAGCTCACGTCACCGTTGAACGCCGTCGCGAACGCGATTCGCGCAGCAGGCGCAATGTCGTGCACGATCTGGCACATCCCGCGGCCCTCATCCGTCGGCGTTGTGCCGGGGGCGAGATCCTCGAGCACGACCATGTCGTTTGCCGGTGGCAGCTCGTCATCGGCTTCGTCCGCGGCGGCACGATCCGTCGTTTCGGTCGATGCGTCGAAGCTATCGGAGAGAACGCCGATCGATTGCCCCAGACCATCAAGGTTCCGCTTCGCGTCCGGGTTGTATCCCTTGTTGATTTTGTTGACCCGGTGCATCAACACGCCTTGCGACGTGCTCTGCCCCGCACTCAGGACGGGCTTCAGTTGGAGCACAATCGACATGACACCTTTCGAGAGCGCAATCGCCGGAACGTCGGCCAACGCGACGTAGCCCTCTATCACACCGTGGCCGCGGTATTTCGCATCGATCGCCGTCTCAGTGAACAAAGGGAATTGCGACGCGATTTGCGATCGCAGCGCCGCGAGTGGCACTTGCCCATCGGCCATGATGTCGACGAGGAATCTGCCGCTCACCGGATCGCGCAACGCCGCTTTCGCGTAGCTCTCCGCTTCGCGCGTCGCAAAGCCGCCGAACGTGCCGGGACTGCCCGCCTTCAGCGCAATATCGCTGGCAACGAGCTTGTCGAGGCCGTTACCGAGATTTTCCGGAATTGCGCGGATGGCGAGCGCCGTCGACGCGGCGGTGAAGCAGAGGACAACCATGCATTGCGCGATACCGAATCGGGTCAGAGCGTTGATCATAGTTCTGGCTTTGAGATGCTGGAGAAAACCGCAGCCGAGAAATAGCGATGGCTGCCTGCCGCCGTTGCAGCGATGAAACGAATGCGGCGCTTGGAGAGAGGGCACGATTAAGGAGACTCGGCTCTTTAAATTCGCGCGGCGACGCGCGCAGGGTCGTGTCGTAGCGAAGCAATTACGGAAAAACTATTTCTCTCGCCGCGCGCAAGCAGTTGCAGGCCCGGCCTACGGTACGGAGAATCGCACCACGCGTGCCAGATACTTGCGTCATTCTCAACCCAATGGCCGGATCGGTCCGCGACGTCGATGCGATTTGCGCGAAGCTCGAGTCGCTCCCGGACGTTGAGGTAAAGATCACGGCGAAACGCGGCGCCGCCGAGCGCTTTGCGCGTGTTGCCGTGCGTAGCGGCCGACACTTGATAGTGGCTGCGGGCGGCGACGGAACCTTGAACGAAATCGTAAACGGTGTGGGTGAACGCGGCGAGGTTCTCATCGGCATCCTGCCCCTCGGGACGGGAAACGATTTCGCGCGGTCACTTCAGCTACCGAGCGATTTCGATGAAGGTGTCGCCGTGTTGCGCGCGGGCCGCACGCGCGCTGTCGACCTGGTGCGTGTGACGAGCGATCGCGTGCGATATTTCGTTAACGTCTCGGCCGGCGGATTCAGCGGAGCGGTCAATGAGAAGCTGAC
>CADDYX010000277.1 GCA_902810735.1 Verrucomicrobiota bacterium | reverse complement strand
GTTCAGCTCGAGATGCAAATGCGCGCGCTCCTGGTTCAATCCTTCGCCGGTGTGACCCATCAGGCCGATCGCTTCGCCCCGCGCGAGGTGCGCGCCGTTGCGAACCGCGATCGACGCGAGATGCGCGTAGAGGCTGTAATACGGCGACCCGCCCCAGCGATGCTCGATCACGACGTAATTCCCGTAGTTCGACCACGCCGCCACGGCGTTTGTGTGAACAACGACGCCGTCCGCGATCGCGTGCACTTCATCGGTCGGCTCGCCTGACGCGTCGCGATGCAGCGGCCGGATGTCGATGCCCTCATGAAACCGGCTGTAAACCACGCCCTCCGCTGTCTCGACCGGGTTGCGCACGAAACCGTATTGGCCGCCCTGCCACGGCGTCGATTTCTCGCCTCCGTAGTTCCGCTCGATGTGCTGGTAGAACGCCGCGCCGCCGCCATCGAAAAGCGCGTCGTTCTCCGTCGGCAGCGAGAGATTCAAGCCGTTGTCCGCCGCCGCATTCACGTGAAATGGAAACGCCAGAAATGCCGCCGCCGCGAATGCCCAGCGGCTCACTTCTTTTTCGAACCAATCAGCCGCCAATCGCGCCGCATCGCGTCCACCTCCGCCGCGGTCACGCCCGACGGAATGTAAATCTTCCCGTCCGAAACCCGCCGATCGATCTGCAGCTCGGTGACCAGCCGACCGTTCACGAACGCAAAGAGCGAGCTGCCGCGGCGCTCGATACTCAGCT
Source organism: Verrucomicrobiota bacterium (assembly GCA_902810735.1). Taxonomy (GTDB): domain Bacteria; phylum Verrucomicrobiota; class Verrucomicrobiia; order Chthoniobacterales; family UBA10450; genus CADDYX01. The sequence goes on along the minus strand of CADDYX010000277.1, from coordinate 1,860 downwards.
GATCGAGCGCAAGTCGCCCGTGATCGTCGAGCTGGAGCAGCACGCCGAACGTTCCGTCGTTCGCCGGATACGGTTTGAACCCGATCACGTCCGCCTCGGAGATCGCGGCCGCTTTCTGGATCACGACCGGCTTGCCTGTCGCGTTCGAGCGCAGCTGCGTCGCGAACACATCGGAGTCGTTCGCGCTCGCTTCGGTGTGAAGGCGCAGCGTGCAGTGCCGCTTCGCAAACGCCGGCGCGATCGACAACGCAACCAGCAGCAGAGTCGCGATCGCAGCCCGCATCCGCCGATTGATAAAGCGTTTGACAGGATTTGCAACGTCGGCTGATTAACGCGCTCATGAAGGCCGCGGCCGGCATGATTTTCCTCGTTCTAGCGAGCGCCGCGCCTCTGGTTGCACAGGCGCCGCCCGATGCTTCACCGGCGCAGGAGCGGCGCGGCTGGCTCAGCCGACTCAATCCATTTCACTCCGAGAAGCTGCCGGAATACAACGACCCGAAGCTACGCGGCCTGCTCCTCGAGCTCCAGCTCTCGCCGCAGCCGATTAAGCTATCGGAAGTTCGCCAGCTCGAGGTCCACCTCCGCGTAACCAACAAATCGAAGCGCCAGATCATTCTCGATTTCCCGAACGAGGAGCGGATCGAGATTTTCCTGCGCAACTCCGCCGAAATCGTCCTCACCAAGTGGTCTGACAATCACGCCTTTGCCGACACGCCCGGCACGCTCTTCATCAACCCGCAGGAGCACGTCGATTACTCCGAGACCATCGCCACTCGGGATCTCACGCCGAACAAAGTCTTCATCTGCGAAGTCTTTTTTCCACAATACCCCGACCTGCGCGTCCGGCAGAAATTCATGACCGCGCCGTAGAAGCGTAGTCGCGAGTACCGCCGCCCGTGCCATTCCGAGCGCAGTCGAGGAATCCCCGTGTTCTGAAGCGAGCATGTCTCGGCTAGGCTCGACATGACAGCAGCGAATCAACGTTAGGCAGTCTCACCGCGGCGATCCCATATGCGCCTCTTCTCCGATTACCACAGCCATCCGCAGGGTCACCGCGTCCAGCCCTACACGCGCGAGCTGCTCCAGCGGTGGATCGATTCCGCGCGCGCGAAAGGTTTGCGCGACATCGCGTTCACCGACCACGACCGGTTCCACGCTGGGATCGATTTCGACAAAATCGACGAGGTCCGCGAAGCCAATCCCGACGTAAAGATCCGCGCCGGCATCGAGCTCGACAACGACCCGGAAACCTCCGCCTCCGGCCGCGCCTGGGTCGAGAAAAACTGGGACCACCTCGACTTCGTTCTTGGCTCAGTCCACTACCTCGACCGCCCGGACCAGATGTTCGACACCGTCCCGGAAGGAGCCGCCCAGTTCGCCGGCCGCGACATCGACGGCGTCTATGCCGATTACTTCCGCCGCATCCGCGACATCGCCGCGACCGGCCTGATCGACTGCCTCTCGCACCTCGACCTCGTGAAAATCCACGGGCACCGGCCGCACGGCCCGATCAGCTCGCTCGTCGGCGAAACCCTCGATTTCATCCGCTCCCGCAACCTCGCGATCGAACTCTCCACCGCCGGCTGGCGCAAACCAGTGGGCGAACAATATCCGTCCGACGAAATTATCCGCCTCGCGAAGGAGAAGGGGATACCCTTCACCACCGCATCCGACGCCCACTCCCACGCCCAGCTCGCCGACCGCTTCGACGAACTCGCCGCCAGAATGCAGTCGTTAGGCGTCCGTGAAGTCAGCATGTTCGAACGTCACCAGCGGATTGCGGAGTCCGTCTAACCCAAATAGCGCTCGCTGATTTCGCCCTACGAACTGCGCCGTCTGCTCGCTGGATCTACTCCATTA
>CADDYX010000276.1 GCA_902810735.1 Verrucomicrobiota bacterium | reverse complement strand
GCGTTGCACCTGATCGCAACGGTCACTCCGAAGTTGACGAGCATTGATGCGCTGGTTCCTCGTCGCGCTTCTGTCTGTCAGCGCGTGCGCGACTGCTTTCGCGCAGGCAACGCTGCGCACGGGTGATCCGGTCGAGCTAAAGATCAGCGGTGTGCCTGCTGAAGAACAAGCACAGGTAAACAACACCTACACCATCGACGCGGACGGCAACATCAACCTGCCCTACATCAACAAGGTCAAGGCTCAGGGACTGGCGCCGGCAGACCTCGCACGGGAAATCGAAGGCGCGTATCGATCCGCCAAAATCTACACGAATCCGACGATCACGATCGTGATGCAGCCGACGGCGCGGTTCGTCAACGTCGGCGGCGCCGTTCGCACACCGTCACGCGTGCCGTTTACAGAAGACATGACGCTGCTGGCCGCGATCAACGCGGCCGGCGGCTTCAACGACTTCGCCGACCAGAAACGCGTGCGGTTGTTGCGCGGGAGCGAGGCGAAAGTTTTCGATGTACGACAGTTTCGCGTCGACCCGTCAAAGGACGTGAAGCTGCGGCCGGGCGATCGAATCGAAGTTCCGCAGAGTTTTTTCTAGCGCTCGGTCGTGATCAGATCGCGATGGCGCCAGGCGTAGGCCAGCCCGGAGTAGAGCGTCAGGGCAACCGCTATAAAGCTGAGCGCTTTGCCGCCGTCCTGCCACGTGCGGCGCCACCATTCATCCACACCGCTGGCATACCGCAGCTCGCGAAGTGACAGCAGGACGAGAAAAAAGATCACGGTCACGATTTGCCATGAGGTCTTGTGTTTCCCCAGCCGCTCCGCCGGCAGCACCTGGCCCTTTGCGCTTGCGACGAGTCGCAGTCCAGTGATGAGAAACTCGCGCGCGACAATCGTGATCGCGACCCAGGCTGGAATTGCACGGAGCGGGACGAGGGAGATGAATGCGGCCGCGATCATGATTTTGTCGACGAGCGGATCCATCAGCTTGCCGAATGCGGTGACGAAGTGGTAGCGCCGCGCGATTTCGCCGTCGAAGTAATCTGTCAGCCCGGCGATGATGAAGAGAACGAGCGCGGCCGTTCGCCCGTAGCGCCATTCGGAATTGAGCGCGAACACAAAAAGAACCGTCAACGCGAGGCGGCTCAGCGTAAGACGATTCGCCCAGTTCATTGGCGAAACGGCAATTGCACCCGCGAATCGCTCTGCATAGGATCGTCGGCCCGCTTACAGGAGAACGAAAAATGAGCACGAATCAATGTGATATTGGCCTGATCGGCCTCGCGGTCATGGGCGAGAACCTCGTCCTGAACATGGAGTCGAAGGGATTTCGCGTCGCGGTCTACAACCGCACGGCCGAGGTGACGGAGAAATTCGCGAACGGCAAAGCGAAGGGCAAAAACATCGTGCCGACGCGCACGATGGAAGAATTCGTCGGCGCATTAAGCAAACCGCGCAAGGCGATGATCATGGTGAAAGCCGGCGCGCCGGTCGACGCGGTGATTCAGCAGCTCGTTCCCTTGCTCGAAAAAGGCGACGTGATCATCGACGGCGGCAATTCGCTTTTCACCGACACACAACGCCGCTGCAAGGAACTCGAAGGCAAAGGGATTCACTTCGTCGGCATGGGTGTCTCCGGCGGCGAAGAAGGCGCGCTCAAAGGTCCATCGCTCATGCCGGGCGGCTCGCGTGATTCCTGGGAAATCATCAAGCCGATTATGACGAAGATCGCGGCGCAGGTGGATGGCGAACCGTGCTGCCGCTACATGGGGCCGGATGGCGCCGGGCATTACGTGAAGATGGTGCACAACGGGATCGAGTACGGCGACATGCAGCTCATCTGCGAAGCCTACGCGATCATGAAAAATGTCGGCGGCCTAACGAATGAGGAGCTGGGCGACACATTCACGGAATGGAATCGCGGTGTGCTCGAGAGCTACTTGATCGAGATCACGTCGGAGATTTTTCGGAAGAAGGATCCGGAGACCGGCAAGTTCCTCGTCGACGTGATCCTCGATAAAGCCGGGCAGAAAGGCACCGGCTTGTGGACGTTGCAATCGGCGCTCACGCAGTCGGTCGTGATCTCAACGATCAACGCCGCGGTCGAGGCGCGTGTGATTTCGTCACGCAAAGACGAACGCGTTATGGCGTCGAAGATTTTGCCACAGCCGCAGATTCCGAAGTTCACCGGCGACAAAAAGCAGCTTGTCGGAGCCGTGCACGATGCGCTCTATGCCTCAAAGATCGTTAGCTACGCGCAAGGCATGGAGCTGCTCAGCGCAGCAAGTCACAGCTACAACTGGGACCTGAAGCTCGGCGACATCGCTCCAATCTGGCGCGGCGGTTGCATCATTCGCGCGAAGTTCCTCAACCGCATTTCCGAGGCGTATCAGCGCGATCCGAACCTGCACAACCTGCTGCTCGATCAGTATTTCACCGACATCATCAAAAACACGCAATCGAACTGGCGCGTTGCTGTTTCGACTGCGGCGACTCACGCCGTTGCGGTGCCGGCATTCAGCGCGTCACTCGCCTACTTCGACAGCTATCGCTCCGAGCGGTTGCCGTCGAACCTGCTGCAAGCGCAGCGCGATTTCTTTGGCGCGCACACCTACGAGCGCGTCGAC
>CADDYX010000275.1 GCA_902810735.1 Verrucomicrobiota bacterium | reverse complement strand
CCAGTTAACGGAGAACTTCATCGCTCGTTAGGCGAACTGCCGCAGGAAGCGCAGATCATTCTGCGCGAAGAAGCGGATATCCGGAATGTCGAAGAGGATCATCGCGAGCCGATCCATGCCGAGGCCGAACGCGAAGCCGGTCCACTTCGCCGGATCGTACGCCTGATCGCCCCGCGCGCGGTTCACTTCTTCGAACACCGCCGGATGCACCATGCCGCAGCCGGCCAGCTCGAGCCATTTGCCGGATTTGATCGCGCTCGAGCGAACATCGAATTCGAAACTTGGCTCGGTGAACGGAAAGTAGTGCGGCCGAAACCGGATCTCGGTCTCGGCGCCGAGCAGCTCGTGTAGAAAAAATTCGATCGTGCCTTTCAGGTCGGCCACGCTGACGTTCTCGTCGACGTACAGTCCTTCAATCTGGTGGAACTGGGCCGCGTGTGTCGCGTCGACTTCATCGCGCCGGTACGCAGCACCGGGTGCAATCACGCGAATCGGCGGTGGCTGCGATTGCATCGTGCGGATTTGCACGGTCGAGGTGTGCGAGCGAAGCAGCCGGCCATCGGGCAAATAAAATGTGTCCTGCTCGTTCCGCGCGGGGTGATCGGCCGGCGTGTTCAGCGCGTCGAAGCAATGCCATTCGTCTTCGACATCCGGGCCGTCAGCGATCGCGAATCCCATTCGCCGGAAAATTGAGACCGACCGCTCGAGCATCTGCGTCAGCGGATGGAGCGTGCCGATTTCGTGCGGCGTGCCGGGTAGCGTGACATCGATGTTCGCCAGATCCGCCGTTTCCTTTGCCGAACGAAGCTGCTCCGCGCGGTGCTCGATCGCTGCGGTTACCGAGGTGCGCGCTTCGTTGAGCAGCTTGCCGACAACCGGCTTTTCGTCCTTGGTGAGCGACTTCATCTTGTCGCTCCATGCCGAGATGCTGCCGCTACGGCCGAGATATTTCACACGCGCTGCGTCGAGCGCCTGCTCGTCGGCAGCCGAGTCAATCTCGCGCAACGCGGCGTCGCGCAGCTCTTCCAGCGGATGCATCACGCTTTTTGTAGAGGCGCGTGTCCTCACGCGCAATGCGGCTGAGGCAGCCGCCTATAATGCTACGCCGCCTTTTTGCTCTTCGACTTCTCGTCAAGCGCGCTCTTCACCTGGTCGACGATTTTACCGAAAGCTGCTTCGTCACTGATTGCGAGCTCCGAGAGCATCTTACGGTCGAGACCGATGCCCGCCGTTTTCAGCCCTTCGGCGAAACGGCTGTAGGTCATTCCCTGCGCGCGCACCGCAGCGTTCAAGCGCTGCACCCAGAGCATACGGAAATTGCGTTTGCGCGTTTTGCGGTCGCGATAGGCCCAATACTGGCCTTTCATGGTCGCGTCTTTCGCGTAACGGAACAGTTTCGATCTGCGCCCGCGATAGCCTTTCGCTTTCTCGAGAACGCGTTTACGTCGCGCGCGGCTGGCCGGCGCGTTGGTTGCACGTGGCATGGTTGTTTACTCCTTCAGCGAATTGTTCAGTTCGTTCGATCTGCGCGACCTCATTCGCTGATTCGGCTGCATTCAACGCAGCCAGGTGTGCAGATCGTGCGCCGGAGCGCGGGGCGGGAACATTAAGCGCGACGCCGAGCATGACAACCGCGGATTTTCGCACTGGCCGAGGCGGAGGCGATCCATAAAATCCCGACGTGCACTGGCTGGCGCGACACCGCATCGCCACGATCGCGGCGATCTGCGCGTTGTGCACCGGCGTGATCCTGTTTTCCGCGCCGATGTTCCCGCACCTGCCGTTCGCATCCGGCATCTGGACAGCAGAGCGCGGGTTTGAGGATTTTCTGCAGCGCGAAGGACGAAAAACAAAGACGTGGAGCGACTTCGTTTTTCTCGGGATCGATCAAAGCACGATGCAGCTCCCGCCGTTCCTGCCGGAGGAAATTGCCGGCAACCGCGCCCTGCAGTTGATGACGGCGCGGCCGTTTCCGTGGTCGCGCGAAGTGTGGGCGATCCTGCTCGACAAGCTCTTCGCTTCGGGTGCCCGCCTGGTGATCTTCGATATCGTGTTCAGCCCGCCGAACGAAGGCGACGCGGCGTTTCACGACGCACTGCAGCGTCATCGCGATCGCGTGGTGCTCGGCGCGAATTTCGACATGGCGAACGGGGCGCAGACCATCTTGCCAGACGACGCGCTCATCCCGCCGCCGCAGATGCAGGACGATCGCGTCGGTTATGTAATCTTTTTTCGCGAAGCAGATGGCGTGGTCCGCGCAGCACGTTACACGACATCGGATCGACAGCTCGCCGGTTTACCGCCGCACCCGAGTGAACAGGCGTATGAGTCGGTCGCTGCGCGCGCGCTGGAAAAGCTCGGTCATGGCGCGGATGTGCCGCGCGATCAACGGCCGCACCTGATTCGGTTTACCGCAGTCAATGCGTATCCGCCGCGGCCGTTGTGGGAAGTTTTTGATCCCAAGCTGTGGCAGGCAAACTACGCGGGAGGCGCATTTTTCAACGGCAAGATCGTGATGATCGGCGCGTCATCACAAATCGCGCACGACTTCGTCGCGACTCCGGTGAGTCCAGACACGCCGGGACCGGTGCTCCACTTGCAAAGCATCGCCGCGGCAATCGACCACGAGTTCCTGCGCAACACGTCTGACATGGCGGACCTC
>CADDYX010000274.1 GCA_902810735.1 Verrucomicrobiota bacterium | reverse complement strand
GCATCAGATTTGATCGCGTTGTCGCACGAGCAATGCTCGTCAGGCAAACTTGTGCACCGCGTCCTGTTTGCGCGGATCAGTCGCCTCGATGATCACGCTGACGGACTTTTGGTTGAAACCCTTGAAGCCGCCTTTGCGTTGCAGGTTTTCGAGGTGACTTCCGATCGCCCCTTCGTGCGCAAATTTTTGCGCCTGCTCCTCGGTGAGGAGATTTCTCCTCCGGAGACGGGTGATCCGCTCTGGTCGCACGGCCCACCGTTCACCCTGGGTGAACGCCTGCTTGAGGAAAGGGAAATCGGAAAACGGCGCCATCGTCTTGATATGGGCGGCGGCGAGCTGCTCGCGCAGGCGCTCGTAATCAAAGCGGCACTCCAGGTGATGCATCCCCGCATCGAGAAAACTTTCGCCATGCAGTCCAACCCAAAGCCCTATCGTGCCAAGTTTTTTCTCCTCTGGTGCCAGCGGTTCTCTGGAGAAATCGATCTTTGTTTCGTCGGGGTAAAGATCGACGTCGTTGAAAATAACAATGCCTTCGATCGGCTGCTCGACGATCTGCGCGCCCCAGCCCGCCTGCGACCCGGCGTAGTAACGTTCGCGACGATGGAAGCCCAGCATTTCCCAGGCTTTCATGAGATTGAGGAAATGTTCGCGCGACGAACGAAAAGTATGGTGATCGTGATTCGCCCAGCCCAACCCTAACGAATCCTGGCGGCGCTTTTGTTCGATCGCGGCGCGGTTGCGCTTCTGCCAGAAGGCGCGCTCTTCTTCGAAGACGAGGTGACAAGCGAGATCGGGGCCGACGAGATCCACCACGTCCTGCAGCCGCTCGAGTGAGTAGGCGTAACCCTTGACATCGCGGTCCCAGCGGCGGCGGCGCGTCTGCCAAATCTCGCGTGCGGCCACAAATTTCTTCAAGTCCGCTGGTTGCGGGATGTAGCCGCGATAACCGCGCCGCTCGATCGCGTAAAAGGCCGCGTCGTTTTCCTCAAAAACGAGCAGCTTACGGAAGCGCGAAAACGGTTCGCCTTCGATCTCGTTCGTGATCCCGTGCATCGCGGCAAACTCGGCGACAAACTCCGGACGGATCGCGATAGCGCTCGGGTGTTTCGCGCCACCCGACGCCACAAGCAGGCGGGGCAGCATCGCCTTCGGATGCCAGAGCGCCTTTAACCCTCCTTCGTTTTCGCCTAACGGATCCTCCGTGTAACCGGCTTCGCGAAAAGCGGCTTCGTCGGCCGGCGAGACGGTCATGTGATCGACCCAATCGAGAAAAAGGGTGCCGGTCTCGTCCCGCATCCGCTCGGAAAGAATGCGCGCAAAGCTATTCCGCCCGAGAAAGGCATAGATGCGCTCGAAGAACAGATTCTCCGCTTCGTAGCAGAGCGGCCAATTGAATTGATCTTCCGCGTCCGTCGGCGCCTGAGTTTCGCTAAGACTTGCTGTCGTCATAAGCCGATCCCCCTGTTGCGCGCTACGCCGTCGCGCTCCCCTCGCCCGCGCCAAACGTGATGCCTTGCGCGAGCGGAAGCTCGGTTGAAAAGTTAATCGTGTTGGTTTGCCGGCGCATGTAGTACTTCCAGACGTCGCTGCCGCTCTCGCGGCCGCCCCCGGTCTCTTTTTCGCCGCCGAACGCGCCGCCGATCTCGGCGCCGCTCGTGCCGGCGTTTACATTCGCGATGCCGCAATCACTGCCCGCGACGCTGACGAATTTCTCCGCCTCGCGCATGTCGTTGGTGAAAATCGAAGAGCTCAATCCCTGCGGCACGTCGTTGTGGATCGCGAGCGCCTCGTCGAAGTCGCGATAGCTCATCAGGTAAAGCAGCGGACCGAACGTCTCGTGCTTCACGATCTCGAAGCCGTTGCGAGCGCTCGCGAGCGCCGGGCGCATGTAGCAGCCGCCGGCGTAATCGGAGCCGTTCAATCTTTCGCCGCCGAAAACAATTTCGCCGCCTTCGTCTTTCACTTTTTCAATCGACTGCTGGACCGCATCGACCGCAGCCGGCTCGACCAACGGCCCGACTGTGGTGCCGCGATCCAGTGGATTGCCGATCTGCATTGAGTTGTAGGCGCTTAGCAGTTGGTCCCGCAGCTTTTCGGCGACCGATTCGTGCGCGATGACGCGGCGGGTGGAAGTGCAACGCTGCCCGGCAGTCCCAACAGCGCCGAAAAAAATCGAGCGCGCGGCCATGTCGAGATCGGCACTCTTCGAGACGATCAGCGCGTTGTTCCCGCCGAGCTCGAGAATCGTTCTGCCGAGCCGGCTGTGCACCGTCTTCGCAACTTCCACGCCCATGCGCGTAGAGCCGGTGGCGGAGACAAGCGGAATCCGACGGTCTTTCGCGAGCGGTTCACCCACGCTGTGGCGATCGCCAATCAGCAGCGAAAAAATCGCCGGGTCGGCGCCGGTTTTTCTGCAAACGCGCTCCGCGATTTTCGTCACGGCGATTGCGGTCAGCGGCGTTTTCTCGCTCGGCTTCCAGATCGTCGCGTCACCGCAGACCGCAGCGAGCGCCGCGTTCCACGACCAGACAGCGACAGGAAAATTGAACGCCGAAATCACTGCCACGATTCCGAGCGGATGCCATTGCTCCATCAGCCGATGACTCGGCCGTTCGCTTTGAATCGTCAGGCCGTAGAGCATGCGCGACTGCCCAACAGCGAGATTGCAGATGTCGAT
>CADDYX010000273.1 GCA_902810735.1 Verrucomicrobiota bacterium | reverse complement strand
GGAGGCTGTCGTCTTGCTGGTCAACGCGAGGTTGCCTGTCTCGCGCGCGGCGTTCATCATCCCGGCCGATGCAAAAGATCACGCCTTTTCTCTGGTTCGACACGCAAGCTGAAGAAGCGGTGCAGTTCTACCTCTCCGTCTTCAAGGACGGCAAGATCATCTCCACTGCGCGCTACCCGGAGGGTGGGCCGTCGCATTTGCCTGTGGGTAAGGTGATGACGATCGCGTTCGAGCTGAAGGGGCAGCAGTTCGTAGCGCTCAATGGCGGGCCCGGCTACCCCTTTACCAACGCCGTCTCGCTGGTCGTGAACTGCGAGTCGCAGGAAGAAATCGATTACTTCTGGGAAAAGCTGGCTGCCGACGGGGGCGAGCCGAACGTCTGCGGTTGGCTGAAGGATAAGTTCGGGATGCCGTGGCAGATCATGCCGAAGCAGATTTGGGATTGGCTGGACGGCAATGACCCCGCGCGCGTGCAGCGGGTCACGGCCAAGGTCTGGCAGATGGAGAAGATGGACTTGGCGGCGCTTGAACGCGCGGCGCAGGGATAGGATCTCTCCGCAACGCAGGAAGGGAATTCCGAGATGGTGCCAAAATGCCGGACGGCTTTTCGCCGCCCGGCATTCGCCTGGGCTGGTGTTGCGTTTAGTTGCCGTGCGTCGGTGTCGCGTCGAATGCGGTCCGCACACCTGTCGCGGGATTGATCGCGCGGCCGGTGATCTCGCCCTGGTCGTTGATGTCCTTGGCCTGCTCGAGGCGGCCGACATAACTGGGCTGCTTCAGATCGTTTAGGTCACGCATTTGGCCATCCTCCCAGATGAATGCGCGGCAGTCGGCGAAATCCGCGTCGCACGAGAGGCCGACCACCTGGCGGCGCTCGTTGATGCCGTAGGCTTCGCTGTGCACGTGGCCAGGCAAGGCGCCGAGCGGGCGAATGCCGCCGGCTTTCGTCCAGATGAACGCGTGCAGATAGTCACCTTCCGGGAACGCAGGGTCCCCGGCAAAGCCGACGACGTCGCCACGCTCATTGATTGCCGTCGGTGTGTTCCACCATTGTGCGCCGAGATTGCCCAGATCGGTCACGCCGCCTTTGTTATCCCATAGGACGGCGTGTTTCGCGGTGTGTCTTCCGACCGCCTGATCGCAAATGCCCGAGATGCCCACGACTGCGCTGGAGTTATTGATCGCGGTCGCCGCGCCGGAGGTATCACCGCGGAACAATGGCAGCTGTGAGATGCGGTCGTTGTGCTGGGTGTCCCAAACGACCGGGCGGAACTGCAGTTGTTGTGGCGGAACGCAGGTCGCGTCACGGCAGGCGTTCTCGGCCCAGCCGACTGCCAGCCCGCGGTTGTTCGCGCCGGTGGCGAAGCCGTTGTTGCCGCCGAGCGTCGGCAAGCCGCGCATATGTCCGTTTTCCCATGCGAACCCAAGTGTGATGTAGCCCACCGCAAACGGGCCGCCGTAGAACGCGGCGCTGCTCCATGCCTCGCCGAGTGGCTCGGGCGTAGCGGTCTGCGCGATGCCGACCATGAGGCCGCGGTTGTTCTTCACGTTCCAGACGACGCTGCTGTTGGGGCCGCCGAGCGTTCCGAGATCGGTGACAACGCCATCGCGCCAGAGAGCGGCGTGACGCGTCTGGTTGCCTGATTGCGTGGAGTAGCCCCCAATCCAATCGCGATTGTTGATGCTATTGCCTCTGCTGTTCGTGCCGCCGAGCGATGGCAGATCGCTGACGTGGTAAGTGTCGAAGCTCGGTTCTTTCTCGGCCGCTGGACCGGCAGCCAAGGCGTAGGCCGCGCCGCCGAGCGCGATAGCGATTAGGATGGCGAATACAATCCACGAGCGGTAGCCGTCATCGCCTCCGTAGTGGGTGATGTTCGGCGACTGAGAATTAGGAACGGGTTTTTGTGGTGTCATAGGTAAGGAGACGCTATGACGCCGCGCCGAAATCCAACAAGACCCACTCCCGACGGCTCGACTATTCCACTTTGTTCTTCAGTGCGGCAGCAAGTTTAGCCAACCCTTCACGTATCTGAGCCTTCGACCAGGCGGCAAAGCCGAAAGTGAGCGCCGGATGCACGTCCGCGCCGATGAAGCAGGACGACAACGGCGACGGGCGGATACCAATCTCCCGGCAGGCTTCGGTGATGATGGGCAGGTCACTTTTGCGGCGGAGCGAGGCGACGAAGTGCAGGCCCGCTTCGGGAATTTGGAGCCGGAAATACTTGCCTAACGACTGATTGAATTGTGCGATGAAAAACTCGCGCCGCTCGGCATAAAGCTTCCGCATTCTTCTGATGTGGCTGAGGAAGTAACCTTCGGAAATGAAGCGCGCGAGTGTCGCTTGATCGATGGGCGAGGAGTGTTGGTCGATCACCGCGCGGATTTTGATGATCGAGTCGACGAGCTGTTCGGGCGCGAGAAGGAACCCGATGCGGAGCGACGGAAAAAGAATCTTGCTCATCGTGCCGGCGTAGATCACGCGACCGGCATCATCCATTCCTTGCAAGCACGGCAGCGGCGGACCGGTGAAGCGGAACTCGGAGTTGTGGTCGTCTTCGAAGATGTAGGCGTCGTGCTTGTGCGCGAAATCGATCAGCTCCCTGCGCCGCGCCAGACTCATCGTCATGCCAAGCGGGAACTGATGAGATGGGGTGACGTAGATGATCTTGGGTGGACGCTCGCGC
>CADDYX010000272.1 GCA_902810735.1 Verrucomicrobiota bacterium | reverse complement strand
ATGCCGACGCGCGCTGACGAACCAGCGGAGGCAGAGGCGGCACCTCCGGCGTCGCTGGTGCGGCCGGCATCGCCGTTTCGTCCGCCGCCGATCGCGCGCGCACCGGCTGCGCCGTCGCAGCGCGAAACTGCCGCTCCGCCGCCGAACCTGCCGCCTCCGCCGGTGATTGGCGGATCGGCGCAGGCTGCACCGGTTCCGCCACCACTGCCTGGCAGCTCCGGAATTTATCCGGGCGCCGCACCGATGCATGCGCATCCAAAAAAGGAGACGGCGCGCATCAGCATTCTGCCGGACCCGCCGCCCGGCTCCCGTGCGCCGACGGTTAACATGACGAAAACGCAGCCGCTGATTAAGGCGCCGCTGGCACCGGCGCCGCATGTGCCGGTCACGGTTGCGCCGACGGGAGCAATCAGCGGTGCGATCGACGCTGTTCCGCGCGCGCTGCTTTGGGCGCTGCTCGGGATTTCAGCGCTGATATTTTTGATTCAACTCTGGAATTACTTTAGCGTGTGAGATGGAAAACTCCGCCGCTATCAAGCTCGACGAATCGAATTTCGACCAGGAAGTAACCAAGAGCGCGCAGCCGGTGCTCGTCGATTTCTGGGCGGAATGGTGCGGCCCGTGCAAAATGATCTCGCCGTTAATCGACGAGATCGCGCGCGAAAAAGCGGGCGCCGTCAAGGTTGCGAAGGTCAACGTCGACGAAAACCAGAGCCTCTCGATGCGCTACAACGTGCGCGCCATTCCCGCGTTGCTCTTTTTCAAGAACGGCAGCGTCGTCGACCAGGTGGTCGGGATGACGAGCAAAAAGGACTTGCTCGGCCGGCTCGAATCGCTCGCCTGAAATTGGGAGCGGTCTCAGCGCCGCGACAGCTCGGGACACTGAGGTCCCTCCCGTATTATGAAGAACTGCGCCCGGCGCGGCTCGAACGCGCAACCTTCAGCTCCGGAGGCTGACGCTCTATCCAATTGAGCTACGGGCGCGGCGCGGAGCGATTATAGTTGGCGAGGCTGAAATCACAACCGGCTGGCTTGATTTCAGCCGCCGGACATTGCACCGTGTCCGCCCCACCGGAGGCCGAATCATGAACCGAATCATCGACACGATCGAAAAGGAACAATTCAAGACCGACGTGCCGCAATTCAAAGTCGGTGACGGCGTGCGCGTGCATACCCGCGTCGTCGAAGGCGACAAGGAACGCATCCAGATTTTTGCCGGAATTGTCATCGGCCGCAAAGGTCGCGGTCTCAACGAGACATTTACGGTGCGCCGAATCTCTTACGGCGAGGGCGTTGAGCGGGTGTTTCCGACGCATTCGCCGCGGATCGCGAAGGTAGAGGTTGAGAAAGAAGGCCGCGCACGTCGCGCCAAGCTCAATTACCTGCGCAACCGCAAGGGCAAGGAAGCGACTGCCGTCCGCGAATAGCGCGCTAAACTCGCGGCGGAAACGCCAGGTCGAACCCCGGCCAGTTCAGCGTCAGGTTCGGATTGTAATAGGGGTCGCGCAGTAGCGCGTCGCGCCATTTCCGCTGCATGAATTCGGCTTCGCGGACGAACTGCGCCTGCTCTTCCGGCGTGGTGTTATGCCCACGGGACGCGGATTCGTGGTGCACGAGGTTCGCATACGGCGTCCAGACGTTCAGATGACCACGCGCGCGAAGTTTCAAACAAAAGTCGACGTCGTTGAAACTGATCCCGAGATTTTCCGCATCGAAACCGCCCACCTCATCGAACAACGCTTTGCGCACCAGCAGGCATGCCCCGGTCACCGCGGTGCAGTTTTGCTGCAAGATCGCGCGGCCGAAATATCCGGGATCACCACGCGGTGTGCGGTAGGACGCGTGACCAGCCACGCCTCCAAGTCCGACGACGACGCCGCCGTGCTGGATCGTGCCATACGGATACCACAAGCGCGCGCCGACGGCGCCGACACGCGGCTGCGCTGCATGGCTAACCATTTCGCGCAGCCAGCCGCTCTCCTCGACTTCGATGTCGTTGTTGAGCAGCAACAAAAACTCGCCGGTGGCCGCTGAGGCGCCGCGATTGATCAGGCGCGAAAAGTTGAACGGCTCGTGGTCATCGACCACACGCGCCTCATTGTTGGCGGCGAGGCGGCGCAGGAACTCGACCGCGCCAGGTTCGGTCGATCCGTTGTCGACGAGAATAATTTCGAGCCGCGCGTAGTTCGTCTTGTGCTGCAATCCATCCACGCAACGCTGCAGCATCTCGACCGCGTTGCGCGTCGGAATGACGACGGAGACAAGCGGCGGCGGATCGGGCAAGTCATACGCGACGCGGTGTGCTTCGGCGTTTTCAGGACAAGGCTGCACCGTCGCCCGAACGTTTGTGCGTTTGAGATGATCAGCGATCGCCCGCCGCGCCGCGATCGTCGCATAGGGCTTTGCGCCGACACGTGCGGCAACGCTGCCGTGAGCCATGCGCCAGTGGTAAAGCACGCGCGGAATGTGTCGGATCTGAGCGGGCTCGAGCTGCTCGATGCAACGCAGCGCGAGGTCGTAGTCCTGCGACCCCTCATAACCTTCGCGAAAACCGCCGACGCCGCGCAACAGCTCCGTGCGATACGCGCCGAGATGATTGATGAAGTTCTGCGCGAGGAAGAGTTCCGGGTTCCAATCGGTTTTGAAATACGGGGTCGAGCGGACGCCGTCCTCGTCGATCTTGTCTTCGTCACTGTAGAGCAA
>CADDYX010000271.1 GCA_902810735.1 Verrucomicrobiota bacterium | reverse complement strand
GGCAATCTCGGCGCCAAGCCGCGCGACCAGGCCGTTGCTGGCATACTCGCCGCAATCAAAGATCGCTCGTAAGCGCCGGATGTTACTCAAATCGTATCACGACGGTGATGTAGTCGTGAACTTCGGCATTGGCGTTTCGAGAGAGATCTTCGCAAAGCGAGACTGCCACCTTTCCTAATCCGCGTGAGCTCCAGACCGCTCGAGACGAGGCGCTTTGGATGTTGTGGGTCATGCGGGATTACTTTGGCCACTATTGCCCAATGTATGCTGCCGAGGTGGCTGAATTGCTCGAGATTCGCGGGGTCGGAATTTCTGCAACGGAAGTCGAAAGATCGTTCGCGCGTGCTGGTAAGCGGATCATCAGGAGGCAGCTGAATGAGGAAAATCCGAAACTTGCATGCATCATTGCTGAAAAGGGCGTGGCATACCTTCAAGCGAAGTACGGGTCGTCCGGCATTCGAACGTTAGTTATCGACGGAACAAAGCCGTGGCAGGATCGGCACTGTAAGCTGCCGATGATCGCACGTCGCCTCTCAGGCAGGATCTGCATTGTGGATAAATATTATGGTCGAGGAACACTCGCGCTGCTTAACCATTTCCGCCACGGTTCGCCACTTCACTTTCTGACAGGCCGAACGAGTGAAGATCGCAACGCGTTCGCCCGCGAGTTGTACGACTTCCGGAAAGAAGTACCGGCGCTTGAAGTGCGGGTTTTTCCACGCCAGAACGAATTGCACGACCGCTATGTCATCTCTGATCGCGCGGTCGTGGTCGTGGGCACGGCATTAAGGATATCGGCACGAAAGAGTCATTTCTGATCGTGCTGGATGGCAAACCCATGCCCGAACTGCGGGCGATCCTGCTAGCCAAGTTCGACAATCGCTGGGCGAATTCTTCGCCGCTCGCTGAGGTCACCGGATGAACCAACTTTACTGCGCGCGTGGAATTGCACACGCGTTAAAGCGGCACCTCGGACAAGACAAGGCGCCTCTACAACTCTTTTAACAGCGCCTTCCAGCGTACCCACGCATCTTCGCGCGCCTTTTTATTCGCGTCGGTGCCGCTCGGCATCTCGCCTTCCCGCATAAAACCGTGGCCGGCGCCTTTGTAAATTACCGGCTCGTACTTTTTGCCCGCGGCCTTCATTAGCTCTTCGGCTTTCGGGATTGTGGCGTCGACCCGTGCGTCGTTCTCGCCGTAGAAGCCGTAAACGGGACACGCGATGTTCTGCACGTCCGCGGCGGCATCGGGCGCAGTGCCGTAAAACGAGTACGCCGCCTTGAGCTTGGGATTTTCGTTGGCGTAGCTAAAAGCCCATCCCCCGCCCCAGCAAAAGCCGCAGACCGCGAGCGTGCCGTTCGCGGCAGGGATTTTCGCGAGCGCATACTCAGCCGTCGCGTCGAGATCAGCTTGGACAGCTTCTTTCTTCAGTCCTGACGTCGCTTTGCGGGCCGCGTCGAGGTCTTCGGATTTCTGGCCGTGATGCAGATCAGGCGCGATCGCAATGACGCCGTTTTCCGCCAGCTGGTCGCACATGCTGCGAACCCAGTCGGTCAGCCCGAAAATCTCGCTGATCACAAGCACAACCGGCGCCTTGTCTTTGCGCTCCGGGTAAACGACGAATGCTTTCAGGTCTGGCTTGATCTCAACCCAATCAGCGTGCCGCGGCGAAGTGTTCAGCCGCTCGCGTCCGAAGTCTTTGATGACCTGCGCGGCGGCAATCGCTGCGCCGAGCACCGCGACGAGAAAGATAACGCGCCTCACAGTTACATCGTCGTTGTCGTCGCTGCGGTTCGCCGGAACAGCAGGGAATCGAGCGCGTACGGGCCCGGTCCATGGAAGAGAATGAACAGGAAAACGAAGCAGTAGAGCACCGCCGGCTCGCCGCGATTGACGATCGGGAAAAACCCGCCGTGTGCATGCACCATGAAATACGCCACCGCCATCTCACCGGCGGCAAGCAGCGCAGCGATTCGGGTCAGGAGGCCGAAGGCGATCAGAAAGCCGCCACCGAGTTCGATCCAGGCGGAAAGTGCGCCCATCGCGCCGGGTGGCATGCCGTGGCCGCCGGGTGGAAAGCCAAGAATTTTCTGTCCTCCATGACAGGCAAAGAGCAGGCCGACAACCAGCCGCATGATGCAGAAAACAGCGGGCGCAAAACGTGAGAGTCCATTCATGAGCGACGAGGCTGCCCAAGCAGGCGCAACCGGTCAAGCAGCGACGCGCCGCCGATTCATTTCTGGTGGAGGCGCGCGTCGGCTGTTCCGGATGGTTTTACTGGCACTGGCGCGGCAAATTCTACCCGGAGAACAGCCGGCCGGATTCGTGGTTCCGGCATTACGTGGCGCGATTCAATACGGTCGAGCTGAACGCGCCGTTCTACAGCTGGCCGAAGATTGCGAACGTCAAAAGCTGGGCACGTAATGCACCGGAAAAGTTTCGTTACTCGCTGAAAGTAAATCGTTTGATTACACACGAGAAGCGCCTAGTCCGGACGCGGATGCTGGTCGAGGAGTTCTGCAAATTCTCGGAAATCCTTGGGCCGAAGCTGGGCTGTTTTCTGTTTCAATTTCCGCCGAGCTACCGCTACACGCCGTCGCGTTTGAAGACGATTGCGACCCAGATCGACCCGTCGTTCCGCTGCGCGGTTGAGTTCCGGCATAGCGGCTGGTGGCGTGACCGGGTTTACCACGCTTTCCGCGAG
>CADDYX010000270.1 GCA_902810735.1 Verrucomicrobiota bacterium | reverse complement strand
ACTCCGGCGTCTCGAAGAAACTGGTCACAATCGAACCGGGCGGCAGTTTGAAAGGACACCGGCTCGCTACGCGCAATATCGTGCGCGATCTGAAACGGAATCTCGCGAAACATCGCGTCACGGAGCTGGTCACGTTGTTCGAGGGCGCGTCACACGATCCGGTGGTCGCGTCCGGTGTGCGCGATGCAATTGGCGCCGACGAAATTGGGCTGCTGATTCTCGACGCGGATGGCGCGGTGAAACGCGATCTCGATACGTTCGGCGACAAGCTGAGCGATCGCTGCTGGCTGGTGATCGACGATTACACCGGCCCCGCCGACAACATCAAACTGGCAGCGACGCGCCGGGACGTCGACGAGCTGGTCGCAGCCGGCAAACTCGCGCCGCTCGGAATTTACGGCTGGGGCACGTGGATCGGTTACTGGCGGAGCAACGCTTAGTCCTCGTCGCCGACGACGAGGTGGACCACGCCCGATGGATCGGAGATGAAGAAGCCGTCGAAATCTTCGCGCAGTTGCTCGACCTCATCGCGCCGCGGCACGCCGTTGATCTTCAAATAAGACGCGGCCGCTTCGGTATCGGTCGTTTCGAGTTCAAGCCAGATATCGGGATGACTGAGGTTCGGCACCTTATCGATCCAGAGCCGGTTGGGTCCGAACTGAAAAATGCAGCCGTCGGCCTCTTCTTCGATTAACGGCAGCCCGAGCGTGTCGCGATAAAACGCGACCGTCGCATCATAGGTGTGATACGGGCATTTGATCGCGATGTTCGCGCCGCCGAAAAACTGCGGACCGTGGACGTTGGCTACCATTATTAATCGAAACGCTCGGCAGCGATCAGAGCTGCTTCACAATTTTGCGCGCGAGCGCCTTCGCTTTTTGGATCGCGACATTCTCGTCGTCCATCCCGCCGATGCCAACCGTGATGAGCGCGTTTCCTTTCGCGACGTAAAGCATGAGCACGCGCGAGAGACCGCTCTGCGGCCCGCCGGTGTAGAGGCCGGCCCGATCGCCGAGATCATCGATTGATTTCAATTTGCCGGTTGCGCTCAGCATCTGGAATTCTTTCTTCGCATCGAGTTTGCCATTCGTGACCTGGCGAACACGGAGGACGAGCGACTTGGCGTCATTCTGTCCGTAATAATTGCAACGCGAATAATAACCGTCGCCGCCTTCGCTGTTCCGCGGCGCCGGATCTTTGACCGGCTCGCCGAGCGCGGATTCCGCGTCGGCGCGCGTGACGATTGCGCTCACATCGACGCGTTTCTCATTCGCGGCCGGCGCAAACGGAACGCAGCACAAAATCAGCGCGATTGTGGCGAACGCCGCTTTCACGGCGCTAACCTCCGGCTGCGCCTTCCCCGCCGGGCTCGGTCATGCCGCGCGGATCGAGCGCTGCGTCCAGCTCCGCTTCCGGCAGAATTTTTTTCTCGCGGCACAATTCGCGCACCGTCTTGCCCGTCTTCGCGCTCTCCTTTGCGATCTCAGCCGCACGATCGTAACCGATTTTCGGCGCGAGACTCGTCACCATCGCCATTGAAAGCTCGACCAATTCGCGACAGCGCTCTTCGTTCGCGGTGATGCCGACCGCGCATTTCTCGACGAACGCGTCGCAGACATTGGCGAGGAGCCGGATGCTTTCGAGAACATTGTGCGCCATCACCGGCATCATGACGTTGAGCTCGAAATTTCCGTTCGCGCCCGCCCAGGTGATGCAGGCGTCGTTGCCGATGACCTGCGCGCAAACCATCATCATCGACTCGCACAAGACCGGGTTCACCTTGCCCGGCATGATCGAGCTGCCCGGCTGCGTGGCGGGCAATTGAATCTCGCCGATGCCGCAGCGCGGCCCGCTGCCGAGCCAGCGAATGTCGTTCGCGATTTTAAACAACGACGTCGCGATCGTTTTGAGATGGCCGCTGGTTTCGACGACGGCGTCTTTCCCGCCCTGCGCTTCAAAGTGGTTGCGCGCTTCGCGAAACGCGATGCCGGTGCGCTGCTCGAGGTGCCGCATCACTTTCGACGGAAAATCGATGTGCCGGTTTAATCCCGTGCCAACTGCAGTCCCGCCGAGCGCGAGCTCGCTCAGCACGTCGATCGCTCTCTGCGCACGCTCGATGCCATACGCGACCTGCTGCGCATAACCGCCGAACTCCTGGCCGAGCCGGACCGGCGTCGCATCCATCAAGTGCGTGCGACCGATCTTCACGATGTCGTCGAACTCTTTTGCTTTCGCGGCGAGTGCGTCGCGCAATTTTTCGAGCGACGGAATGAGGCTGTTCTTCAACTGCTCGGCCGCGCTGACGTGGATCGCTGATGGGATCACGTCGTTGCTCGACTGACCCATGTTGACGTGATCGTTCGGGTGGACCGCTTCGCGGGAACCGATCGGTTTACCGGCGAGCTGCGCGCAACGATTCGCGATCACTTCGTTCGCGTTCGTATTCGTGCTCGTGCCCGAGCCGGTCTGGAAAATGTCGAGCGGGAAATCCTCGTCCAGCTTCCCGTCGGCGACTTCTTCAGCCGCCTGCACGATCAGCGCGGAGCGATGCGCGTCGAGCAAACCGAGATCGTGATTCGCCTGCGCCGCGGCCCATTTGATCAAGCCGAGAGCGCGAATGAATGGCCGCGCGAAGCGATAACCGCTGACCGGAAAATTGAGAACGGCGCGTTGCGTCGATGCGCCGTAGAGCGCGTGCTCGGGCACCGGCATCTCGC
>CADDYX010000269.1 GCA_902810735.1 Verrucomicrobiota bacterium | reverse complement strand
TCGGTGATCTCACCGGTGCTGCCGATTTTTTCCCACAGCTCCGAGGTGATGTGCGGCGCGAACGGATTCAGGAGAACGAGA
The DNA here is from genome assembly GCA_902810735.1 of Verrucomicrobiota bacterium. Classification (GTDB taxonomy): domain Bacteria; phylum Verrucomicrobiota; class Verrucomicrobiia; order Chthoniobacterales; family UBA10450; genus CADDYX01. The sequence goes on along the minus strand of CADDYX010000269.1, from coordinate 2,638 downwards.
AACGACTGCATCGTCGCACGCGGCACCGCGGCAGCGTTCGTGAACGCGTTTACGAACACCATCATCTGCGAAATCGCGGTGTTGAATGAGAGCGCCTCGATGTCTTCGGTCACCTTCTTGATCGTCGCGTGCAGAATTTTCAGCTGCGATTTGTCCGGCGCGACATCCTGCACGCGCGGCGAAACGATCCACTCGCCGGCTTGATTTTCCTCCATCATCAGGCGCCAGACGCGGGCGAGGAACCGCGCGATCCCTTCCACGCCGCGCATACTCCACGGCTTCATCTGCTCGAGCGGGCCCATGAACATTTCGTAGCAGCGCAGCGCGTCCGCGCCGTACTGGTCGATCACGTGGTCGGGGTTGACGACGTTGCCGCGCGACTTCGACATCTTCTGGTTGTCCTCGCCGAGGATCAGTCCCTGATTCACGAGGCGCTGGAACGGCTCCGGTTTGGACAAATAGCCGAGGTCAAAGAGCACCTTGTGCCAGAACCGCGCATAAAGCAGATGCAACACGGCGTGCTCGGTGCCGCCGACGTAAAGATCGACGCCGCCGGGCTGCGCTCCGCCCATCCAGTAGCGCTCCGCCTCCTCGCCGACGAACCGGGAGTCGTTCTGCGGATCGCAGAAGCGCAGGTAATACCAGCACGAGCCCGCCCATTGCGGCATCGTGTTTGTCTCGCGTGTTGCTTTCTCCGAGTACCGAATCCAGTCGCGCGCTTTGGCCAGCGGCGGCTCGCCGGTGCCGGTCGGTTTGAAATCCTCGAGCGCCGGCGGTTCGAGCGGCAGCTCGGATTCCTGGAGCGCGCGGTGCTGCCCCTTCTCCCACACGATCGGGAACGGCTCGCCCCAGTAGCGCTGGCGCGAAAAAAGCCAGTCGCGCAGCTTGTAGCGTACGTCGCCGCGGCCGTGGCCGTGCGCCTCGAGCCATTCGATGATCCTGGTTTTCGCGGCAGCTGTCGAAAGGCCGTCGACCAGCGGTGAATTGACTGCGTAGCCGTCCAGCACGGTGCAAACGAGCGGCGGCATGCTGCACGGTCCTTCGCCGCCGCCGCTCGGCCGCGGCTCAGGCGAGACGACTTCGCGGATCGGCAGGTTGAACTTCTGCGCGAACTCGAAATCGCGTTCGTCGTGCGCAGGAACCGCCATGATCGCGCCGGTGCCGTAACCGATCAGGACGTAATCGGCGATCCAGATCGGGATGCGTTCGCCGCTGGCCGGATTGATCGCGAATGCGCCGAGCGGCACGCCGGTTTTCTCCTTTGCAAGATCGGTGCGCTCGAGCTCCGATTTGCGCGCGGTCCGTTCGCGATATTCGCGCACTGCGGGCCATTGTTCCTCGCTGACGATTCGCTCAACCAGCGGATGCTCGGGCGCGAGCACCATGTAAGTCGCGCCGTAAACGGTGTCGGGCCGCGTGGTGAAAACGCGGATGCTGGAGCCGCGGTCGCCGGCCGCGGCGGCGGGGCCATCGGCCCCCGCTACAGGAAAAATGATCTCCGCGCCTTCACTGCGGCCGATCCAGTTGCGCTGCAGCAATTTGATTCCGATCGGCCAATCCAGTCCATCGAGCTCCTGCTCGAGCCGGTCGGCAAACGCCGTGATCCGCAGCATCCATTGCCGCATCGGCCGCCGCACGACCGGAAATCCGCCGACCTCGCTCTTGCCGTCCACCACTTCTTCATTGGCGAGAACAGTGCCGAGTTCCTGGCACCAGTTAACCGGCACGTCGGCGACATAAGCGAGCCGGACAGTGTCCGGATTGTCTCCGCGATAGGTGCTGATCGGCTCGGCGCGCTGCGTGTGCGGATTGAACCAGGAATTGTAAATCTGGAGGAAAATCCACTGCGTCCATTTGTAATAGCCCGGGTCGGTCGTGTTGACCTCGCGCGCCCAATCGTACGAAAAACCGATGCGCTTCAGCTGCGCCTTGAACTTCCCGACGTTCTCGCGCGTGGTGATCGCCGGATGCTGGCCGGTTTTGATCGCGTATTGCTCCGCCGGCAGGCCGAACGCGTCCCAGCCCATCGGATGCAGCACGTTGAAGCCGCGCATGCGCTTGTAGCGCGCGATGATATCCGTGGCCGTGTAGCCTTCCGGATGACCGACGTGCAGGCCGGCGCCGCTCGGGTACGGGAACATGTCGAGCACGTAAAACTTCGGCTTCGCCAGATCGAAGCCGGCATCGCCGGGATTTGGCACGTGAAACGTGCGGCGCTCGTCCCAAAGCTTTTGCCATTTCGGTTCGAACCAATCGAACGGATAAGGTTTGCGGCGCTCGTCCATGCAAAGGCGACAGAATTAAACAGCATTCTGCCGATTTGAATCTACAGAATCGCGTGAATCGTGTCGGAAGTGAAACGCCTCCTGCTCGCCACGCGGAATTCGCACAAGACGCGCGAGTTTGCCGCGATCCTGGGACCGGAGTTTCTCGTCACGGATTTGAGCCGACGCAATGACGTGCCGCTGATCGCGGAGACCGGCAGGACCTTTGCGGAGAACGCCGCGCTCAAAGCGATCGGCGCGTCGAATTACGTCAACGACCTTGTCGTCGCCGACGACTCTGGTCTCGAGGTCGACGCACTCGGTGGAGCGCCCGGTGTCTACTCCGCGCGGTATGCGGGCGAGGGCGCCACCGA
>CADDYX010000268.1 GCA_902810735.1 Verrucomicrobiota bacterium | reverse complement strand
TCGAGGCCTACGGGAACTACAATGACTCGACCTACAGCGTCGTGCCGGAATTTGAGCAAACACTCGCGGATGTCCTGGACGTCACCCCTGATTTTCTGCGCACCAGCCAATCGCGCCTGCTGAATGCCGGCATGCGCTGGGGCAGCTTGCGGCCGGCGTGGACGGCGTGGCGGTTGCCATCAGGCAGTTTCGAACTCCAGGAAACGCGGCAATTCAACCGCAGCGATTTCTTCGATCGCGCTGAGGAAAAAGCGGCCGCGCTTAATCTCATGCTGTTTCAGAATTCGCAGAGTGACTCGAGCGCGGCGGTTTGGGACGTTAATCTGGCGGCGCGCGGCGGCGTCGAGAACCATGAGAGTGACACCACCGCGCGAGTCAGTTCGCAATTCGTCACGACCGGCGCCGACATCCGGTGCAGCCAGCCGGTGCCGATGTTGCTGCAAACCGTCACCGGTCCGGCGTCGATGACTTTCGACATGTCAGCACGCGTCACGCGCAATCTCGACAACGATCGCGAGGCGTTGAATCGCAGCGGCGTGAGTCTCACCGCCGGCACAACTGTTCAAGGCAATGAATGGTCTGCGCGAGCGGCGACCACGATTTACAGCTACGAAGACGCCGGCACTGCAACGCGCACCTCCGCCTCGTTCGAGCGGCGCATGAGCGCGAACTGGTGGGCCGGAGTCGAAGCAGCGCTCACCACGCGAAGCTCGACGGACTCGCACGGTTCGCCTTCAACCGAAGGCGCGATCCTGTTCACCTGCCGTCACGATTTCTCGATTCCGATTCCGTGGCTACCGCGCCGAGCGCAGGCGACGGGCCGCGTCTTTGACGACGTTAATAACAACGGTCGCTTCGATCCCGGTGAGACTGCGCTGGCGGGCGTCAAGGTCGCGGCGGGAACCGCGCAGGCGCTGACCGACGCGAACGGCGACTTCACACTGCCGGCGATGGCTGACGGCAAATACCCGATCACGATCACACCGCCGCCTGAGGTTCACTACACCGAGACGACCGGCGCGAATGCAAAGGAACTGCAGCTTCGAAAAGGCGAAGTCACAAGGGTTGCGTTCGGTCTCGTGAAGCCGACCGCCTGTGAAGGCCGCCTCGTGATGGCGAAGGCAAAGAACGAAGACGCAGAAATCCTGAAAGCGATCCACCAGGACGCGAAAGAGGATCTCGCCGGCTTCGAAATTGTCGCGACGGATGCCAAAGGCCGCCAGCAGCGCGGCTTCACGCGCGCCGACGGATTCTTCTCACTTTATCTGGAGCCCGGCGTCTACGACGTCGCGATCGATAACGCGACGCTGAAGTCGCAGCAGAGCGTGTCGCCTGCGCGGCTGACGGTCAACGTTGGCCAAACGCAAATCGACGACCTGCAGTTCACGGTCTCCGATGCACAACGAAAAATCCGGAGAACGTTCACCGCTCAGGCGCAATGAAATCGCTGACGCGTATCGGAGTTCTGGTAACTGCGACGCTCGGTTTGCTGGTCGGGCACATCCAGGCGCAAAGCATTTCCCTCAGCACGGCGTCTGTTTCCATGCCGTTCGCGACGACGGATTTTAACTCCAGCACCGGCGCGGCTCAGATCACGAAGAGCTCAGCACACTCCTTCACCGTGACGGCGAAAAATAACGTCTCCTGGACTGTCTCGGTTAAGACGCAGACCTCGACATTTTCCTTCCTCGCCAGCAGCGGCGACTCGAACCCAAATAAGCCGGCGAGCGACCTTGCCCTTCGCGAGCCGTTCTTGTCGTTAACCTGGATTCCGCTTACCGCCACCAATCAGGTGCTGACAAGAGGCAGCGGGTCGAGCGGGGCACTGCCAATGGATTACAGGCTCAACGCAAATCTCGCGAACGACCCACCAGGCACGTACTCGATCGCCGTAGTTTATACCGTCACGAGCCCGTAGCGCACTACGCAATGCCGGCGACTTCGTGCGGCTGATACGGCTCCTCGAGAGAGCGCATTTCGTCAGCGCTCAGCTGCAGCTCACATGCCGAAACCGCGTCCTCGACGTGTTTCGGTTTTGACGCGCCGACGATCGGCGCGATCACACCCGGTTTGTGCAACAGCCAGGCGAGCGCGACTTGCGCTGGCGCCACGCCGCGGGCGTTCGCGATTTCCGACAACCGCGACACCACTGCGGCGTCAGCATCGCCGATCTGCTCGCCGTAGAGCTTGTGGCCGTACGTATCGCTTTTCGCACGCCGCGTTTCGTTGGGCTTTCTGCCGGCGAGCCAGCCGCGCGCGAGCGGACTCCACGGGATCACGCCAATGCGTTCGTCGACGCACAGCGGCATCATCTCGCGTTCTTCTTCGCGGTAGAGCAGGTTGTAGTGGTTCTGCATCGTGACGAAGCGCGTCCAGCCGTGCGCATCCGCGGTGTGAAGCATCTTCGCGAATTGCCACGCGAACATCGAGGAGGCACCGAGGTAGCGCGCTTTGCCCGCTTTCACGACGTCGTGCAACGCTTCGAGTGTCTCCTCGATCGGCGTCTCCGTATCGAAGCGATGGATCTGATACAAATCCACATAGTCGGTGCCGAGCCGGCGCAGGCTGTCGTCGATGGCGTGCATGATGTGCTTGCGCGAAAGGCCGCGCTGGTTCGGATCGTCGCCCATCGGGTAAAAAACCTTGGTTGCGATCACCACGCGATCCCGACCGGGGCCAAAATCTTGCAATGCGCGGCCGAGCACCTCTTCGCTTCGGCCTAACGAATACATA
>CADDYX010000267.1 GCA_902810735.1 Verrucomicrobiota bacterium | reverse complement strand
CGAACGAGCAGCACGACATGCACAGCGCTTCGGTCGACGAGGGCGACACATGGCTGAAACGCAACATCATCGCCACCTACTACGCGTGGGCAAAAACGCACAACAGCCTGTTGATCGTGACGTTCGACGAAGACGGTTTCAACACGCCTTCAAACCTGATCCCGACGATCTTCGCCGGGCCGATGATCAAACCCGGCAAGTACCCGGAGCTCGACATCAATGCACTGAATCCCGACACGGGACCGCCGAGCGGCTCGGTGACGCCGACCGGCACCGCGATGAATCATTACAACGTGCTCGCCACGGTCGAAGACTGCTACCGCTTGCCGCACATCGGCGGCGCAATCGGCCGGCCAGGCGTGACCGACGTGTTCAAGAATTCCTTCTTCGCGAACATCTCGACACGGATGGTGACCGGCACCGGTGACAATGTCATGATCGGCGGTCTGATTGTCGGTGGTAGCGGCGGCAAAAAGGTGCTCGTCCGCGCGCTGGGCCCATCACTTACCACTCGTGGCAAGCCGCTGCCGGGCACGATCGCCGATCCCGTGATCGAGTTGCGGCGCGGCGACGGCAGTCTGATCGCGCGGAACGATGACTGGAAAGCGCGACAGCAGCAGGCAATCGAGCAGACCGGCCTCGCACCCAAAAACGACCGGGAATCGGCAATTCTGGCGGGGCTCGAGCCCGGCAATTACACCGTGATCGTTCGCGGGAAAAACGAGGCGAGCGGCATCGCGCTGTTTGAAGCCTACGATGTGGCGGAACTCACCGCACCGAAACTCCGGAACGTTTCCACCCGCGGCAACGTCCAAACCGGTGACAACGTCATGATCGGCGGCGTGATCATTCACGGAATCGACGACGCGCGCGTGATCTTCCGTGGCCTCGGGCCATCGCTCAAAGCCAACGGCGTTCCGGTTGCGAACCGTCTCGCGAACCCGACGCTCGATTTACGCAACGCGAACGGTGCAGCGCTCGCGTTCAACGATGACTGGCGAGATTCACAGGAGCTTGAGATCAAGCAGAGCGGCCTCGCACCGAAGAACGACAATGAGGCGGCAATCATTGGCGATTACCCGCCCGGCAACTACACGGTGATTTTGCGCGGCCGAAACGAGACCACCGGCATCGGCCTGGTCGAAGCGTACAAGCTGGACTGAGCGCGCGCGCCGTCGCTCAGCGAGCGCAGCGAAGATGAAATACCGAGAGCCGTGCGGATGAACTGGTGGAATTTCGTGCGCGGCCAACGTGCCCATCCGACCGCGCGAGCGTCAAAATGTTTACTGTTACAATCTCGTGACGAGCGACACGCTTATCGCTGCAACACGAGCGCGACGTTGCTGTAACGCGACTCGCCGGTCACCTCGCGATCGAACCAATCGGGTGGCGCGAAGGTTGCGCAACTTGCCTCATCCTCGAACTCGACCTCGGCAACGATCAGTCCTTCGTGACGGCCGCTGTACATATCGATTTCAACGATCCAGTTTCGCCACGGCACGTTGTAGCGCGTTTTCGTCAGCCGCCGGTTCTCGGTTGCCGGCCAGAGCGCGTCGAACTGCTCCTGACTTAGCCTGATCTCGCGTTCTTCGCGCGCCTGTTTGTTGCCGCGCTTGAAGGTGAGCGAGCAGATCGCGCCGCGTTTCCGCAAACGCACCTGCACCTCATCCGCCTCGATCGCGAGGTAACCCTGCTCGATCTCTTCGTGCGGGAATTCGCTTAGCCGGTCCGGCAGTTGTCTGAGCAAAAACTTGCGTTCGATTTCGCGCGGCGCGTCGATCTGGTGAAAATCATCGCACCCTGCACAATGTCACGTCCGAAAACGCGCAGCTCGGCTGCGGTCGGTTAAAATTTCCAATTCAGATCGGCCTGGAAGAGCTGGTATTCGCGCAGCGGGTTGACCGCGATGTCGCCGACGCCGCCGGTGCCGAGCGTGTGGTCGATCTGGTGCGCGTAGCCGTAGGTGATGTTGAACGTCACTGCGTCGCTCACCGCGTAACCGGCCGTGACGCCGACGCCTTCCAAATTGATCCGGCTGTCGAAGAAATCGGTATCGACCATGTTCGGATCGAGCGCGTATTGCTCGGTGTGCTGCCAGAACGCGCTGATCGCCCAGTCGTTCTTCGCTTTGATTTTACCGACGCCGACGCCCACCTGGTACGCGTAGCGCTGGTCGTCCTTGTCTGGGTGACCGGCGGCGACAGCGCGATCGGACGCGTCGAGATTCACAGCAAAATCGCCAAACACACGGACCGGAAGTTTGCCCACACTCCAGCCGAACTCGGCTGGCATGTCGTAAACGAGAAGGCTGTTGACGCCCGTTTGATTGAGCGCCGTGCGTGTGGTGCCGACGAGGACATCGGGATCGCCGGAGAAGTGGGTGAAGAATGAATCGCCGGTGCCGGTGTAATTGTAGAGCGTCGGCGCGAACTGGAAGTAGGTGGTGTTGCTCCAGTTCAACTTGGCGCCAACCTGCCAGCCGAGCAGGAATGCATCGGTATTCGGCACACCCCGCGGCGCCGGGCCGATCGGGTTCTCAGGGTTCGAATCGTCGTAAACGAACTGCCCGAAATTCGCGAACAGGTCGATCGACATCCCGGTGTCTGATTTTCCACTCGCGATCTGTTTCCCGTCTTTGCTGTACGATCCGGCCGATTCATCACCGCCGAATTTGAAAGTGTGCTTCCATTGTTCGGACGCCCCTTCGGGGCTGATGTCCGCATCCCAGACCATCGACGTCGTAATGAATGGATTCGGCATCTTGCCGACCGTGAG
>CADDYX010000266.1 GCA_902810735.1 Verrucomicrobiota bacterium | reverse complement strand
CCGCGCTCGAGGCGCACATCCCGCAGCTTTTCGCGGGGAAGAAAAAGGACGACGAACTGCGCGTCTGGGTGACGGCCTGCGCGACGGGCGAGGAAGCCTATTCGATCGCGATGTTGCTCTGCGAACATTGCAACCGCCTGGATAATCCGCCGCGGGTGCAGGTTTTCGCGACCGACATTGACGAGCAATCGATCGCCGATGCGCGCGACGGACTTTATCCATCCATGATCGAGGCGGACGTCTCGCCGGAGCGGTTGCGCGAGTTTTTCGTGAAGGACCACGGCCGTTACCGGGTGCGGAAGGAAATTCGCGAGAAGGTGCTCTTCGCCGCGCACAACGTCCTGAAGGACGCGCCGTTCTCGCGCTGCGATCTCATCTCCTGCCGGAACCTGCTCATCTACCTGAACGGCCAGGCGCAGGAACAGGTCTTCGACGTTTTCCATTTCGCTTTGCGCGCGGGCGCTCTGCTCTTCCTCGGCGGGGCGGAGAATCACACGCAGGGGCAATCGCTTTTCTCACCGGTGGACGCCAAGCACCGGCTTTTCGTGCGCCGCTCCACGCCACGGCCGGTCTGGAGAGTGCCGGCGCTGCCGCTCCGCACCGGCGGCGAGGCGGTGCGGCAACCGAGCGGCTGGCGCGCGCGGCCGCTGCCGGCGTTGACCCACACCGACGCGACCGCAGCTGCGCCGGATGCGCCGCAAGCCGGCCACACGCGGCGCGAACTGCTCTTTGGCGAATTGCATCTGCGTCTGCTCGAGGAATACGGCCCGCCCTCCGTGGTGGTGAACGACGCGCACGAGATCGTGCACCTTTCGCCGAGCGCAGGACGCTACCTGCGTTTCATGGCGGGCGAGCCGAGCGCGAACATCACGAAGGTGATCGACCCCGCGCTGCAGGTCGAATTGCGCACCGCGCTCTTCCGCGCCGCGCAATCGCAGGAAAGCGTGGCCAGCGCGCCGAAGCGGGTGCACTTCGAGGGCAGCAACGAAGTGATTACGCTCGTGGTGCGGCCGATGAAATCGAGCGACGAAGCGAGCGGCTTCTTCCTCGTCCTCTTCCAGAAGGAAGGCGAGCCGGAGCCGGTCGCGCCTGCAGTATCGAGCGCGCATCAGACGCTCAGCCGCGAAGCGAGCGAGGAGATCGATTCACTCAAGCAACAGCTCAACGCGACGGTCGAGCAATACGAAGCGGCCAACGAAGAGCTGAAAGCTTCGAACGAAGAGCTCCAGGCGATGAACGAGGAGATGCGTTCCGCGAGCGAGGAGCTGGAGACGAGCAAGGAGGAACTGCAGTCGGTCAACGAAGAGCTGATCACGGTGAACCACGAGCTGAAGGCGAACGTGGAGGAGCTGAGCCGCGCGAACGCCGACCTCAACAACCTGATGGCCTCGTCCGACATCGGGACCATTTTCCTCGACCGCCAACTGCGCATCCATCGCTTCACGCCCGCGGCGCAAAAGATCTTCAACCTGATCCCGGCGGACATGGGCCGGCCGATAGCGGACATCACGAGCACGCTGAAGTACGAAGGCTTCATCACGGACGCCGAGCGCGTCCTGGAAGACCTGCACACGATCGAGCGCGAAGTGGAGATCGCGGACGGGACGTGGTTCCTGACCCGGATCGCGCCCTATCGGACGAGCGAAGATCGCATCGCCGGCGTGGTCGCGACGTTCATCGACATCACGCGGCGGAAACAGGCTGAAGATGCGGTGCGCGATAGCGAAGCAAAATTCCGCACCCTGAGCGACACGGCGCCGGCGCTGATCTGGTTCAACGACGCGCAGGGCAATAACCAGTACGTCAACCAGCAGTATCTCGATTTCACCGGCAAGACCGCGGAGGAAATCTCAGGTCAGCGCTGGCAGATGATCGTCCACCCCGAGGACCGCGCGGGGGTGGTGGCGGAATTCGGAGCCGCCGTGCAAGAGCAGCGCCCTTTCCATTACGTCATGCGGGTGCAACGGCACGATGGCGTCTGGCGCTGGATCGAAGCGTTTGCCCAGCCGCTCTTCGACAATAGCGGCATCTACCGCGGTCACGTCGGCGTCTCGCCCGATGTGAGCGATCGCAAAGACGCCGAGGAAGCGTTGCGCGCGAGCGAAGAACGCTTCCGCAACGTGGCCGATCACGTTCCGCAATTGATCTGGACGAACGATGCCGAAGGCAACGCGAATTACTTCAACCGGCGCTGGTATGATTATAGCGGGCTGAGCTACGAAGAGTCGGTTGGACCGGGCTGGCAGGCAATCGTGCATCCGGACGACGAACCGGGCTCTACGGAACGCTGGCAGCAGGCGCTGGCGAAAGGCGAAGTGTTCGATTCCGAATACCGGCTGCGACGCGAAGACGGCGCATATCGATGGTTCATCGGCCGCAATGTGCCGCTGCGCGACAACACCGGACGGGTGACGAGCTGGTTCGGGACAGCGACGGACATCGATCGGCTGAAACGAACGGAAGCGGCATTACGGGAGAGCGACGAGCGCTTCCGACTGCTGGTCGAAGGGACGCCCGACTACGCGATGTTCCTGCTCGATCCGGGTAACATCATCACCTACTGGAGCAGCGGCGCGGAAAGGGTTTTCGGATGGAGCGCGGAAGAAGCAATCGGCCAATCCGGAGAAATGATTTTCACGCCGGAAGACCGCGAGCGCGAACAGGAGGAGAAGGAAATGGCGACCGCGTTGCGCGACGGGCGCGCGCCCGTCCTCTCGTCAGTCAGCCGCGTCATCACGCCGTCGACCCAGATGCGACGCCTATCCTTGCGGACATGCCAGCGCCGATCGGGCGCGCGCCGCG
>CADDYX010000265.1 GCA_902810735.1 Verrucomicrobiota bacterium | reverse complement strand
CGATCGGGTGATCGAGCCCGAATCCGCGCACGCGCTCGAGCTTCTCGGCCGTCCGTGAGGTGCCATAGACGATCGCACCCGCTGCGTGCGCGAGCTGCACGACTGCGGTGCCTACGCCGGAACCAGCAGCGTGGACGAGCATGCGTTCGCCCAGCTGGAGGCCGGCGCGCGTGAAGAGCGCATCGTCGGCCGTAATGAACACCTCCGGCATGGCGCCGGCTTCGATCCAGCTCAAATTCTGCGGCACTCGCGCGAGGTTGCTCTCGGGGACGACCACGAATTCGGCCTGCGCTCCACCCGCCGTGATCCCGAACACGCGGTCGCCAGGTTTCCACATCCGCACCGATTCGCCGATTGCGTCCACCTCGCCGGCAAATTCGAGGCCCGGGATGTTCTGCGAATAACCCGGCGGCGCTGGATACTTGCCGCGGCGCTGGAGAATATCGGCGCGATTCAGCCCCGCCGCGCGTACGCGGACGCGCACACGATCGGCAGTTGGCGCGGCTGGCGTAACGACCTGGCCGAGATCAATGCCGTCGATCTCGCCATGGCTGCTGATGACGATCGCGCGCACGGGCGAATTATACCCGCTGCTCCGGATTACGCCGCCACAGCCGCAACTTTTCTGGAAATTCCCTGCTGAATTGGCGCAGTAGCAGCTTCTTTCCAGCGCATGCGAAGCAGCCGGACCGTTCTTGCCGCCGCGCTCATCGTCGCAGTGTTTGTCGCTCTACCGAGCGCGAACGCAAAGACGCGGCATCGCAAACGCAGCGCCTTCTCCGTCGCGCTTCAACCGTTCGAGACCGTGCACAACGTGGTGCATTCCGTCGCCGGGCCGATTGTGGAAAACGCGCCGCGCGCGATCGCAGCCGCAGCGACCGAGCCGATCCGCGTCGCCTTTTATTCATCGCGACCACGCTCGGTCAAGCCGCCACACCCGAGCGAAACGGAAGTGCTTCGCGCCGAACCTTTCGACGAACCGACAGCGGCGGACGAGAGCGATTCGGCTCCGCCGTCGCGCGAAGATGAAGCGGAGTTCGGAACGAGCAGCGATCGGCCGATGGTGCGTGGCAGTGTTGCCGTTCTGCGCAATGGCATCGCCTACGCGCCGGCAGAAGCTCCGCAGGCGGTAAAAAACGCGATCTGGGCGGTGAACACGATCCGCAGCAAGCCCTACACGTGGGGCGGCGGGCACGGTTCGTTTTACGACCGCGGTTATGATTGCTCCGGAACGGTTTCGTTCGCACTGCATGCCGCCGGCGCGATCAGTTCACCGATGCCGTCGAGCGATCTGATGCGCTACGGCGAACGCGGACGCGGCCGTTGGTTCACGATCTATTCGAGGAACGGCCACACGTTCGCGGTGATCGCCGGTCTTCGACTCGACACCACCGATTTCAGCCGTGGCGGCAACGTCGGACCGCGCTGGCATAACGATCTGCGCGAGACGGGCGGTTACGTCGCGCGTCACCCGTCGAAGCTGTAGCATTCCATCCGGTTGAGAAGCTGCGTCGGCTGCGCAAGCTGGACGCATGCAGCATCGGAAAATCGCGCTCGTCACCGGCGCGAACAAAGGCATTGGATTCGAAGTCGCGCGTCAGCTGGCAGCGCGCGGTTTTCACGTTTTGATTGGCGCGCGGGATGTAAAGGCCGGTCGTGCGGCGAGGGACAAAATCAGCCGCGACGGGTCAGCGACGTTCGTCCAGATCGACATCTCGGATCCGGAGAGTATTGCTCGCGCCGCGGATGAGGTTTCCGGCCAGTGCGATCATCTCGACGTGCTGGTGAACAATGCTGGCATTCTGCTCGAGGAGGATCGAGGCGCGGTCGCGATCACGCGCGAAATTTTCGAGGCGACTCTGCGCACGAACACGCTCGGGCCGTGGCTGGTCGCGAAAGGTTTTGTGCCGCTGCTGAAGAAAAGCGACGCGCCGCGGATTGTGAATGTCTCGAGCGGCGGCGGTCAGCTCGAGAATGGCGCTGACGGCTGGGCCCCCGCTTATTGCGTCTCCAAGACAGCGCTCAATGGCGTGACGGCACAGCTCGCGGCCGCGCTTCCAAACTTCGCCGTCAACAGCGTCTGCCCCGGCTGGGTGCGCACGGAAATGGGCGGGGAAAATGCGACGCGTTCAGTGCAGGAAGGCGCATCTGGAATCGTCTGGCTCGCGGCGGAAGCGCCGCAGGAGTTGAGCGGGAAATTTGTCAAAGATCGCAAGGTCATTCCGTGGTGACACGCCGGCGAGCGCTCGCTCACGCAGCTCGTCCGGAAACAAGATACCGCACCGCCAGCATCACGAATCCGATCACCGCCATCGCGCTGACGAAGACCGTAAATTTCCGGCGGCTCCAGTAAGGCAGCTTCTCATCCGGAGAAAGATTGCGCGTCCGCTTCATTCCTTCCGGAGTCATTTCGAAAAACCAGGCGATCACCAGCGCAACGACAAAGCCGACGACGGCGATCACGAACACGGTGTCGCTGAGCGACAACGACACCGTTCCCAGCGCCGCGAGCAACGCGATCGCCTGGGTCATGACCCACGCGACTGCACCGTAACCAGCCGCCACCTTGTAGACGTTCCGCCGCTTCAGCTCGTGCAAAAACGAAGTCATCGTCAGCTTCGTCCACGTGCTAGCTGATTCCGGCCGCCGACGCTAGCATTACGACGTGTTCGCGCGACGTGGCCGAATCGGTCTGCAGGGCGCATTCCGACTACTCTGCGTCGCGCTACCTTGCGCGGCCGCGCTGCGATCCAGCGGAGCTGGAGAAGCATCACATTCGCGGCGAATCGCTCGCTTCGCATCCGAACGCGGCCGAGCT
>CADDYX010000264.1 GCA_902810735.1 Verrucomicrobiota bacterium | reverse complement strand
TCTGCTCCTCGCCGGACTGGCCACGCCACTCGTCCTCTCGGTGCACAGCGTGGTCTCGTTAGACTTCGCCACCGCAATGGTGCCGGGCTGGCACTCGACCATCTTCCCGCCCTACTTCGTGGCGGGTGCGATCTTCTCCGGGTTTGCCATGGTGCTGACGCTGGCGATTCCATCCGCAAGTTCTACCACCTCGAAGATTTCATCACTCTTCGCCATCTCGAGAACTCGGCCAAGGTCATGCTCGCGACCGGGTTGATGGTCGCCCACGGCTACATCACGGAGGGATTCATGTCCTGGTACAGCGACGACAAGTTCGACATCTACATGACCTTGAATCGGATGTTCGGCCCTTACGCACCCGCGTATTGGCTGCTCGTCTTGTGCAACGTGCTTGTGCCGCAAGCCATCTGGTTCAAGCGCATTCGCACGAGCGTGGGCTGGCTCTTCCTCATTGCGTTACTCGTGAACGTCGGGATGTGGACGGAGCGCTACGTCATTGTCATCACGAGCCTGCATCGTGATTTCCTCCCCTCGTCGTGGGCCATCTTCCACGGCACACGTTGGGATTGGCTGACCTTGCTCGGCTCGTTCGGTCTTTTCTCGACCTTGTTCTTCCTCTTCCTGCGCGTCCTGCCCGCGATCTCAATCAGCGAGATGCGCGATCTGGTGCACAAAAAATCGGAGAGCAAAGCGTGAGCGAAAATCTCTACGGCATCATGGGTGAATTCGCCCAGCCCGAGCAGCTCCGGCATGCGGCGCGTGTCGCTTACAACGCCGGCTATCGCAAAATGGACGCCTATTCCCCGTATGCGGTCGAAGGCGTGGCCGAAGCGATCGGATTCCGCAAAACGCGCGTCCCGCTCATCGTTCTGCTCGGCGGGATTGCCGGAGCGATAACCGCTTACGCCATGCAGTGGTACTCGGACGTCGTCGATTACCCGCTCAATGTTGGTGGGCGACCTCCGCATAGCTGGCCTGCGTTCATTCCGATTACCTTCGAACTGACAGTGCTTTTCGCCGCCATCGCCGGCGTGCTCGGAATGCTTTTCCTGAACGGATTGCCGCGTCCGTACCATCCGGTGTTCAACGCGCCGGAGTTCAAGCTCGCGTCGCAAACACGATTTTTCCTCTGCATTGAAGCGGATGATCACGTCTTTGATGCGAATGAAGTGCGCGAATTCTTTCACTCGTTAGGCGCGGAGAAGGTTTTGGAGGTGGAGCAGTGAGGCGGCGATCGCGAGTTCTGGGGAGCGCACGCTTTCAGCGTGCTGGTGATCGCATTCTGCGATCACGAACTTCCTCTCGCGGGGGAATCTGTGGTGTTGCGATCGCGCCACGGAAACTTCGCGACTGCGGGACGCATTCGCCAGCACGCTACAAGCGTGCGCTCCCCAGAATTGCCGCCACGCTTCTGCTTTTTCTCAGTTTATCATCCTGTCGCCGCGGCATGGTCGATCAGCAAAAGATCAAACCGCTCGCGGAGAATGGATTTTTCGCGGATGCCCGCGGCTCGCGCATGCCTCCGCCGCATACCGTCGCGCGAGGAGAACTGCGTAACGATGAACAGTTCTACACGGGCAAGATCGGCCATGAGCTGGCCGCGAATTTCCCGATGCCGGTCACGCGCGAACTGCTCGAGCGCGGACAGCAGCGCTTTGAGATTTACTGCGCTCTCTGTCACGGCCGGAGCGGGGAGGGGAATGGCATGATTGTGCAGCGCGGTTTTCCGCAGCCGCCATCACTTCACGAACAGCGTCTGCGCGATGCGCCACCCGGACATTTCGTCGATGTGATTACGAATGGTTACGGCGTGATGTACTCGTATGCCTCGCGCATATCGGCGCAAGATCGCTGGGCGATCACGGCCTACATCCGTGCATTGCAACTAAGTCAAAATGCAAAAACGTCGGATGCCGGCCTGACCGGTGCGGAGGAGCTACCTTCGCGATGAGCACCGCGTTCGCTGCCACCGTTCAGCGCTGCCAGCTGTGGGCATTCATCGTCGGTGTCATCGCGACCGTCGTCTCGCTCATCGGATTACTCGTTAACCGAACGCAGTTTTTCCACTCCTACCTCTTCGCCTGGCTTTTCTGGAGCGGGCTTTCCTTCGGCGCGCTCGTCATCGTGATGATGCAATTTCTCACCGGCGGACAATGGGGCGAAGCGGTGCGCGGATTATCCACGGCCGCTTTCCGCACGCTCCCGCTGATTTCGCTTCTGTTTCTGCCGATCCTGCTCGGCCTCCACCAAATTTTTCCGTGGGCGAATGGCGATAACGCCGAAGTGCCCGGCTACCACCACAAGGCCCAGTACTTGAACCTGCCGTTCTTCGCCGCCCGCGCGGCTTTCTATTGCGCCGTCCTCATCGCCTTCGCGCGATCGCTGCGGAAAGCCTGGCGCGAAGCGGCCCACACCAAAGTTGTCGCGCTCTCCGCTGGCGGGCTGATCACTTACGTCCTCTGCATGAACTTCGCCTCAACCGATTGGGTCATGTCGCTCGAGCCGAGCTGGTACTCGACCATCTTTGTCGAAATTTTTGTTGTCGGACAATTCCTCTCCGCACTCGCGCTCATGACGGCGCTGCTCGCATTCATCGGCCGCGACCGCTCGTTAGGCAACGTTATCCCGCCGCGGGTCTTTCACGGCCTCGGCAATCTGCTCCTGTCCTTCGTCATCTTTTGGACCTACGTCGCGTTTTCGCAGTTCCTCATCATCTGGTCGGGGAACCTGCCGAAGGAAATCTCCTGGTATCTCATCCGCAGCCGCGGCGGCTGGCAATGGTTCGCCGTCGCGCTCGTTCTCGTGCAATTTCTCATTC
>CADDYX010000263.1 GCA_902810735.1 Verrucomicrobiota bacterium | reverse complement strand
CGCCTCGGCTACACGCGAGCGGCGCGCATCGTTGATATTCTGGAGCAGCGCGGCATATTGGGGCCCGGCGAAGGCGCGAAGCCGCGCGAGATTCTCGTCGACCTCGACGCTGCAGTTTAGCGCCGCCGGACCAGCTCTCATGGAAGGTCTCGGGCCCAAACTTCAACAGGCACGTCTCGCGCGCGGTCTCACGCTCGACGAAGCGGGCCGCCTGACGAAAATCCGGCCGAGCAAGCTGGCGGAAATCGAATCGGAGGACTTCTCGAATTTCGCCAGTCTCGCTTATGCGAAAGGCTTCCTGCAGATCTACGGCAAATTTCTCGACGTCGATGTCGCGCCGTACCTGGAAGCATTCGAAACGTCGGATCAGGTGACGGTCGACGGCTATTCGTATTTGCAGGACAACCCGGCGCCGCCGCCTACCCGACCAGCCGTCGTGGTGCGCAAAACGCCGCGCGAACGTGGCTCGCTCCTGCCACTCGTCATTGGCGTCGTGGTGCTGGTTGTCGGATTTACTGCGCTGAAATTTTTCCTCGATGTGCAGCGCATTAAGCCCCGAACGGAAACGGCGCCGGCCGCTACACCCGCTGCGCCTCAGCGGATCACCGCGCCGCGTGCGTTGCCCGCCGACAACACGCCGCCGCCCGCCGCGGCGGCACGCGCATCGGCAATCGCGACCACCACGCCCGCCGTGACACAGAACGCGCCTGCTGCTACGGCAGCGCCGTCACCTTCGGCGTCGGAACCGGAGGTCCGGCGCGCTGAGCCGGTGCATGCTGACGATCTCGCCACCTCAGCCGCGAGCGCTTCGCCTGCCGCGAATTCGACCGTCAATCGCGTGGAGATTCGTCCGCTCCGCAAAACCTACGTGAAGGTGATCGTCGATGGCGATGCGCAGACCCCCGCGATCGAACGGTGGGTTTCGGCCTCAGACGGCCCGCTGCGGGTAACCGGGAAACGGATCGCCATTCGGGTGCTGGACAGCGACGCAGTCGAGATTCGGAAGAACGGTAAACGCGTCGGCGGTGATGATCCCGACGTGACAATCGAGTAGCCGGTGCGCTCGCCAGACGCAGCGCCGAAAGTCGGGATGATCAGTCTCGGCTGCGCAAAAAACCTGGTCGACGCCGAGATCATGCTCGGCAGCGTTCGGGCCCGCGGGATGGAGATCACCGCGGACGCCGATCAGGCCGATGTGCTGATCGTGAATACGTGCGCATTCATCGATTCAGCGAAGGAGGAATCGATCGACGCGATTCTGCAGGCACATCAGCAGCGCGGTCTTGCGAAGCGCATCGGCCAGAAGCTGATCGTGAGCGGCTGCATGTCGCAGCGCTTCGCCGGCGAATTGCAGGAACAACTGCCGGAAGTCGACGCGTTTATCGGGCTCGATCAGGTGCGCGAGCTGGGCGCAATTGTGGAGCGCGTCCTTCTAAATCCAGCGGCCGCTAACGATGCCGGCTCCAACTTTGTCACGCCGCGCCCGACATACATTCCGGATTACGACACACCGCGCTTCCGGCTGACGCCGTCGCACAGCGCCTATGTGAAAATTGCGGAAGGCTGCAATCATCCGTGCAGCTTTTGCGTGATTCCGCAGATGCGCGGCCGCCATCGCAGCCGCCGTCCCGAATCGGTCCTGGCCGAGATCCGCGCGCTCGTCGCGGAAGGTGTGAAAGAGATCAACCTGATCAGCCAGGACACGACCTACTACGGGATGGATTTGTGGCAGGAAAAAGCGGGACCGCGGCAGCCGGTTGATTCGTCGCGAGGTGTCACGCTGGCGGCGTTACTCCGCCAGATTCAGGAGATCGAGGGCGAATTCTGGGTCCGGCTCCTCTACACGCATCCGGCGCATTGGAGCGATGAATTGATCGCGACCATCGCCGCGTGCGACAAAGTCGCGCGCTACATCGACATCCCACTGCAACACATCGACGCGACGATGCTGGCGCGAATGCGGCGCGAGACCAGCCGCGAACATATCGAAGAACTGATCAGGCGAATTCGTGACGGTATTCCGGGCGTGGCGATTCGGACGACGTTCATCGTCGGTTTCCCGGGTGAAGCCGAAGCTGAATTTGAGACGCTGCTCGACTTCATTCAGCGGGCGCGCTTCGAACGCCTGGGTGTGTTCAAGTACTCGCAGGAAGAGGGTTCCCGCGCGGCGAAACTGCCGGGCCATGTGCCTGCGAAAGTAAAAAATGATCGCTACCGCCGTGCGATGACGCTGCAACGTGAGATCGCCTGCGAGATTGCCGCCGAGCGCGTCGGCCGCGAATTGCGAATGCTGGTGGACCAGCCGCTGGTGGCACGCACCGAAGCTGATGCACCGGACGTCGACGCACGAGTGATTCTCCCCACTGCCGCACCAGTCGGCGAGTTCATCACGCGAAGAATCATCGGCAGTCGTGCCTACGACCTGCTCGCCGGCTGAGCGCGGGCAGAAGTTCGCGTGACATCGGCTGGCATTTCGGCGATTTTTGAACCCCGCCGCCGACCTATTCATGGCTGACGCTAACGCACCAAAGAAGGAGACCGTTCGCATCGCTGTCCCGCCACCGCAGCAGGAAACTGCCGCGAGAGGTTCCGACACAGTGCGACTGCAGATGCCGACGCGCGCTGACGAACCAGCGGAGGCAGAGGCGGCACCTCCGGCGTCGCTGGTGCGGCCGGCATCGCCGTTTCGTCCGCCGCCGATCGCGCGCGCACCGGCTGCGCCGTCGCAGCGCGAAGCTGCCGCTCCGCCGCCGAACCTGCCGCCTCCGCCGGTGATTGGCGGATCGGCGCAGGCTGCACCGGTTCCGCCACCACTGCCTGGC
>CADDYX010000262.1 GCA_902810735.1 Verrucomicrobiota bacterium | reverse complement strand
CCGACTTCCAGCGAGTCGATGTCCTCAAATTCGTGCGTAGGGATTACGCCTTCCGATTTGTAGCCGATATCCACCAGCACCTCGCGCGGGCGAATTTCCAAAATACGGCCCTTAACGATAGAGCCTTCCTTGAAGTCGCGGTACGACTTGGCGAGTAATTCCTGCATCTGTGGCATGGCGGTCGCCTTTCCAGGGTGGCCGGTTGGTTCGGTGGCCAATTTGCTGTCAGCGCGACGAACTGCCGTCGGGCTGGCCCGTGGAAGGGGAGCGGCACACTAGGCGCGGTGGAGGGAGAGGTCAACCGGTGCGGGGGAAGCAAACGCCGAACGCTCACGTCCAACGTCGAATTCAGATGGTGCTTTCTGCATTCGGCGTTGGACGTTCGGCGTTGGACGTTGGACGTTTGCTTCGATGAAGCGAATGCTGAGCGTCGCGCTGGTGTTGCTGTTTTCTGCGAGCGCATTCGCGATTTCTCCCGCCGAGCAGCAGGTCGCCGAGGCGCTTAAAGCGCCGAACCTCACCGTCGTACACATGTGGGCTCCGTGGTGTTCCAATTGTCTCGCTGAATTAAAGAGCGGCGGCTGGTCACGAACGGTGAAAGAAAATCCGCAGGTGAAATTCCTCTTCGTCTCCGTCTGGAACAGCGGCGACGATGGCAAGGCGATGCTGCAGAAATTCCAAATCGCCGGTCAGCCGAACGTCACGATTGTCGCTGATCCAGGTCCGCGGCGCGGGGACGACAAGCTGAAGCAATTCCTCGGGCTGCCACTCAGCTGGATTCCGACCACGTGGATTTACAAAGGCGGTGAGCTGCGTTACGCGATGAACTACGGCGAGATGCGTTTCGACGTGCTGAAGCAGTTCCTCGCCGACAGTCTTTCTGAGTGGTAGCACAAATGATTGAGCTTGGCGTTCATCCCACCACCGCGACTGGCGAAAAGCCGCCGGCAATTCTTTCGCTGATCGGCGATACGCCGCTGGTCGAGATCACCCGTATCGACACCGGCCCGTGCCAGCTTTTCGTCAAACTCGAGAACCAGAATCCGACCGGCTCAATCAAAGATCGCGTCGCGCTCGCAATGATCGAAGCGGCCGAAGAAGAGGGGAAACTCGAGCCCGGCGGCACGATCATCGAAGCGACTGCGGGCAACACCGGGCTCGGACTCGCGCTGATCGCCGGCGCGAAAGGATATCGGATCATCCTCGTTATTCCCGACAAAATGTCGCAGGAAAAAATTGCGCACGTGCGGGCGCTTGGCGCGGAGGTGCGATTGACGCGATCCGACGTGACTCGCGGGCACCCAGAGTACTATCAGGACGTCGCCGCGCGACTCGCGCAGGAGATCCCCGGCGCGTTCTACGTCAATCAATTCGGCAATCCGGCGAACCCGCTCGCGCACGAGCGCGGCACCGGACCGGAGATTTGGGAGCAGATGCATCACAAGGTCGATGCGGTGGTTTGCGGCGTCGGCTCCGGCGGAACGCTCACCGGTTTGTCGAGGTTCTTCGAGCGTGTGCAGCCAAATATTGAAATGGTGCTCGCTGATCCGGCGGGTTCGATTTTGGTCGACTACGTCAAGACTGGCCAAATCGGCACCGCCGGCAGCTGGGCCGTCGAAGGAATCGGTGAAGATTTCCTCCCCGATATTGCGGACCTTTCACTGGTTTCGAGCGCCTACTCGATCGACGACGCGGAAAGCTTCGGGACGGCGCGTGAGTTGTTACGCCGTGAAGGAATTCTCGGTGGCTCGTCGACTGGTACGCTGGTTGCGGGCGCGCTGCGCTACTGCCGCGAACAGACGGAGCGCAAGCGCGTCGTCACCTTCGTCGCCGACACCGGAAACAAGTACCTCTCGAAGATGTACAACGACTTCTGGATGGCCGAGCAAGGCTTCGCGAAACGCCCGACGCACGGCGACCTCAGCGACCTCATCAGCCATCGCTACGAGGCCGGTGAGGTGATTTCCGTCGGGCCTGAAGACACTTTGCTCACCGCGACGAAGCGAATGCGGTCGTCGGACGTGTCGCAACTTCCGGTCGTCGACGCCAGCGGCCGCGCAATCGGCATTATCGATGAATCCGACGTGCTCGTGAAAGTGCACCGCGATCCCGCGCATTTTAATGATCCGGTTCGGAGCGCGATGACCGACCGGCTCGAGACCGTCCCGCCGAACGCGTCGATTTCGCAGCTCATTGCAGTGTTCGATCGCGGCCGTGTCGCGATCGTCATGAACCACGACAAGTTCCTCGGCCTGATCACCCGCAGCGATTTGATCTCGTACTTGCGGCTGAAAATGCCCAAGTAGCCGTCGCATTTCCTTCCGCGCGCGAAGAAATTCTGAAATTTCTTCGCGCAGTTCTGGAGAGGAGGAGTATGAAAACACTCCTCTTAACCATCACGGCCGCCGTGGCGTTCGCCAGTCTGAATGCCGCTTCGGCCGCCGCAGCTGCACCACCGAAAAGGTATCCGAGATACCGCGTCGTCGACCTGGGGACGCTCGGCGGCGCCAGCTCGCACCCGGCCGAAGCGTCGGTCTCGTTAAATAATCGCGGCGAGATCATCTCCTTCTCGGGGACGGCCACGCCGGACCCGTTTCCGGACACGCCACTCCAGGACGGCACGGTCTGGCATGCGGTTCTCGGCACGGCCAATGGCACGGTGCGCGATCTCGGCGGGATCGCTGGCAATCACAGCCTGCCACTTTGGATCAGCGACAGCGGGCTCATCGCCGGGCTGGGCGAGAATGGACTGCTGGATGATCTCGCCGGTTTTCCGCAGGTGCACGCCCTGTTCTGGGATGCCAAGCGCCAACTCTTCGATCTCGGTACTCTCGGCGGCAACAGCAGCCAGTCGGAAGCGGTCAACGCGCGTGGCCAGGT
>CADDYX010000261.1 GCA_902810735.1 Verrucomicrobiota bacterium | reverse complement strand
GATGGTCGGTGACTCGCTCGAGCGCGACATCCGGCCGGCAAAACGAATCGGCATGCACACGGCGTGGCTGAACCCGTCGAAATCCGCCAGCGACACCGCAGCTGATTTCCACCTGCGCCGTCTCGCCGAGCTGCGCGACATTGTCCTCAAATCCCCGGTATGAAGGCCGGGATTCTCGCCGCCGGTCGCGGCGAACGGCTGCGCGATTCCGGTGAGCTCAAGCCATTAGTCGCTGTCGCCGGGCGGCCACTCATCGCGCACGTGCTCCGTTCATTCCGCGAAATCGGCGTGGAGCAAGTCGCGATCATCATCAACGAAGATTCGACACGAGTGCGTGAAGTCGTCGAGGCGGAGGCGTGGCCGTTTGCGATCAAATGGATCGTCAAGACGACGCCGTCCTCCATGCACAGCTTTCTCGAGCTGGTCCGGCATCTCGCAGCGCGCGAAGATGATGGACCATTCCTGATCGCGACGGTCGATACCGTCTTAAAGCCGCAACAGCTCGCTGCATTTGCCGCTGCGACGAACAGCGCTGCTGTGGCCCTGGGCGTCAACCAACCAGGCGAGGACGACAATCCGCTTTGGGTCACGAGTGACGAAACCCAACGTGTCGTCCGCTTCGGTGATCCGGTGGCGCGGCAAGCGACCGCCGGAGTTTACCTGGTGCGCACGACAATCCTCGACGAAGCCGAAGCTGCGGAAAACGACCGACTCATGTCGCTGCGCAGCTTCCTTGGCCGCCTGCTTGAGCGCGGCTACGAAATTTCCGCAATTCCCATTGGCAATTCCGTAGACGTAGACCGCTCCGCAGATATTATCGCCGCCGAAAAGTTGCTCGAAACTTACGATCCGACGTGAAACGGCTGATTGGAATTTATCGCGAAAAAGAATACTCGCCTGGCGCCCATGAATCGAACGACGCGATCATGCTCGAGGCGGTGGCGGGCCGGTTGCGCGCGTCAGGATTTGCACTGGATCTGATCAGCGCAGCGCAAGTGAATGGCTCGCCGAAGTGCGACGCGCTCGTCCTCTCAATGTGCCAGGGCAGGCCGGCGCTGGAGAAGCTCGCGAACTGGGAGCGCACCGGCACACACATCGTCAACAGCCCTTCTGCCGCGCGCAACACACATCGAGACCGGCTGCCTGGCCTGCTCGAGCATGCCGGTGTGCCGTTCCCGCGGACGACGCTGGTCGAGACTGGCCGCAAGCTAAACGGCGAAATTCCGCGCAATGGAAGTCTTTGGCTAAAACGCGGTGACGTGCATGCCTCGGTCGCCGCGGACGTGCAGCGCTTCGATTCTTTCGATGAACTCGCCGGCGCGCTCGGCGAATTCCACGCCCGCGGAATTACCAGCGCTGCGGTGCAATCACACTGCGCCGGCGACGAGATTAAATTCTACGGCGTAGGCGACGGAGAGTTTTTCCACTGGTTCTACTCGCGCGAGACGAACGAGCACCCGTTCGACAACTCCGCGCTGAGATCGCTCGCTACGCGCGCCGCCCAAGCTGCCGGTCTCGAGATTTACGGCGGAGATGTGATCGTGAGTCCAGACGGCACGCTGACTTTGATCGACCTGAACGACTGGCCGTCGTTCGCGCCATGCCGCGATGCTGCCGCGGATGCAATCGCCGAACTGATCACGAGACGCGCGAATGGCGGTTGAGCAGGCTGCGGCCGTGCAGCAGAAACCGTTGTTCGATGCCGAGCAGGAATTCATCGCGCCCGGTCTGCAGACTATCGCGCTGCTCTCGCAGCTCGCGATCGATCACGGCAGCGGCTGCACGCTGACCGACGTAAATGGCAAGACCTACCTCGATCTCAACGCCGGCGTCTCTGTCGCAAGTCTTGGACACGCGCATCCGCGCTACGTCGCTGCGCTCACGGAACAACTGAAACGCATCAGCGTCGGCAGTTTCACCTCGCGCCCGCGGCTCGAGCTCGTGCGGCTGATCGCGGAACTTGCACCCGGCGGCCTGACCCGCACGCAGTTTTTCAGCGGCGGCGCGGAAGCCGTCGAAGCGGCGATCCGGCTCGCGCGCTCCTACACGAAGCGCACACACATCGTTGGTTTCACCGGCGGCTTCCACGGCAAAACCGCCGGCGTCTTGCCAATCTCCGACGTCGATTGGAAGCGCGACGTCGGTCCGCTTCCACCAGATCAACACGTCGCAATGTATCCCGATGTGACGACGTTCGGCGGAACCACGGCGGAATGCGCCGCCGCATCGATCGATTCATTGCGTCGCGTGATTGAGAACGAATGTGGTGGGCGGCCCGCGGCGATCATCATCGAGCCGATTCAAGGCACGGCCGGTAACATCGTGCCGCCGGACAGCTTTCTGCGCACCGTGCGCGAGGCCGGCTTCAGTGGCGTGCAGAACTTCCCGACCGTCGGCCTGTTCGACGGCATCATCCGTCAGCACCTGGAAGAGACCGGCATGGGCTATGACTTGGAGGTTGAGATGATCCGCTGCGCCCATGAGATGGACCTCCTGACCTGCCCCTACGTGTTCACGCCCGGCGAAGCAGAGAAGATGGCCGCCGCCGGCGCCGACATTCTGGTCCCGCATATGGGCTTGACAACCAAAGGTATGATCGGCGCGCAAACCGCGCTGACGCTCCAGGAGTGCGCCGAGCGCATCCAGGCCATGCACGACGCGGCCAAGGCGGTCAACCCGGACGTGTTAGTCCTGTGCCACGGCGGACCCATTAGCGAGCCGGAAGACGCAGCGTTCATCCTGGGGGCGACGCGCGGTATCGTGGGATTCTTCGGCGCGTCCAGCATCGAGCGGATACCCACGGAGCGGGCGATCACCGCACAGGTCGCCCTGTTCAAGGAGCTGCGTATCGGCACGCCCAGGCCCATCTACTCATGAGGGACCGCGTGCGATGGCAGATGACGAGGAGCAATATCCCGTGGTACGCCTGACGGTTCTGTAT
>CADDYX010000260.1 GCA_902810735.1 Verrucomicrobiota bacterium | reverse complement strand
CGCCAATCCCGATTCAATGAAAGCAGCGCTGCGCACGTTGACTGAACTTGAAACCGACGGCCGCCGCGTAGCCGTCCTCGGTCACATGGGCGAGCTCGGCAGGGAATCCGAGCGCGGCCACCGTGAAGTTGGCGAAGCAGTCGGCAGCCTCAGCATCGATCAGCTGATCACAATCGGCGACGCGGCGGCTCCGATTGCGGCCGCCGCGCTCGCGGCCGGCGTGGAAAATGTCGCTGCCGTCAAATCGCATTCCGAAGCCGCTGAGCTGCTGACGGAATCGACCACGCGCGGCGATCTCGTTCTGGTGAAAGGAAGCCGCTCGGCGCGAATGGAAAACGTAATCGAGGAATTCGCGAAGCGCTCCACCGCGGAGGTGGCGTCATGATGTATTACCTCCATCTGCTGGCCGAGCAGGTGAAAGGCACGAACGTATTTTTCTACGTCACGTTTCGCGCTGTCGCCGCGGCGGTGACCGCGTTCGCGCTCTCGCTCATTTTCGGAAATTTCGTCATCCGCAAGCTGATCTCGCTCAAAGTGGGACAGCCGATCCGGACGGCTGACGAAGTGCGGCGCCTCGCCGAGCTGCATGGCGGAAAACAAGGCACGCCGACGATGGGTGGCGTGCTGGTGATCGGCGCGGTCGTGATCTCGAGCATTCTGTGGGCGCGCCCGGACAATCGGTTCATGTGGCTCGCGCTCTTCAGCATGGTTTTCCTCGGCGGCCTCGGATTTGCCGACGACTACCTGAAGGTCACGAAGAAGAAGTCGGATGGAATCAGCGGGCGCGTGAAGTTGATCTTCCAGCTGATCCTCGCCGCGATTGTGACCGCAGTTTTTCTGAGCAGCCCATTGCTCGATGTGCAGGCGCGTTCGCTTTACATGCCGTTTTTCAAAGCGCCGGTCATCGAGAACATGGCGTGGCTGACGTTTCTGTTTTTCGCACTCGTCGTGGTCGGCTCATCGAACGCCGTGAATCTCACGGACGGCCTCGACGGTCTCGCGATCGGCTGCACGGTGAGCGTTGCGTTTACCTACGCGCTGCTCGCCTACGCCGCGGGCAATTACAGAATCGCGGAGTACCTGCAGGTGCCGTTCTATCCGTTCACCGGCGAGCTCAGCGTCGTTTGCGGCGCGCTCGTCGGCGCCGGCCTTGGTTTCCTTTGGTTCAACTGTCATCCGGCGCGTGTCTTCATGGGCGACACGGGCTCGCTCGCGATCGGCGGCTTGGTCGGCGTGGTCGCGATCTGCTGCAAACAGGAGCTGTTGCTGGCCGTGGTCGGCGGCGTGTTCGTGCTCGAGGCCGTGTCGGTAATTCTGCAGGTGTTGAGTTTCAAACTGACCGGCAAACGCATCTTCGCGATGTCGCCGCTGCATCATCACTTCGAGCTGAGTGGCTGGAAGGAAAACACCGTGATCGTGCGCTTCTGGATTCTCTCGATCGTGTTCGCGCTGCTTGGCCTCGCGACGCTGAAACTGCGATGACGGCGCGTTATTCCGGCAAAAAAGCGGCGGTGCTCGGGGCCGGGCTGAGCGGATCGGCGGCCGCGCTGTTGCTGCGCGACGAAGCGGCGGAGGTGACGGTTTTCGACAGCGCGAAGGAACAGCGACTCCTCAAATCCACGATCGAAAATCTGCGAGCACATGGTGTGAGCGTTGTCGCCGGATCGGCGGCAGAACGTGACGAAGGCGAATACGATCTGGTGGTGCTCAGCCCCGGCATCGATCCGGTGTCGCCGCTCGCGTCGCATTTCGCAGCGAAAAACGCGGAACTGATCGGCGAGCTCGAGCTCGGCTGGCGCGCGACCGATCTGCCGGTCGTCGCAATCACCGGCACGAACGGCAAGACGACAACCACGGAACTGATCGCGCAAATGCTGAATGGCTGCGGGCAGCGAACGATCGCGTGCGGCAACATCGGTAAGCCGTTGTGCGAAGTGGCGCGCGCGCAAAGCGGCCTCGACATCCTGACGGTCGAGGTGAGCTCGTTTCAACTCGAGACGATTCGCGAATTCAAGCCGCAGGTCAGCATCTGGCTGAACTTCGCGCCGGACCACCTCGACCGGTATCCGTCAGTCGCGGAATACCGGACGGCCAAGCTGCGGATATTCGAAAACCAGACGGCGGATGATTTCGCGGTGGTGAACGCGGCCGAAAGCCTGCCGCCGATCAAAGCGCGGACGATCACATTCAGCGCGTACGCCGATAACGCGGATTTTCGTTTCTCGGAAGGCGCGATCGTTTATCGGGATGAGCGCGTCTTGCGCATCGCGGAGACAAAGCTGCGCGGTTCGCACAACATCGAAAACCTGATGGCAGCACTCGCCGCCGGGCTCGCGCGCGGTCTCTCATTCGAGCAGATGGTGCCGCCGCTCAGCACCTACGAGCCGCGGCCGCATCGCTGCGAATTCGTGCGTGAGGTCGCCGGCGTGGGATTCATCAACGATTCGAAGGCGACGAATCTGGATGCGGTGGAAAAGGCGCTGCTCGCGCAAACGAAACCGGTGATCCTCATCGCCGGCGGCAAGGACAAGGGATTCAATTTCGAGCCGCTGCGCGACCTCGTCGGAGAGAAAGTCCGCTCCGTCGTCTTGATTGGCGAAATGGCGGACCGGATTTGCACCGATTGGAGCGGGGCGGTGCCGTGCGAAAAAGCCGAGTCGCTGGCCGAAGCGGTCGATCGCGCGCGCGCCGTCGCAAACCCCGGCGAGGTCGTGCTGTTCTCACCCGGCACCTCCTCCTTCGACATGTTCAAAAGCTACGCCGATCGCGGCGATCAGTTTCGCGCGCTCGTGCAAGCGCTTCCCGCCAACTCATGAAAATCCGAAACTTTTTCCCGCGCAAAAAGATGCGCGCCACCACCGCGCGCAGGTCGCTCGCGATCCCGGACGAGATGGACTACGAGGAAATGTCCGAGCCGAACATGAAGCTCTCGCGAGCTTTGCTGATCGTGCTCGTGCTGCACGTCATCGCGGTCGCGGGAATCATCGCATTCAACACGATCAAAACGCGGCAGGGGAGCACGGCTGCGCCCGCAGTCACCGCGGC
>CADDYX010000259.1 GCA_902810735.1 Verrucomicrobiota bacterium | reverse complement strand
GGTAGAGGCCCGGCTGACCGGCTGCGCTTTCCGCTTCGACACCCATCTTGCCTGCGCCGGCAAAGATTTGCCGCGTGACGAGGAATGGCAGCGCGCCGGCGACGATCCGATCCCACGGCACGTCGCGCCGCATCAGGTAATTGTCATGGCAGCCGTAGCTGTGGCCGACGAAATCTGTGTTGTTTTTGTAAAGGCGAACACGCTGGCCTTCCGGCAGATGTGCGTTCCGGCGGCGCGCGCATTCGGCGACGATTCGTTCGCCCGCTTTATCGTGTGCGACAATCTCGCGAAGCGTGCTGCATTCCGGCGTCGAATATTCCGGATGTGCGTGATCGTTGTAGAACCGTGCGCCATTCGAGAGCACGAGATCGCTTTTGATTTCCTCGAAACTCAGCGGCCGATTGCGGTCGATCTCGTAGTAAGCCGATTCGTCGGTGTCCTGCAGCAATTCTCGCGCGCGAAAACCGCGTGCGTCGCGATGTGGATCTTCCTGCGCGTAATCCCATTTCATCAGTGCGCCGTGCTCGGTGTAGCTGCGAACA
Source organism: Verrucomicrobiota bacterium (assembly GCA_902810735.1). GTDB lineage: Bacteria > Verrucomicrobiota > Verrucomicrobiia > Chthoniobacterales > UBA10450 > CADDYX01. The sequence goes on along the minus strand of CADDYX010000259.1, from coordinate 2,507 downwards.
AGCGCGATCGATTCCGCGACGACGTCGACTTCCGCCGCGTTCTCGACGGTGATGCCGTATTCCGTCTCGATCCCGAAGACGCGGGTCATCTGACGATCGCGCGCGCGATCAAATCACGCCGGAAATGTGACGTGCCGACGTGTCGGACACCGGCCGGAACGGCGCGATTTTGACGACGTTTTCCGGATCGCAGTCGATCAGCTTTAACCAATCTTCGGTCACGTCGGTCGGCGGGAAGATGTCGTTCTCGTTGTACTCAGTGGTGAACGCGACACGCAGATCCTGCTCGCTGATGCCTTCCTCGCGACCGCTCGCGATCGCGCGTTTGATCGCGATGCCTTTCGCGCGCTCAACGATCGATGCGATGATCGCGCCGCTGATCAGATCACTGCGATACAGAATCTCTTTGCGCCCGCTACGGAGCGTCACTTCGAGGAACTTGTTTTCCTCCCGGCGCGCAAACTGCCACTCAACAAACCGCTCCGTCAGTTTGTCGATCGCGGCGCCGATGTTCTCGGCTTCCTTGGCGAGCGCGCCGTCGTACGGGAGATCGTTCGTCAGATAGATGCGGTAAATCTCACGCGCGCCTTCTTTGTTAGGCCGGTTGACCTTGATCTTTCGGTCGATGCGGCCGGGCCGCAGAATCGCCGGGTCGATCAGGTCCGCACGATTCGAAGCGAGAATGATCACGACATCGTTGAGCGAATCGATACCATCCATTTCCGAGCAAAACATCGGCACCAGGGTCGACAGAATGTTCGAGTAACGCGAAGCGCGGCGCGTCCCGAGAATGCTCTCGGCCTCGTCAATGAAGAGGAACGGCATGAACCCTTCACATCTTTTTTCTCGCGCGGTGGCGAAAATCTCGCGGACGATCCGCTCCGATTCGCCGACCCACATATTCAGGATTTCCGGCCCTTTGATGTGCATGAAGTATTCCTTCATCTCCCCGCCGGTTTTTTCGCGGAGCTGCTTCGTCAGGTTGTAAGCGGTCGCTTTCCCGATCAGCGTTTTTCCGCAGCCGGGCGGGCCGTAGAGCAGGAATCCCTTCGGGGTGGCGTGGTGGAACTTCGCGAACAGCTCGGCGTGCAGGAGCGGCAGCTCGATTGCATCCTTGATGCCTTGCAGCGCTTCGTCTTGTCCGCCGACTTTCTCCCACGGCAGCTCGGGCACAACGTCGAGGTAATGCTCGCGTGACTCCGGACGGGCAAGAATCTCGATCGCCATGCGGTAACTCGGATCGACGCGCACTTCGTCGCCGGATTTCAGCTTCGAATCCGCGAGCTCGCTCGAGCGCTGCAGCACGACCGAGTGCAGGCCGTGTTCACCGCCGACGCGCAGCCGGTCTTCACCGAGGACTTCGGTTATTTTGGTCACTGGCCCGGCCGTTTCGAAACCAAGATCGCCAACGATGACGTAAGCGTCGTTCACGAGCACGCGCGTCCCTTTTTTCAGCTTCGACATCGGCACACGTGGATCGACGTTGCAGTAGTAATCAGAACCGCCGACCACAATGTGCGCAGTCTCTTTGCTGACCGCGTCGAGGAACGTCCCAATGCGATTCGCGGGCGAGGTGACCTTCTTCACCACCTGCTCGAGCTTTTCGATCATGCTCCGCGCCTCGTCGATCATCTCTTCCCGCTCGAGCACTTCCTCTCGGATCGAGATCAGCTCGCGCCGCAGAGGGTCGGAAGGAGGCAAGAGAATCAGGAGCCGATCGAGCTTTTCGAGCAACGGTTGCTCACGCGTTTCTGGCGCGTCATCGCCTTCGCTGCGGTCGCTCTCCTTCATCGCTGCGGATGCCCTTCGTGCCGCACAACGGACGATAACTTTAGCGCCCGCGCAGCGCAACCGGCGTGAAAGCGTCAGCCATCGTGCAGCTCGTCGAATGCGCGGCCCAGGTTATGAATCACATCGGTTGCGATCAACGATTCCTCACTCGCAGCGCCGCGAGCGATCGCAATCTCCGCAGCGCGGGCGCACACCCACGTACCAACACGAGCGGCGTCGTACAACGACAAGTGCTGCGAGATCAGGGCAGCGCAAACGCCGGTGAGGACATCGCCCATGCCGCCGGTCGCCATTCCGGCCGTGCCGGTCGTGTTATAGCTCAGCGGTGAACCGCGTTCCGCGACGATGCTGCGGCTGCCCTTCAACAGCAGCGTAACGCGATGTGCATCGGCGAACTGCCGCGCCTGCGTTGCGCGGTCGTTTGGAGCGTCGGGCCATAGCCGCTTCATCTCGCCAGGATGCGGAGTGAGTAATCGCGGACCACGCGCTTGCTCGAACACGCCCGGTTGCTCGGCAGCTGCATTCAGTCCGTCGGCGTCGACCACCATCGGCTGCTCGATCTCCTGGATCGCGCGGCGCACTTCGTCGGCGCGTTCATTGCCCAGTCCGGGGCCAATTGCCCACACGTTTACCGGTTGCTCTTTCAAATCGCGGTAGGACGACACGCCGCGCACCATTGTCTCCGGCGGCGCGATGGTGGCGATGATCGGGTAGAC
>CADDYX010000258.1 GCA_902810735.1 Verrucomicrobiota bacterium | reverse complement strand
GCCCATCTGAGATTCCGCAACTCGACGGCCACGCGATCTTCATCAGCGTCGGCCAGGCCGATCCGATCGTGTCGCCGGCAGATGGCCAGCGGCTTGCCGGTATGCTGCGAGACGGGGGCGCCGAAGTGACACTCGAGGTGCAGTGCGCCGGTCACAATCTCGTGCCGCAAGACATGGCCGGCGCGGAACGCTGGCTGCTTTCCGTCGACTAGCGCACTGCGCAAGTCGAGCGGTGTACGGCTTTCACCTACATCGCAAGTCTCCGGCGTGCTGATTGTTGCGCGCCGTGACAACGACCACACTGCCAGCACTTAGAGATGAAAAAAGTGCTGCTCAGCGAAGACAAGCTCGACCTGCTGCGAAAAGCGGACCGGAGCTGCAAATGGGAGTCGCTCGACGACAAGCGCAGCTGCGTGCTGTGCGAGCGGACCTTTTCCGGCCGGCAGGTTTTGGTCACGAAAACGCGCGGCGGCCGCACCCAATTGCGCTGCCCAACGCCCGACTGCGTCGGCACTCCGCGCGAATGGGTTCATCCCGGTAATCCGCTCATTTCGGAAGAGGCTTGGAACGACTGGGCGCGGCTGCTCAGTGGCAGCCCCGCGACCGGAGGGAGGCACGCTCACGCATGATTGCGCCGACGATCGATTTCGCAGGCGGCGCGCTCGATGCGGCCGAGGAGACGGACGAAATTTTGATGGAGGCCGTGCGGCGTCGGCAGCATTCGGCACTGACGACGCTGTATCGGCGCCACGGCGCGAAGCTCAAAGGCGTGATCTTTCGCGTGCTGCAGGATGAATGTGAATCCGACGACGTGCTGCAGGAGAGTTTGCTTCAGATTTGGCGCGAGGCCGAACATTACTCGTCCAAGCTCGGTAAACCCCTCGGCTGGATCATCACCATCGCACGGCGTCGTGCGATTGATCGTGCGCGGCGCCGCCAGGCCTATGCTCGAGCCCGCGATCGTTTTGAGACCTACGTTGCTCACGAACCGCGCTCGTGGCTGCGCGACCGCGCCGACTCCGACATGTCGTCGCCGGATTTGCGCCATTTTCTCGAGCGCGAAATTCAGCGGCTGCCGGAGTATCAGCGCGAGGCGGTCGAGCTTTCGTTTTTCGGCGGGCTCAGCCACCGTGAAATCGCAGCGAAGACGAAAACGCCGCTCGGCACGATCAAGACGAGGCTGGAGCTTGGCCTCCGGAAGTTGACCAACGGCGTCCGCCCGCACCGCAGCAAGATTTAGATTTCTGGTGGGAAACTGTTGGCTTCCCTCGATGGAAGTGGGGAGGGAAGCTGACAGCCCGCCGGATCAGACCTGCTGGCGAACCCAATCCTGCGCCTGACGCGCCACCGCGCGCGCGTTCGGCACATTCAGCTTCTCTTTGATGCGCGCCCGGTGCGCCTCCACCGTCTTCGGGCTGAGGTGCAACCGGTCGGCAATGGTCCGCACCTCGTCGCCCTCGCCGATCATCTGGAAAATTTCCAGCTCGCGATCGCTCAGCCGATCAACCGGCGAACCGGCATCCGCGCCGCCATGCAGGTGCGCGAAGACCATTCGTTTCGACATGTTCTCGCTGATGAATATTTCGCCGTGCAGCACGATGCGGACGGCGTTAATGAAATTGTCGAGCGCCTCGCGCTTCATCACGTAGCCACGTGCGCCGGCTCGGAGAGCGCGCTCGGCGAAGAGCGTCTCGTCGTGCATCGAGAGGACGAGGACGGGTAGCTTGGGCTTTTCGGCCCGGATGTTTTTCGTCAGCTCGATTCCATTCGTGCTGCCGTCGAGGCCGATATCGACCACCGCCAGGTCCAGCTTGTGTTTGCGGATCGCGCCCAGCGCTTCGTTATTGTTGCTCGCTTCCGCACGGACTTCGAGGTCCGGTTCGTCATTGAGCAACTGCACCACGCCCTTTCGAAAGAGCGGATGATCGTCGACGACGAGAACGCTTTTCTTTTCGCCGGCCGGGCGGGGTTTATTGCCGTTCGACTTCATCGCCGCGCAATTCTATATCGCGCGCCGGGTGCCGGTTCGCTCTATTGTTTTATCGGCACGCGGCAGCGGACCTTGGTGCCTCCGCCCCGCCGCGGCTCGACCGACAGTGTTCCGCCCGACGCGTTCGCCCGGTAATGCATCATGTGAATGCCCATGCCCCGGGCCCGCTTGCCCTTGCGGACCGACTTTCCGTCGTTGCTAATCGACATCACGATTTCGTTCTTTTCCCGCTCAACGCAGATCACGATTTCGCTCGGCTGCGCGTGCTTGAGCGCGTTCAGCACTGCCTCCTGCGCGATGCGGTAAAGATTTACGCCGACTGATTCGCTCGGCACGCGCAGCGAGCGCGGACAGTCGCACCGGCAGGTCACGCGTTCGCTCGTGCGCGACGCCAGCTCACGCAGCGCCGAGACGAGCCCACCGCTGCCAAGCTCGGGCGGATGCATGCCCCGCGCCAGATCGCGCGCCAGGCCGGCGTTCGCGTTCACCGTCTTGGCTGCTTCGCGCATCGACTCGGAGGCGGTCGCGCTTTCTTTCGCCACTTTCTTCGCGCTCGATTTCAGGAGGAACGCCGTTGCGGTCAATTCCTGGCAAAGACTGTCGTGCAGGTCCTGGCTGATCCGCGCCCGTTCCCGTTCGGTCACCTGCAAAATTTCGCGCTCGAGTTCCTGCCGGCGCTGCATTTCGGCTTCGAGTGTTTCGTTCATCACCTGCAGCTCCCGCGTGCGATCGCGGACGCGCTGCTCGAGATCTTCGTGAGCGCGCCGCAATTGCTCCTCGATGTCGCGCTGTTCCGTCGCGTCACGCGCGATCTTGGCAAAACCGCGGAGCGCGCCCGTCTTCTCGTCATTCAGCCGCGTCATCACGCCGTCGACCCAGATGCGGCGCCCATCCTCACGGACATGCCAGCGCCGATCCGGCGCCCGCCCGTCGCGCAGCGCGACCGCAATTTCTTTCTCCTCTGCTTCGCGCTCCCGGTCTTCCGGCGTGAAGATCAATTCTCCGGACTGGCCGACCGCTTCTTCGGCGCTCCATCCAAAGATCCTTTCCGCGCCGCTGCTCCAGTAGGT
>CADDYX010000257.1 GCA_902810735.1 Verrucomicrobiota bacterium | reverse complement strand
AGCCATTCCAGAAGTAGGCTTCGTTCGTCTCACCGTCGACGGCGCGCGCGTCGCCGCCAATCGTGATGCGATGTTCTCCGATCGCAGCGCTCCACACGACGCTGCCGCCGCCCGCGTCCGCAGGAACATCAAATTGATCGAGCGCCGGTGTCTCGACCGTGCGCGTCTCGTCGATCGAGCTGAAGGTGCTGCGGAATTTCCGATGCTGACCGTAGACGTTGAGCTGCAGCTCGGCGGATTCGGTTGGGAACTGTTCCGTTAGGCCGGCGCTGATGTCTTCGCCTTCGGTCTCGTTGTGCGTGTAACGGGTGCCGTTGCCGCGCTCGTCGTCGAACCACCGTCCGCGGACTCGCAGGGACGTGGCCGGATCGATCTGCCATTGCCCGCCGACATCGAAAAGGTCGGATTCAGCTGTAGCGTCGATATCGACCGGCCCGCGTTGTCCGGCGGCGATCACCGGATAGCCGCCGGTCGAAAACCGTTCGCCGAAAACTGAAAACGCGACCGGCTGACGCAGCAGCGTTGCGCCGAGCGACAGCTCGTATGTCTCGGCGTTTCCACCCGACGCTTCAGCGGAAAGCGATGTCGCATCGAGCGGCTTGGACACGAGAAAAATCGTGCCCGCGAGTGCCTGGTTGCCGAATAATCCGGCGCCGCCGCCGGAATTCACGATCACCGTGTCGATCGACGCGGGCGGTACCTGGCTCCAGAGCACGTACCCGGCGAATGGATCGTTGAGCGGAATGCCATCGAGTAGCACGAGCGTGCGGCCGGCGCCGCTCGGCCCAAAGTTGCGCAGCGTCACGCCCTGCGTGGTCGGGTTCGCGGTGCGGCTGCTGTTGCGGCGGAACAGGCTGAAGCCCGGCACCTGCGCGCGCAGGATGTCGTCGAGCCGCAGCTCCGGCGCGCGCTGCAGCTCGTCCGCATCGACGACGTCGACGGTGAACGGCGCGGCCGAGTCGGCGTTCGGCAGGCGATCAGCTGCGACGACGACCGGCTCGGCGATCGTTTCCTGGCCGCTGGAATTGCAAACCGCCGACAAGACAATCGCCGCGACTGGAATAAACCGGAGGGACCGAGCGGACGACGGTTGCAATCGCCGACTCTTTCCTGTCATTCCGAGCGAAGTCGAGGAATCTCTGGCGTTTGGCGCGTACGGCAGGAGATGTGTCGACTGCGCCCGACATGACAGCGCAACGAGTACCGCCAGCGAAAACCGCCACTGCCGACTGGCCGCGAATCAGTTGTTAGCCACGCTGCGCGCGAGGTGACCGACGATGGTCAGTGTTTGTCCGGATTCGTTTCCGGCACCTTCACACCTTGCTCATTCAACGTGCCGGTAAACGCCTTGATGAACGCGTTCCGGAACACGTTGAACACCGTCGTCATAATCTCCGGCGAAGGATTATCGAAGCTGCCCGAGAGCGGCACGCGCGTCCCGAAACGGTCCTGCGGATGATTGCGGATAATGCGCGTCAGGCCGCCGACGATCGCCTGCCAGATGCCGTTGAGCGGGTTCTCCTTGAAATCCTGGGCGGGATTGAAAATCGACATGTGATCGAAGACCGGCTCGACGTAGCCGGTGAAGTCGCCGTGCTTGGCGTCCATCTCGGTGGCGACGCGCAGCGTGCCGCTCTCGAAGGTGATCCCGCCGTAAGCCTTCGCGAAATCGTTCAGCTTCGTGAGCTCGATGCCTTTCAATTCGACCTGGGTGCTGAACGTCGGCTTCGGCGCGTACGGATCGAGATCGATCTTGGCGCGCACGTCGCCTTCGCGCAGCGGACGGCCCTCGATCTCGACATTCGCATTCAGCGTCTTCGAAAGCTTTTTGCTGTTGGTGAGATTGGTCGCGACCATCCGCACCTCGTCGACCACCACGTCGACTTTCGGCGTTTTGTCGAAATCGCGGTAATGGATCTCGCCGCCTTTGACCGAGCAGCGGTTGATCTTTAACGGGAACAGCTGGCGGATTTTGTCGGTCCACGGTTTGTCGACGCCGACCTGCGAGCTCGCCTTGCTCGAGCCGTTCACGAAATTCATCTCGGGCCGGTAGATGTCGATCTGCCCGACGAACGCGCCGTGGAAGAGCGCCTCCCATTCGACCGACAAATCGACGAGCGGCGCTTCGAAAAACGGCACCGGCACGCGACCATCGGTCTTGTCGATCTTGACGTGGTGGATTTGATACGCGCCGCGCCAGAGATGCAGCGTCACCGCATCGACGTGTCCGCTGTAGCCCTCGATCTCGGAGAGCTTCTTGTTTACGTAATCGCGAACCCAGATCGCGAGATACAGATGCACGATCAGGACCGCCGCCGCGATGACGACGAGAATCCAAACCCAAGGTCTTTTCCAGGCAGCTTTCATGCGCGTCCGCTCAACAGCGCCGCAGGCGCCGGAGCTCGTTTTGCTCTATTGAACAAACGAATTGCGCGCCGGTAGCGGCCGTGTCCTGCATCGCAAGATGCGGTGGACCGTGCTTCTCCGAGCCCGGTCAGATCGCGCCCGGAGGTCGCGATCCACCAGCTACAACGGCACCGGCGACGCGGTCGGAAATGCAAACGTCGGCGCGGGCGAAGCTGGCGGCGAACCGCTCGGCGACGGCGTCGGCGTTGGCGAAACGCTTGGACTCGGCGATGGGCTCGGAGTCGGCGTCGGAGTCGGTGTCGGTGTTGGCGGCGGAGGAATGATGTTTGTCCAGTGATGCACCGGCACGGTCGCGCCGCCGATTTCCTTCACGAGCGCGTCGCAACGTGCGGTGAGCTTGTCGTAATCCGGCGGCCCGAACGGCGTCTCTGCCGTGCCGGGGAAGATCAGGTAAGTGACCTTGAGATCGCTGACCGGCCGGTTCATCGGCGTAGCGAGCGCATTGATTTCCTTCGCGATCCGCAGCGACGCCTCGCCGCTTTTATCGAGCGGTCCAATGTCGCCGACAATGGCCGGTAAGATTTTATCGTCGAACACCACGACCGCGTAATCGCCGACTTTGCCGCCTTCCCCTCGGGCGAAGCTGCCGGGCAGCACGATGTACGGATCGGCCGCGCCGATCAGGAAGCTGAATTTCTTCATCGTCTC
>CADDYX010000256.1 GCA_902810735.1 Verrucomicrobiota bacterium | reverse complement strand
GAACGGCATTGATCGGCGCCGCGGACGGATGAGATAAAAGCCTTTACACGCGAAAGCCGCTCCGACAACGTTGCTGCGCGCGTCAAGTTCGTTAGGGGCTCCAGCCCAGCACCTGTTCATTCTTCGTGCCGAAGTGGTGAACCCGTGTGCTTATGAACTGTTTCCCTTTTACGCGATTTCAACGCGCCTTCCTGTTCTCGGTAGTTGCCGTGTTCGTGGTAGGATCAGCCAATGCAGCCACGCTGACGGTAAGGAGCACGGCAGACAGCGGCGGCACATGTCCCGGCGCGGATTGTACATTGCGCCAGGCGATCATCAACGCCGCCTCCGGTGACATCATCAACTTCGTCCTGCCCGGCGGAAGCGCGATTACCCTGACGAGCGACCAGCTGTTGCTGAACAAGAACCTGACAATCGCCGGCCCGGGCGCAAATCTCCTCACCATCCAGCGTAGCGCCGCAGCGGGCATTCCAGACTTCCGCATCTTCCGCCTGCCACCAGGGATCACCGCGACTATTTCCGGTCTGACGATGGCGAACGGCCGCGGCCAATTCACCCAAGGCGTAGGCGACGACAACGACGCCGGCGCTGTTTACAACGAAGGGACGGTGACAATTACCGGCTGTGCGATGGTCGGAAATCTCGCGACCGGCATTGGCGGAGCGCTGGCGAACGTTGGTTCGGCCACAATGACAGTCACAAACTGCCTGCTGTCGGATAACACCGGAGAGTTCGGCGGCGCCGTGGCCACGTCGGGAACATTCACCCTGACCGGCAGCACTCTGTCGGGAAACACCGGAAGCTTTAACTGCGGAGGTCTCTACACCGGTGGCGGAACCGCGACGGTGACGAACAGCACGATCACAGGCAACACTACTACGGGTGTCGCCGGTGGCATACAGAATGGAGGCGGCACAATTAACGTGAAGAGCACAATCGTGGCCCTGAACACGAATGGAAACGGCAGCAGCCCGGATATGCAGGGCGCAATTACGTCGCAAGGTTACAACATCATCGGAAACACCACTGGCGCGACGATTACAGGCACGACCACCGGCAATCACCTCAACGCGAATCCGAACATCGGTTCGTTGCAGGACAACGGCGGGCCGACTAAGACTCACGCGCTGCTCTCCGGCAGCATCGCGATCGAAGGTGGAATCGCGAGCGGCACGAATACCGACCAACGCGGGTTCACAAGGACGGTCGATGATCCCGGCGTCACGAATGCACCCGGCGGAGATGGTACCGATATCGGGGCCTATGAAGTCCAGGCGGACCAGTTGCCCGGGTGCAGTCAGTTGGTAAGCGTCGTGACAAGTAACGCCGACTCAGGCCCGGGGTCATTGCGCGATGTAATCGCAGCTGTCTGCGCCGGTACCAACGTCTCCTTTGCGGATAACGTGCGCGGCACAATCGATCTCGCATCGGAGTTACAAATCAGCAAGAGCATTAACATTACCGGCCCAGGCGCGGATCTTCTCGCTCTGCGGCGGAATCTGCCGAGCGGCACCGCTCCATTCTACCGGATTCTAGACATGGGCTCATCGAGCAGCATTATATCCATCTCCGGACTTACCTTGTTGGGTGGAAGCTTTCCAGGCGCTTCCGGCGGCGCGGTGTTAAGTAACTCGACGCTCAACCTCAACGCAGTGACGATCGCGAATAACACCGCCAGCGGCGGCAACGGCGGCGCGATCTATTCGCTCAATTCCCTCACCATTACCAACAGCACCCTATCGGGCAATTCAATCAACTCGAGCTCGAGCGCAGGAAGCGGCGGCGCGATCTTTAACTTCGGCTCAACTGTTACGATCACCAACTCCACTATCTCTGGTAACTCCGCGGTTGGATCCGGCGGCGATCACGGTGGAGGCGTCTACAGCAACACCGGGTCAGTCACATTGACGAGCTGCACGATCACCGCAAACTCGGGGGACAATGGTGGCGGCGTCTTCGCCGCCAACGGCGCTGTGGTCAACGCGGCGAACACGATCATCGCGCTCAATAGCTCAACCAACGGTCCGGACGTTAACGGGCCGCTTAGTTCGCAAGGCTTCAACGCCATCGGCGACGCGGCTGGCGCATCGATTTCTCCCGCCCTGTTTTCTGACCAGATCGGACTCACTGCCGCGCAGCTGGACATCGGGCCGCTCCAGGACAACGGCGGTCCGACTTTCACGCACGCGCTGCTTTCCGGCAGCTTTGCGCTCGACAAAGGCAACTCCGGCGGCGCAACGACCGATCAGCGCGGCCTGCCGAGGCCGTCAGATGATTTCGGTATTGCTAACGCAAGCGGCGGCGATGGCAGCGACATAGGCGCCTTTGAGCTTGAGGTCGCGGCGCCGACACTCTCGATTACGGACGCGGCCTTCAAGGAAGGCAACCGGGGTACAAAGGCGGCGACGTTCACCGTCGCGCTTTCTGCCGCGAGCACTGCAGCAGTGCAGGTTGGCTACGCGACTGTGGATGGCACGGCGAAGGCAGGCTCCGATTACCAGGCGACGTCGGGCACGCTCGTCTTTGCTGCCGGTGAGACGACGAAGCCGATCGACGTCGTGGTGAAGGAAGACACAACCTTCGAGAAGTCAGAGAAGTTCACGGTCAAGCTGAGCAATCCGGTCAACGCGACGATTGCCGATGCGGTGGGGCAGGCGACGATTCGCAACGACGACCCGAAGCCGACCGTCCAGTTCTCGGCGAACAGTTACTCCGTCAGCGAAGGTGCTGGGCACGCGCTTGTAACACTGACCCGCCACGGCAGCCTGAAAATCGCGGCGAGCATTCATTTCGCAACAGTAGATGGGACGGCCCATGCCGGGTCGGATTACCGTGCGGAATCAGGCATTGTGAAGTTTGCTGCCAATGAGACGAGTAAGACTATCAAGGTGCCGATCATCAACGATCCAAAGCGCGAACCGGGTGAGTTCTTCAAGGTCAAACTGATGGCGACGAAGAGCGCCGCGCTCGGCAACCGCTCCGCAGCGACGGTGACGATTACGCGCAACGATGGCGCGCAATCGTCCGCCGACCAGCCAGCGGAAGATTTACCTACTCCTTCGCCGCCCGGCGTCGT
>CADDYX010000255.1 GCA_902810735.1 Verrucomicrobiota bacterium | reverse complement strand
CCGCAGGACCTCGCCTTAACGCTTTCACGCGCGCCGTCGCATGCGCCGCGGTTCCTGAGACCGGTTTACCAAAACGGCACGTGCACGCTGTTTAGCGTCCAGAATTCCCCGTAAAAAGTAACTTTTTCGCGGAATCAATTGACAGTGCGTCCGCCAGTGGACAATACTGCGCGCGTGCTGAAAAAATTCATCCCGCAGCCGCAGCAACCGCCAAAGCCGCAGACCTCGATCGGAAGCGGTTCATCGAACGCGGGCGCGGCGGAGCCGGGGAATGGGCTCAAACCGCGCGAAGAAGCGCGCCCGACGCCACTTCAAGCGCAAACCCCACCACCACCATCACCCAAACCAACACCAACCACCGACAGAAAACCTATGGCTGAACACACTGGCAAAGACGTCCTTTCGAGCGATGTCGAAATCAAAGGCTCGATCAAGTTCCAGAAAGAGCTGCTCATCGATGGCAAGGTGGAAGGTGAAATCAATTCTGACGGCGTGCTCACGATCGGCGAGAACGCCGACATTCGCGGAGAAGTGAAGACGAAGTCGATCACGGTCTACGGCAAAGTGCAGGGCAACATCACAGTGGCCGAACGTTGCGAGCTAAAGTCTCGCTGCACATTGCAAGGCGACCTTAAAGCGGCCCGTCTCGTGATCGAGGAAGGCGCCACCTTTATCGGCAAATCGGAAGTGACCAGCGCTGGCGGCGGTGCGCGCGCGAACAGCTCGCGGCCGGAAGTCGTCCGCAACGAAGAGTCTTCCACGTCGGCCAAGCCGGCATTCAGCGGCGCCCGCGCTTAACGGCAGCCACTCCGAGGAGCGGACGTGGCTAAGTCGTCGCCTGCAAAGGTCAGTGTGGAGTGTCCACACTGCGGCTTTCAGCAGATGGAGTATGCCGCTGCGCGGAGCACGATGTGCCGGCAGTGCGGCAAAAGTTTTTCACCGGCCGCGCCCAAGTTACAGCCGCAGCCAGCACGCCGCGAGGAGCGCATCACTGCCGTTGCGAGCGATCTCAGCGCATCGTTGCGCGGCAAGTTCGAAGGGTTGTGGCACGGGCCGAAGCGGCCGTCGGTCATCGTTTGTTTCGACTGTAAGACACAGCAGGAAGTTGTCGGTGGCGCGCCATCCACGAACTGCCGGAAATGCGGTGCGCACCAGGACCTGCGCGACTACAAGATCAGCACCAGCTTTAGCCGCTCGATCCGCACGCACGGTGAAGTGCATCTCGGCGCAAAAGGCGATCTCAGCAGCACGAACGTGATCTGCCGCTCGGCCACTATCGAAGGCAGGCTGCGCGGGAACCTGACCTGCGCCGAGACCGCAAAGATCGATTTCACGGGTAAAATTCCCGGACGCTTGGCAGCGCAGCATGTTTTGATCGAGCGTCGTTGCGACGTGCAATTCTTCCGCCGCGTTCGCGTCAAAAGCATTGAAATCCACGGCCGGATGACTGGCGACGTGGTGGCCGAGACGGTCGTCGTTATCCATCGCAACGCATCGCTCGACGGCAACGTCACGGCGAAAGCGATCTCGGTGGAGAAAGGCGGAATGTTCAGCGGGCAGTTGGTGATCGGCACCGCCGATCTGAAGCAGGCTGAACTGTTGCCACCGGCAGAGGCCAATTCCAAAACTGCGCATGGCGACGACGAAAGGTCGCTCTTTGCTCAGCCGTTGCCTGCGACCTGAGCGCATCGATGCGCAAGCTGCTGCCACGCAGCCCTTACGAACGACTCGGCGGATACGTTCACCTTCCGCGACTGATCGACAAGGCGAAGCTGCACCGCAAGGGACTGCTCAACGGCTACAATTACAAGACCGTGGGTTTCGACAAGCATCTACTCGCGTTCCTCGAGATCGATGGCGACGGGTTTGAAGAAGCGGCAAACCGCCTGAAGGAGGACGAGAAAATTCTCGCGTGGATCGAGGCGAACGGCGCGCGGCATTCGCCGGAAGAGATCGAGCACTGGAACGAGCAAATGATTTCGCGCTATCCCGACACCGCGGTGAAGAAGGCACGATTTCTCCACGCCTTGAAAGAGGCCGGCGGCGACGGGCGCAACGACATCCGCACGTATTTCGATTTGATCGAGTTCGACGAAGGTCGGCTCGAGTGATTGTTAGATCGAGAATCGTTACATCGTTACCGCGTTACATCGATTCACGATTCACGATTCACGAATTGCGCGAAGATCCGGTTCGCTTCTTCGAGGGTTTCTTTGCTGCCGATGTCGAACCAGGTGCCGCGAATCTGGAACGTCTTCACCGGCTTGCGTTGATAAAGCCACTGCACGAAGCGGCCCGGTTGGTCCGGATTATTGCCTGCCGCGATGTAGGTCGTGAAGAGCGAGAGCACGTCGCGCGAGTAGTAATACAACGCGATTCCCGCCAGCGTGCTCGTCGGATTCTGCGGCTTCTCTTCAAAGTTCGTGATCACGCCATCCGAGTCCGTCGTGATGCTGGCGTACTTCTTCATCGCTTCGCGATCGCCAACGTCGTAGGTGGCGAGCGTAGCGACCGAGCCGCGCGCGGCATTCACAAACTCAGTCAGCGGCTCACTGAACAAATTATCGCCCGCGACAACGATAACATCGCTCGACGCCAGGTTCTCCCGCGTCAGCACGAGATTGACGTCGCCGATCGCACCGAGCTTGTTCGAATCGTCGGTCGAGCCGTCGTTCACGATCTTGAACTTCAGCTTCGGGTTCCGCCGCCGGTACTCGTCCGCCCAGCGCTGAAAATCTTCGGCGAATTTGGCATTCGTGACGACGTAAACGGTCTCGATGTCCGGCACCGGCGCGAGATTATCCAGTACCCATTCGATCATCGGCTTGCCCGCGACTTCGAGCAGCGGCTTCGCTTTCGTTTTGGTTAGCGGATAGAGACGCGTTGCGTAGCCGGCGGCGAGAATCAAAACATTCATCGTGTCAGCGTCGCTGCGTCGCGCAGCGCTTCTTGCAGCGCCGCGATTCGCCCGGCGTCGGTTATTTTCGTTCGCATCATCTGGTCGACCACATAGAAGGTGTCGATCGCCGCACCTTTCTCGGTGATGATGCGTGAGAGCGCAATGAAGACGCGTTCGCGGGTGAACGCGCTGAGC
>CADDYX010000254.1 GCA_902810735.1 Verrucomicrobiota bacterium | reverse complement strand
GGTGTCACTTTCAGTTATCAGAATCTTGACTACTTCGCGACCACCGCGACCACGGCGATTTCGCGCCAGGACGATTACTATTCCATCCAGCCGTCGATCGATGTCGCGGTGACACGCTTCTGGACGGTGGGCGCGTTCTACAATCGCCGGCAGAACAGCAGCTCGCTGGAGAATTTTGGTTTCGACAATAACCAGGTTGGATTTCGGACGTCACTTAGCTTTTAATTACGCATGCAGCGTTCCTTCCAAGTTTTTCCTGCGCGGCTTGCCACGGTTTTCGCCGCGCTTTTCGCGCTCGCGCCTCTTCAAGCTCGCAGCCAGACGGCTCCGGCGCCGGCACCGGAGGTCAATCGACCGTCGATCACGATTCCGACGGCGGACGACACAGCATCAAGCGGGCGCGCCAATCCGCCGGCGGCAAATGCGGCGGCCGGCTCGAACGTGATCGGAGGCTCAGCGGTCAGCGCACCGAGCGGCTACCAATTGAGCAGCAATGACGCGATCGGCGTGGAGGTTTTTGGTGAAGACGACCTGAAGACGGCCGCGCGGCTCAACGGCGAAGGCAACGTGAGTTTGCCGCTCATCGGCTCGGTTCATCTCGGCGGGTTAACGGTGACACAGGCGACACAACGCATCACCGAGATGTACGGGAAGGATTATCTGGTCAATCCGCGCGTCAACGTGGTGCTGCTCGGCTATGCGAAGCGCCGCTTCACCGTGCTCGGACAGGTGAACCGACCTGGCAGTTACGAGATGCCGGAGACCAGTCCCGGCGGCATCGATCTGCTCGAGGCGGTCGCAATGGCCGGAGGCTACACGCGCATCGCCGCGCCAGAACGGGTGACGGTGCGACGGCACGGCGACAATGGGCGTGACGAGGTGTTGCGGGTCAATGCCAAGCGGCTCGAGCGCGGCGATGCGAAAGCCGGCGCGTTCAAGGTGCTGCCGGGCGACACGATCACGGTTGGGGAGAGTCTCTTTTAGTGATATAATTACAGTTGCGCTCGGCGCCGCGCCGCGCCACTTGCGGCCAGAATTTCCTTCCATGAAAACTTCCATCTTACACCACGCGCCTGGCCATTCGGCTCCAGAGGCGGCGATCCGCTCCGTCCCATTCGCCGCCACGGCTGCCGACGCCGTGAAACGGGGGCGCCTCGATCTCCGCCACCTCTGGCACTCCCTCCTCGAAAAGCTTTGGATCGTGGTTCTTTGCGTGGTCGCCGGATTGTTCCTCGCGCTGGGCTACCTCGCCAAAGCCCCAAAGCTTTATCAAGGGCACATCCTCCTGGAAGTCGGGATGCAGGACACGACGCCGATGCAGGATGGCGAGCTGTCGAGCCGTATTCGCGCGATGTATCTTGCCAGCCAGGAAGCGATGCGCACGATCGAGCAGAATCTCGTCAATCGCACGCTGCTGGCACGCGTTGTCCGCGCAGAGAACCTGACGGAGAACGGCGGCAAACCGTTGCTCGGCGACAAGGCGCTGGTGATCGAGGACGATAGGCCGACGAGCTCGGCATCGCACTCTTCGGTCGCCGATAACGCAGCCCCGACATTCACTCCGCTCGAAGAGGGTCTCGCTGCAGTTCTTTCGAAGTCGATTAAGACGACGGTTCGCCGCGGTACGCGACTGATCGACGTGTATGTGACGAATCGGGATCCGGCGATGGCGCAACGCCTCGCCGAAGCGGTTGGCCGCGAGTACATCCGCAATTCCGTCGAGCGCCGTGCCTCTACCAATCAGGACACGTTGCGATACCTGCTGGAAGAAGAGGAACGACTGAAGAAGAACTTGCAGAAGAGTGAAGCGGCGGTCGCTGAGTACAAGGCGAAGACGCCGGATGCGCTCCAGCTCGGCGGCGGCGCGACTTCTACCGGAAGCCAGCAGGGCGCCGGCAGCACCGTCAGCCGCGGTGGTTTGGTCGAAGACAAACTGCAGGAGTTGAACAGCAAACTGACTACGGCAAAAGCGGAGCGGCTGCGCTTGGAGGGAGAACTGCAACAGATCGATGGGGCGGGCAGCAATATCGAAGCATTGCTCGCATTTCCGAGCATTGCTTCGGCGCCGACGGTAACGGACCGGCGCAAAGATGTGGCGCAAGTGCAGGCGACCGTTGGCGCGCTGGCGCAGCGTTATAAGGAGAGACATCCGAAAATGCTCGCCGCGCGCGCAGCACTGAGCGAAGCCCAAGAAAATCTCCGCCGCGCCGTCCTCAGCCAACCCGCAGTTCTGCGCAACACGCTGGAGCAGGCGCGCGCAACCGAGAACAACCTCGCCTCCGCGCTGCAAGAGCAGGAGAAATCGGCGATCGCATTGAACCGCGCCGCGATCGGTTATCAGGAGCTCGCGCGTCAGGCCGAAACAGACCGCGCCATGTACGAAAGTGTGCTTAGGCAAATCAAGGAGACCGACCTCAGCAAGGATGTGAAGACGAATGCTGTCTCGGTCGTCGAGCATTCGCCATATCCAAACAAGCCCGTCAGCCCAAGACCGGTGATGGCAATCGGCTTCGGTGTCCTGGTCGGGCTTCTAGCAGGTGTTGGTTTCGTTTACCTGAGTGATGCGATGGACCGCTCGGTCAAAACCGTCGACGAAGCAGAAGCACTGTTCGGTCTTCCGGTCCTGGCCGCCGTACCCGAAGTGAAGAAGAGCGAGGCGTCCGCGGCATCCGACGGAGAAAAGGCAGACGAGGAAGCGACGTATCGGCTTGTCGCAGAAGCTCCGGAAGGTCCGGCTGCCGAAGCCTTCCGGAACTTGCGCGCGGCGGTGGCGCTGCTTGGCCCTGAGATCGATCACAAGGTATTTATTTTCACGAGCGCTTCGCCCGCTGAAGGCAAAAGCTTCACCAGCGCGAACTACGCGCTTTCGCTTGCGCAACAGGGTTATAATGTCCTGCTCATCGACGGCGATCTGCGCCGGCCGACTCTTCACCGGATTTTTCAAGCGGGCGGGGGTGCAGAGAATGCGAAGACAATTACGCAAGGCCACGGGATCGTCGATTGTCTGGTTGGGGCAGTTGACCTGAAGGAGGCAGTCCGGCCCGTCTCGTCGACTCGGATTGATGCAGTACCGGCACTGAATGGTAGCGCACCACATCCTGACGCGACGCAGAAAGGG
>CADDYX010000253.1 GCA_902810735.1 Verrucomicrobiota bacterium | reverse complement strand
AACGGGCTGAACATGCGAGCACCGGAAATGGTCGATCAAACGGAGCCGGTGTGAAGCGATGACGAGCCTGACTCCTGCCAACGTTGCGGCGCGTGAAACCGTCGAGCGGCTCGACACGCGCTTCGGCCGCCGCCGCGTTCGCTGGATTGCAGGCGCTCTCGCGGTTGTGATTGCGTTGCTGTTGTTGCGCAAAATCACCGCGCCGACGAAGCAAGCGACCACGCCTGGCCCGCGGCCGGTGGCGGTCGTGAAGGTCATAACCAAAGACGTTCCTCTTTATCTCGATGAGATCGGCAACTGCGCGCCGGCCGAGACGGTGCAAATCCAGGCGCAGGTCAGCGGGCAGGTGACCTCGCGCGAGTTTGAAGATGGCGCTGAGGTAAAGAAAGGCGATGTGCTTTTCCGAATCGACGAACGTCCGTACGCCGCCGCCCTCGCCTCCGCGCAAGCCGACGCCGCGCTCGCGCACGCGAACCTGCAACGCCAGACGGAGCTGCGTTCCAAGCAGGTTGTCGCGGGGCAGGATTACGACACCGCGCGTGCCACTGCGATGAAAGCCGATGCCGCCGTCGCGGCGGCGCAGTTCAATTTCGACAACTGCACGATCCGTTCGCCGATTGATGGGCGCACCGGCATCCGCACCGTCGACGTTGGAAATTTGATCGCGCCGAGTAGTCCCGCGCTGGTGACGATCCAGCGCCTCGATCCGATTTATACCGACTTCACGATCGCCGAACCAGACGTGCCGCTTGTTCGCCAGCATTTGAACGGCGAGCCGCTGACCGTGCTCACGAATTCCGAGGACGACAAAATTCCGCCTCGTTCCGGCAAGCTGACTTTTATCGACAACGCGGTGCAGCCGGGCGCGGGAACGGTCAGGGCGCGGGCGACGACCGAGAATACCGACCGCGCGCTGTGGCCGGCGCAATTCGTCAATGTGCGGCTGATTCTCGACACGCTAAAAGGCGCGATGCTCGTCCCGAGCAGCGCCGTGCAGATCGGGCAGAACGGCCCGTACGTGTTCGTGGTCAAACCGGATTCGACGCTCGACCTGCGGCAAGTGCATCCGGGTCAAAAGCAGGACGGCGATATGACTGTGCTGAAAGACGGCGTGAAACCAGGCGACACCGTGGTGACGCGCGGGCAGCTTCAGCTCGCGCCCGGGATGAAAGTTGCGGTGCAGGAAGACAAGCAGGCTTCGCGGCCGGCGGGCGGCGCGCGTGACGCGGCGTCGGTGGAGTAATGAAGAACGACGGCCGCGACGGCGATCAACGTTCGCCCCTGCAGAAACTCGGCGCGGCCGAAAAGCTGACGCAATTTTCGTCCGGACTTTCGCGGCCGTTCATTCAGCGGCCGGTCATGACGATGCTGCTGAGCGCGACGGTGCTCGTCTTCGGCCTGCTCACTTACAATCTGCTCTCGGTCAATGATCTGCCGGCAGTCGATTACCCGGTCATTTCTGTAAACGCGGCGTATCCCGGCGCTGATCCGGTGACGATGGCGAACACGATTGCGACGCCGCTCGAGAAGCAGTTCACGCAAATTCCGGGAGTCGCCCTGATCACGAGCACCAGCTCGCAGGGCAACACGAACATCACGATCCAGTTCGATTTGAGCAAAGGGATCGACGCGGCCGCGGGTGACGTGCAGTCGGCAATCCAGCGCGCGGGCGGGCAGCTGCCGGCCGATTTGCCGAGCCCGCCGACCTTCACCAAGAACAATCCGAACGACCAGCCGGTGATGTACGTCGCGCTGACCAGCGACACGCTGACCGATGGCGAGCTGTATCGCTACGGCACGACTGAGGTCTCGCAGCGGATCAACATCTTGCCCGGCGTTTCGCAGGTGAACATCTACGGCGTGAAAGGCGCGATCCGCATCAAGGTCGACCCGGGCAAGCTGGCGTCGCGCGGAATGACATTCGACGAGCTCGCCGCCGCGATCAAAGCCGGCACGTCGTATTCCGGCGCTGGCCAGTTCGATGGAAAGACGAACTCTTTCACACTGCGGCCGCAGGGCCAGATCGCGGACGCGGAAGGCTATCGTGACCTGATCATCAAACGCGGCGCGAACGGTTCGCCGGTTTACCTGCGCGACGTCGCGAACGTGGTCAATGGCGTCGAAAACGAGCGACTCTCGCGGCACTTTTTCGTGCGGGGTTACAACCCTCCCGCGTCGGTGATTGTTTTCGCCGTCTCGCGGCAAGCGGGCGCGAACGCCGTAGCGGTTGCGAAGGAAGTGCGCGATTTGCTGCCGCAACTGCAACGCGAGCTGCCGGGATCGATTCGGCTCATCCCGGTGCACGATCGATCGGCGACGATCGTCAGCTCGCTGCACGACGTGCAGTTCACGCTCGTGCTCGCGTTCGCACTGGTCGTGTTTGTGATTTTCATCTTTCTCGGGCGCGCCAGCGACACGCTGATTCCGATCGTCGCCCTGCCAATGTCGTTCCTCATCACGTTCACCGCGATGTGGTGGCTTGGCTTTTCGATTAACAATCTCACGCTGATGGCGCTGATGCTCGCCATCGGCTTCCTTGTCGACGACGCGATTGTCTTCCTGGAAAACGTCGTCCGCCGCGCGGAGGCAGGCGAGTCGATCTACAAGGCGACGATGAACAGCGCCGGCGAAATCTCGTTCACGATTTTGTCGATGACGCTTTCGCTCGCCGCCGTCTTCATTCCGCTCGCCTTTATGCCGGGATTGCTCGGCCGCATTTTTCGCGAGTTCGCAGTCACGATTATCATCGCGATTCTCGCCTCCGGTTTGGTCTCGCTCACGCTTACTCCGCTGATGTGCTCGCGGATTCTGAAGGAGCGCGGGCCCGGTCATCGCAAGACATGGACGGAGCGTTTCGTCGAGCGCTTCTTCAATCCGATTCGCGATTCCTACGGCCGCACCTTGCATTGGTTTCTCGACCACGGCTGGATCGCGGCGCCGGTCCTGATCGCTTGCGTGCTCGGCGTCTGGTTCTTCTTCAGCCAACTGCCGTTCACGCTGCTGCCGACCGGCGACAGCGGCACGATTCGCGGATTCTTCATTGTGCCGGAGGGCGCCTCGCCCGATCAGCAGCGCCAGATCCAAAACCAGCTCGACCCGATCCTGCAGGCTAATCCGGCGGTCGATAAATATTTCACCGTCGC
>CADDYX010000252.1 GCA_902810735.1 Verrucomicrobiota bacterium | reverse complement strand
AATCCGCTGGATGGGCACCAGCTGAGAGGCGGCTGGGTGCTGCGTCCGATGACCGGTTTGCGCAAACCGAAGGAGACGCGGATCGGCGTCGATTACTCGGGTGTGGTCGAAGCGGTGGGGAAAGACGTCACGCAATACAAGGTGGGCGACGAAGTCTTCGGCGGCCGCGCCGGCTCGCTCGCGCAATACGTTTGCGCGAAGGCTGACCGCGCCGTCGCGGCGAAACCTTCCGCTGTTACTTTCGAGCAGGCGGCCTCAGTTGCGGTCGCAGGTATCACCGCGCTACAGGGTCTGCGCGATCAGGGTCATGTGCAGGCCGGCAGCAAAGTTCTGATCAATGGCGCGTCCGGCGGCGTGGGCACGTTTGCGGTGCAAATCGCGAAGGCACTCGGCGCCGAAGTCACCGGCGTTTGCAGCACGCGCAATCTCGATCTCGTGACGTCGTTAGGCGCAGATCACGTCATCGATTACACAAAAGAAGATTTCACCAAAGGCGATCAGCGCTACGACGTCCTCTTCGATAACGTGGCGAACCACACCTTTTCCGAACGCCGCCGCGTACTCACGCCGAACGGCATTTGCGTCAACGTCGGACTCGGCGGTGCCGGCTGGCACGAAGACACCGGGCTGCATCTCATCCGCACTTTGACCACGCCCTTCATGTCGAAATTCACCAGCCAAAAGTTCAAGTTCTTCGTCGCGCAGCTCAATCACAACGACCTCGCGTATCTCGCTGAGCTGATGCAAGCAGGTAAAATGAAGCCGGTGATCGACCGCACCTACAAATCGCTAACCGAACTACCGCAAGCCCTCGACTACCTCGAACAGGGCCACGCCCGCGGCAAGGTCGTGATCGACGTCGAGTGATCGCGAGCGAACCCGCGATTCGGTTCCCGCTGTCCCCGGCGGGAACGGAGCCCGCCGGAAGCGGTGGGACGTGGGCGGAGCGCCAAGGCGTGGAGCCGCTTTAGCGGTGAGGCTTCGGGAGAAGCCGAATCAATCGAACTGGTTCGATTGCCGCCTGTCCCCGGCGGGAATCGAACCCACATCTAAGGTTTAGGAAACCTCCGTTCTATCCGTTGAACTACGGGGACGCGCTGAGCGAAGGTCGAACGCCGAACGCCGAACGTCCAACATCGAATTCCAGAGGGTCAGCGGCCGCTCTGGGAGCGTGGTTGTCGCTATTCGGCTGCACTGCAGCGGTCGACCAAACGCTTACCGCACAGGACGCGTGCCGCGAGCCGCGACCGGCATCAATGAAGGTAGTACGCTTCAAGGAGCGCCGTGCCAGTTGATCCGCTCATTCCGCGAACAATTGCTGTGTAGGCGCCCGCCGGCAAGGTCGCAAATACCGCGGCTTCGTGAGCATCAGATGGCGCGAGGCCACACGCCGATAACTGAGCTTTCTGTGAGTCTTTCCAGTTGTCGTTGGCCGCAATCAACACTCCGCTGGAATTTCGCAGTTCAAGCTTTGGATCCGCCAGTGGCATCAGAGTCGCAGTCCGGGGTAATGAAGGTCCGAGCGCTCGCACCACTATCGCGTTATTTGGAATCGCCGTGCCCGAAACGATGAAGCCGCCGATCAGCGTGTTATCATCGCTTCCGACGAGGCCCCTCGCACTAAGATTCTGAAGGCGATGAACAGGCGGTGCGAACGCGAGGCCCTCTGCGAATTCGGCCGCCGCGTAGGTGCTTTTCGCCGCGTCCGGCGTGAACTTCGAAATTTTGTAATAATCGGCGGTAAACAAGTTACCGTTGTTGTCGAAAGCGAGCCCGGCCTGGCCCGCGTTGACCGCAAAGGTCGTCAGCTCGCCTTCAGGTGTAATCTTAACGATGTAGCCGTTACTGCCGCCGTTCGGGCCTGTGCAAACGAAAAGATTGTCATCGCGATCGAAGGCAAGACCCGTGATCTCATCACCTATCGCTGCGAATACCGTCCTCTTGCCATTCGGCGCGATTCGATAAACTTCGGTCTTAGAATAATCAGCCGCATACAGCCGCCCTAGCATATCGAATGCGAGTGCGTTTGGGTGCTGAAGGTCAGATGAAAACAAAGTTACTTTAGCGCGTGAGTCGATTTTCGAGATGGTTCCGGCGGCTGAATCCGCTACGAGAATATTGCCGAACGAATCAATCGCGATGGCTGACGGCGCTTGAAAGCCGGCAGCAATCCTGAGCCGCTCGCCGTTTATAGTGACCTTCCAGACGGCTCCATCGTCATGAACAGCGACGTATAGATCGCCTGCCTTATCGAAGGCTATTCCCGCAGGCTGCACTGCATCGAAGATTGCGGATATTCTCCCATCAGCGGCTATACGAAAAACGCCGTGCTTGTCACCAGTGTCCGAGAAGTATAAATCACCAGGCGCAGCGCGAATAGGCAACGCCAGCAGAGCGAATGCGAATGCACAAAGGGGTGCTTTCAAAAGCCGCACAGTCATGGGACGATCGTTAGCAAGGGGCGTTGACACTGTCGATCTTAATTTTCGCGCGTAAATAGAAATTCACATAGCGACTCGTCGAACGATGAGATCGCCTCGCGTTTTTCCGCAACACACACGACTCCTGCCGGCGGCAATGCGCACGCCGGATTTGCCGGGTTGACGACAAGCCGGTTGTTCGCGCAAGCTGCGCGTCCGCAGTGGCGGCCGTTGCCGCGGATTGCGGGTGAACTCAACCACTTACACACCGTGATCCATTTACGTTCCGCAGTTTTCCTCGCTGCAATCGCGTTCGCTGCGCCGCTTTCGTTGGCGCAAAATCCGAAGCCGCCGTCAGTCGACGAGCTCGTCGCCAAAAATATCGAGGCGAAAGGCGGCGCGGCGGCGTTGCAGGCGCTGAAGTCGGTGCGCATGACGGGCAAGCTGCTGGTGAACCAGGGACAGCTTCAGCTTGCCTTTGTGCAAACGAGGAAGCGGCCGAATTCCGTGCGGACGGAAGCGACTCTGCAGGGGATGACTGCGGTGCAGGCCTACGACGGCACGACCGGATGGAAGATTATGCCGTTCCAGGGGCGCAAAGATCCGGAGAAGATGTCGGTCGACGAAACAAAGTCGCTGCAGGAGGACGCGGAGATCGATGGCCCGCTCGTCGATTGGAAGGCGAAAGGAAGCACCGTCGAGTATCTCGGTACCGAAGACGTGG
>CADDYX010000251.1 GCA_902810735.1 Verrucomicrobiota bacterium | reverse complement strand
GGAGGCGACCCTGAAGTTCGCCGAGCTGATCCGCATCGAAGTGCATGGGCCGGCGGCGGAGCTCGAGAAGCTGAAGGGACCGCTCGCGCATCTGAATCCTGCCTGGTTCGTTCTGCACCGCTGCTAGCCGGGTCGGCGGGAGCGTGAAGACCTTCGGAACACGATGAGCTCTTACTCATTGCAGCCGGTCGGCTTGATTCGTTCTACCCTGAAGACGCGGGAAGAGGCGCCGCGGCAGGGACCGGAAGGCGCGCCGGATGCGTGGCTCCAGATCGAACCGCAATTTGCCGACGCGCTGCTTGGCATTGAGGTCGGGCACGAGCTGATCGTCATCACGTGGATGCACGAGGCCGATCGCAGCGTGCTGAAGAATCATCCGCGCGGCGACGAAACCCGCCCGATCACCGGCGTGTTTTACACCCGCTCGCCGGCGCGGCCGAATCCGCTCGGGCTGCATCCCGTCACGGTGCGTGAGATTGACGGCACCCGCTTGAAGATCGGCCCGATCGAGGTCTTCGACGGCACGCCGGTGGTCGACATTAAGTCGGCATCGACGCGCGCTGACGCGTGATATCGACGCGGAACGGAACGACGTTACGGCCTTTGGCGATCGGGCGGATGACTTTCGCGATCAAAGCAGATATTCGCGATCCTTCGGCTGAGACGTTCGCGTTTGGCGCGCAGAAGACGATGTACGGCGGGAAGCACATCGCGACCGGCGATTCGATCTTCATCTTCGCGAGCGAGAACGAACGCGGGCCAGGGCTGATCGCGAGCGGCGTCGTCACCTCGACCGAAGCGATTGCCAAAACGCCGGGGCGTGTCCGGCAAACGCCGCGCGTCAGCATCACCGTCAAACGGACCGCGCTCGCGAAGAGGCGCCTCGGCCGCAGCGAGCTCAAGCTTTTTTCACAATGGAAAGACGGTCGGCCCGAGACGGAGCTAAATTTCAAATTCTATCGGCAGGCAACGAACAAGATTGTCGGCATCTCAGATAAAACGGCGGCGTTCCTCCGCGAATTTTTCTGAGCGGTCACTCAGACGGTTGAGGTCAGCGCGCCGTTGATGTAGCGGACAAGCTGTGAAGCTGATCGATCCCGCGACACGCATCGGTCACGTGCACCTCAAAGTCGCCGACCTCGAACGTTCGCTCGCGTTCTATTGCGATGTGCTCGGGTTCGAGCTGATGCAGCGCTGGGGCACGCGGGCGGCGTTCGTTTCAGCCGGCGGGTATCATCACCACATCGGCCTGAACACGTGGGAAAGCCTCGGCGGTTCGCCGCCGCCAGCCGGAACGACTGGGTTGTTTCATCTCGCGATTTTATATCCAACCCGCGCCGCGCTCGCCGATGCGCTGCGCCGTCTGGTTGCGGCAAACATCCCGCTCGATGGCGCGAGCGATCACGGCGTGAGCGAAGCACTTTACCTGCGCGATCCCGACGAAAACGGCGTCGAGTTATATCGCGATCGTCCGCGCGAGGAATGGCCGTTCGACGAGCACGGGCAACTCGCGATGGGCTCGCAGCCGCTCAATGTTGAGGCGCTACTTCGCGAGAGCGTCGGCGAATAACTCCGCGAAGTGCTTCGGACGGATCGGCGTGAGGTGCTCGATCTGGTGACGGCAACTCGTGCCGCTTGCCACGATCGTTGAGCCGCTCGGCTGCGCGGCGATTTTCTTCAGCAGATCGTCGGCGACCGCGAGCGAGACGTTGTATTTGGATTCGAGAGCGCCGAACGCGCCCGCCATTCCGCAACAACCGGTTTCCATCACGACGGCTTTGCGTCCGGGCAAACGCTCGGCGAGTTGCGCCATGAAGCCGGTCTTGATCAGCGACTTGGCGTGGCAATGCGCGTGGATCGCGACCGATTCCGGCCGGATCTTGAATGCGATCGCGTCCGGCTCTTTGCACAGGATGCCGTCGATAAATGTCTCGAAAAGGAAGCAACGCTTCGCGACCGATTCCCAGCCGTCGAGGCGCAGCTCGCGGTAATCGTCGACAAACATCGAGTAGCATGATGGCTCGAGAAACAAAATCGGCGCGGTGGTTTTCGTGAGCAGCGCGATGTTGTGGGCGCCGAGTTCAGCCGCGTCATCGAGATTTCCCTGGCTGAACGCCGGCCGGCCGCAGCATCTCCGTTGTTGAGGCAACGAAACGTGGAAACCGGCTGCCTCGAGTACCGCGACGGCGGCTTTGCCGATGTGCGGCTCGTGATAGCGGACAAAGGTGTCGTCCCAAAGAATCACTTCGCCGCGCGGCGCGCTGCTATGCCCGTTTCGACGCGCGGCAAACCATCTGTCGAAACGCTCCTGCGCGTAGTGCGGCAGGGGGCGCTTGCTCGTGAGGCCGACGGTGCGCTCCATTAGTTTGCGGAGCGGAGCGAAATCGAGAGCTGCGTTCGCGAGTCGCGGCGCGATCGTGCCGAGCCGGCCTAACAAATCGACGTGGCTTAGCATGCGATTGCGCAGCGGCATTCCGTGACGGCGGTGTGTCTCGTACATCAGCTCGGCTTTGAGCAGCGCGAGGTTTACGTTCGACGGGCATTCCTCGGTGCATGCCTTGCACGAGAGACAATTGCTCAGCGCTTCGTCCAGCTCGCGCGAGAGCAGCGGATCACCGTTCACCCGCCGCTCGAGCGCGGCGCGGATGGTGTTCGCCCGTCCGCGCGTCGACATGTATTCCTCGCCGGTGGCGAGAAACGTCGGGCACATCGTCGGCGCGTCTTTGCGACAGCCGCCGCAGCCGTTGCACTGCTCGAGATTCCCGACGAACGAGCGGTCTTTGAACGCGAACGCGAGCCGCTCGTTCCACGGCAGCTCGATTTTGTTCACCGCCGTCGTCCGCAGATCACCGTCGATCTTGAAACGACCGTCGCCGATCAGCTTGCCGGGATTAAAGAGGTTCTTCGGGTCGAAGATTCGCTTGATCTCGCGCATGACGGCGAACAGCTCGTCACCGACCTGCTCTCGCATGTACTCGGTGCGCGCGATGCCGACGCCGTGCTCGGCCGAGAGCGAGCCGTTGAACTGCCGCACCAGCGCCGCCACTTCGTCGGCAATCTGGCGGTACTTGCGCCGATCTTCGTGCGTATGCAGGTCGAGAGCGGGCCGGATGTGGAGCAAACCGGCCGCAGCATGACCGTAATAACAGAC
>CADDYX010000250.1 GCA_902810735.1 Verrucomicrobiota bacterium | reverse complement strand
CGCTGCAGCCCCGATGGTAGTGCGACGATAGGTTGTGCGAGAGTAGGACGTCGCCAGAATTAATGCCCCGCTACTTGGAAACAGGTAGCGGGGCTTTTTCGTGAAGCGCAGCTGCCGCACCGATCGACACGAGGTGCGGGCGCACCGCGCCGCCGCGGAGCAGACCCAGCGGGATCCAGAAAAGACAGCAGCGCAGATCCCGAGATTTCCGGTAACCAAATTGAAGTCGCGATCCGGCCCAGAGCCAATCGCAGTCGATGCCGTGCACTTGCTGTAACTGTGCTCGAAGGGTTACGGTGCGGCATGCTCATTCCAGAGAAGGTTGTCAGCGCGATCAATGAACAGATCGGCTACGAATTCAGCGCTTCGCTGCAGTACTACGCGATTGGCGCGCATTTCGCGACCGAGGCGTTGCCGCAGTTGTCGGCACATTTTTTCAAACAGGCGGAGGAAGAAAAGGATCACGCGTTGCGGTTTATCAAGTACGTGGTCGATGCCGGAGGGCGGGTGGTGATTCCTGCGATCGAAGCACCGCAGTCGACATTCCAAGCCGCCGAAGGAGCCGTGCAGTTGTCTCTCGACCAGGAGGTCAAAGTCACGCGGCAGATCAATGCGCTGGTGGAGCTGGCGCGGACTGAGAACGATTATATCACGATTAATTTCCTCCAATGGTTTTTGGCCGAGCAGCTCGAAGAAGTCTCGTCCATGGACAACCTGTTGAAGATCGTGCAGCGGGCGGGCGATGATCTCCTGAAGGCGGACGAATATCTGGCGCGCGTCGGCGTGAGATCGATGCCGCAAACACCGGCTGAGTAGGTTTGCAGCGAGGTCAGATCGCCGCTACAGGATTTGGATGTCCGACACTGCTGCCGCACCGGCGAAGCCGGTGAGCTCGTCTTACACCCGCAGTAATCCGTTTCCCGGCAAGCTGCTGGTCAATCGCCGCCTGAGCACTCCGGACTCAGAAAAAGAGACGCGTCATTTCGAAATCGACCTGACCGGCTGGGGCCTCACGTTCGAGCCCGGTGATTCAATTGCCGTTTACCCGAAAAACGATCCGGAGCTCGTCGAGCAGATCATCCATGCGATCGGCGCGACAGGTGACGAGCTGGTGCCAGCGGCCAAAACGGACAAACCGCTGCGCGACGCGCTTAGCCGCGATTATTCGATCACACAACCAACACCGAAGCTGCTTAAGGCGATCGCTCAAGCCGCTCCATCCGCGCCGTTGCTCGCTCATTTGCTCGAGCCGGCGCGAAAACAGGATTTGGAAAACTATCTTTGGGGTATGGAAGTGATCGATTTTCTGCTCGATCACCGCTCGCTCAAATTTCCTCCGGAACAGTTTGTCGGATTGTTAAGCAAGCTACAGCCGCGACTTTATTCCATCGCATCAAGTCTTCGCGTTTTTCCGGACCAAGTTCATCTGATCGTCGATGTCGTGCGCTACGAAAGTCATGGCCGCGTCAGAAAAGGTGTCTGCTCCACATTCCTGGCCGAACGCGCAACTGATGGACCGGTGCCCGTCTATCCGACAACGGCGAAACATTTTCATCTGCCGGAAGCAGGCGACACGCCGATGATCATGGTCGGGCCGGGAACCGGGATCGCGCCATTTCGCGCCTTTCTCCAGGAGCGCAGGGCGCTTGGTGCGAAGGGCCGCACGTGGTTGTTCTTCGGAGCACAACGCGAAAGGTGTGACTCCTATTACAACGCGGAGTTTGAACAGCTGCAGCAGGACGGCTTCTTGACCCATTTCGATTGTGCGTGGTCGCGTGACCAG
Organism: Verrucomicrobiota bacterium; assembly: GCA_902810735.1. GTDB lineage: Bacteria > Verrucomicrobiota > Verrucomicrobiia > Chthoniobacterales > UBA10450 > CADDYX01. The sequence goes on along the minus strand of CADDYX010000250.1, from coordinate 1,406 downwards.
GAGCATAAAGTTTATGTCCAGCACAAGATGCTCGACCGCGCAGCGGAGCTGTGGAAGTGGCTAGACGAAGGTGCTTATTTTTACGTGTGCGGCGACGCGAAGCGGATGGCAAAAGACGTTGACGCCGCTCTTCGCAAAATCGTGCAGGACCAGGGCGGCCGCAGCGTCGAGCAGGCGCAGGATTACGTTGAGCAGATGAAATCCGAGAAGCGCTACCGCCGCGACGTCTACTAAGCGCGACGCTCGCGCCAGCCGAGGATGCTCGCTCCAATTACGACTATCAGGCAGATGATCGCGGCGGCTCCGCCGAAGGTCAGCCACTCAGGCCGGTAGGTAAGCTTCAGCTCGCCGCGGCTGCCCGGCGGTAGCTCGACAGACGGCGCTAAACCGCGAAGCGACGACACGGGAATGCGCTGGTTGTTCAGAGCGGCTGTGTATCCGCGGAAGAACGGTCGAGAAAAGACGAGACGCGTTGCGGAACCCGCGGCGGGCACCGCGACGTCGGCGACAACTTGCGTGCGCGATTCCTGAATGAGATGAACCGCAGCCGTCGAGGGCGTGCCGGCGGCCGCAGCTATAACAGAGCGGACAGCCGCGAGCGGTTGCCCGATGCGATGGTAAACAGTGCCTTCATCGGAGGTGTAGACGATGCGCCATTCGCTCGCCGGTTCGGGACGGACGTCGAACTGTTGCGCCACGATAATCCCATCGACGCCGAGCTGCGCCAGTTCGGCGTGCGGTCCGGCCTCTTTTCGCAGCAGCTGCGTCGCGATCGTATAGTCGATTTGCCCATGAATGCCGGTGTTGAAAGTCCGTGCGACGCCCGCGGGCCGGATGGGGCTGTAGCCATTGATCAACCGCACGGCGCCGAACATCGACGTGCTGCCCGGACGAACGACGACACCAACAGGCCCCGGGTTACTCTCCATTCGATACGTGAATTCCGGAAACGGATAGACGCTGAGATACAGGCGCGCCCGATCGAGCGGCGCTGGTTGCCTGAGCTGTGAGCCCAGATTGTATTTGGGCACGCCACAATTCGCCGGGATGCACAAATATACGGCGAGCAAAGCAGTAAACGTGATGGCCGCCGGCAGCCAGCGGCGAAGCAGCTCGCCTGCAAAGGATTCACCGAGCAGCCACGCCGCCGCGATCAGCAGCAGTATCCACGTGAGCGGAAATGCGAATCGGCCGCCGATGCCGGCGAGAAACATGACTCCGGCTGTGACTACGACGGCGCCGACCGCAACTACAGCAAATCTGCGGCGCAGATTGTCCGCGGCGCCGGCCAATGCTTCCGCCGCGGATAGCGCCGCAACGAGGTGGAGCAATGGCAGCCATCGAAAGCTCCAGCGGAATACGCCTGCCATTGGCACCATGCAAAGCACGAGCACGATCGCCAGCAG
>CADDYX010000249.1 GCA_902810735.1 Verrucomicrobiota bacterium | reverse complement strand
CGGCGTCGTTGTTCACACAAACGCCGTGGCGGCGTGGTCGAACTACGGGAATTACATCGTGATCGAGCATCGCTGGGGCGGGTCGCCGTATTACAGCCTCTACGCGCATCTCGCGTCGATCGCGGTTCGCAACGGCGCGCACCTCGCGCGGGGCGACACGATCGGCCTGATGGGTCACACCGGCGAAGGATTGAACCAGGAGCGCGCGCATTTGCATCTCGAGCTGAACCTGATGCTGAACCGGAAATTCGAGTCGTGGTACGACAAGTTTCTCCCGACGGAGCCGAACCACCACGGGATTTACAACGGGATCAATCTGGTCGGCGTCGATATCGCGCGCCTCTATCTCGCGTTGCGGAAACGGCCGGCACTCACGATTCCGGAGTTCCTCGCCGACGAAGAAGCGTTCTATCGCATCGCGGTTCCGGCGTCGCACCATTTCGATCTGCTGAAGCTTTATCCGTGGCTCGCAAACGGCGAGACGGGCGGCGCGAAGTCGTGGGAAATCGCGTTTAGCCGCGCGGGCATTCCACTGAAGGTCACGCCACGAGCTGAAGCGGTCGCGGAGCCGCAACTGCTGCACGTCACGAGACGCAACGTCGATTATTCGCTCGTAACGCGCGACGTCGTCGGCGGAAAAGGCGGCCAGGCGTTCCTGACCGATTCCGGCAAACGCCTGATGCGGCTGCTGACCTGGCCGGATTAGCCCGTCGATTGCGGCGCGAGAATGCGGTATGCTGCAACGGGAGAACGTGGGCAGCATGAATCGCCGTCAATTTCTTCGGCTCGGCGCGTTGGCGCTCCCGGCTGCGGCCGCGGGAGTGGACGGGCATTGGATCGAGCGCACTTCGCTGCGTGTGACGAAGCTCGAGCTCGGCCGCAGCCTGCGCTTCGTCCATTTCAGCGATTTCCATCACAAAGGCGACACGCGTTATGCGGCCGAGATGGTCGCGCAGATCAACGCGCTGAAGCCCGAGTTTGTCTGCTTCACCGGCGATATCGTCGAGGAGCGTCGCTTCGCGGATGAAGCTCTGGGATTTATCCGGCAGATCAACGCACCGGTCTACGGCGCACCCGGCAATCACGATTACTGGAGCGGGATTTCTTTCGACGATTGCGAGCGCGCGTTCGCTGCGACCGGCGGTGGGTGGTTGAACAACCGGAACATCGCGCTGCCGAATGATTGGGAGCTGCTCGGGATCGGCGGATACAGCTGGCGCGGATTGCCGGAGCCCCGCGCGTCGCGCCGGATCGTGCTCATGCACTACCCGATCCAGGCGGACCAGTTCTCCGGGTTGCGCTTCACGTTAATGCTGGCCGGACATTCCCATGGCGGCCAGGTCCGTCTGCCGCTGATCGGCGCGCCGATTGTGCCGTGGGGCGTCGGCGGTTATCAGCTCGGCCATTACGACACACCCGCCGGACCACTCTATGTGAACGCTGGGATCGGGACGTATCGCTTGCCGATTCGGATCAACTGCCGGCCTGAAATAACCATCGTGACGGTGTAACGACCGGGTTCCGACAGTCGCGACCGGCTTATTTCGTGCGCAACTTTGACGCGCATTCGGCGGTTTATTACATTCGACTATGATGCTCCGCTTCAATTCCCGAGCACTCATGCTGGCGGCAGCATGCAGCGCGCTGTTCCTGGCCGGCTGTTCGACGACGCAGACGCGAATCGCCGATCATCCTGACCTGTTCCAAAGCCTCAGCGCGAACGATCAGGCGCTCGTCAGTCGCGGCGAAATTCGCACGGGCATGCCGCAAAACGCAGTCTGGCTCGCCTGGGGAAGTCCGGAGCAGAAAGCGGCCGGAGAAATGCGCGGCAAATCGAGCGAGACGTGGATCTACATGAACTACTACTCCGATCCGTATCCCTACGGCTTCGGTTATCCGTATGGCGGTTTCGGCTTCGGCTTCGGCGGCGGTGTCCTCATCCGCTCGCATCATGGGCGGCGGTTCGCGTTCGTCGGTGATCCATTTTACGATCCGTTTTATTATTCGTACATCCCGCCGCGCATTCCTTACCCGTACAAAACGGTGACGTTCATCAGCGGGCGCGTTGTTTCGTTCCAGTACCTGGTTCCGCCGTACCACTAAGCCGCACTGACCACCGCGTTGCGCGGAATGGTCCGACGGCGCAAAGTCGGGAATGGCTTACGCGTCGTTTCGGCAGTTCGTCGACGCGCTGGATCGAGCCGGCGAGCTGAAGCGCATCAGCATCTCCGTCGATACCGATCTGCTCATCACGGAATGGGCGGATCGCGAGATGAAGTCGGTCGACGGCGGGAAAGCGCTGCTGTTCGAGAAGCCGGTCGTCGACGGCAAAGAGTCGGCATTCCCGGTCGCGATCAACACGATGGGTTCGCACCGCCGGATTGCGATGGCGCTCGGCCGCGAATCAATCGACGAGATCGCCGATGAAGTTCAGCTGATCCTGAAAGCGAAACCGCCGACCGATCTGCGCGAAGGGTGGAGTCTCCTCAAGCAGGGAGTCCATCTGCTCCATGCGCGGCCGAAGCATGCGCGCGACGGAGCTTGCCAGGAGGTCGTGCACACCGACGGCTTGTCGCTGCGCGCGCTGCCGATCCTGAAATGCTGGCCGAACGACGGCGGGCGCTTTGTCACATTGCCGAATGTGCACACGCGCGATCCCGAGAGCGGCGCGCGCAATGTCGGCATGTATCGCATGCAGGTTTATGACGAGCGCACGACCGGGATGCACTGGCAGGTGCACAAGGTTGGTGCGCGGCACGGGAAGCGTTACTACGAACGCGGCGAGCGCATGCCGGTCGCGGTGACGATTGGCGGCGATCCGGCTTACACCTTCGCGGCGATGGCGCCGCTGCCGGACGGGCTTGATGAAATTCTGTTTGCCGGTTTTCTCCGGCGCAAGTCAGTCGAGCTGGTGAAGTGCAAGACGGTCGACGTCGAGGTGCCGGCGGACGTTGATTTTGTGCTGGAAGGCTACGTCCAGCCGGGCGAGATGCGGCCGGAAGGACCGTTCGGCGATCACACCGGCTTCTACACCGCGGTCGAGGATTACCCGGTTTTCCATCTGACCGCGATCACGCATCGGCACGACGCGGTTTACCCGACCACCATCGTCGGAGTTCCGCCGATGGAGGATTACTACATGGGCGACGCGAGCGTCCGAATTTTCCTGCCGGTGTTCAAAATGAACTTCCCGGAGATCGTC
>CADDYX010000248.1 GCA_902810735.1 Verrucomicrobiota bacterium | reverse complement strand
CTCGTGAACGACGCTTACGTCATCGTTGGCGATCTCGGTTTCGAAACGGCCGGACCGGTGACGAAGATTACCGAAATCATCGGCGACGATCGGCTGCGCGTCGGCGGCGAACACGGCTTGCATTCTGTCGTGCTGCAGCGCTCGAGTGAGCTTGCCGATTCGAAGCTGAAATCAGGCGATGAGGTGCGCGTCGATCCGAGTTACCGGATGGCGATCGAGGTCCTCGCGCGTCCAGAGTCGCGCGAGCATTACCTCGACACCGTGCCCGAGCTGCCTTGGGAAAAAGTTGGCGGACAAGAGCAGGCGTTGCAGGGGATCAAAGACGCAATCGAGCTGCCGCTGCTGCATGCGGAGCTGTTTGCAAAATTTCACCACGCGACGCCGAAGGGATTTCTGTTGTACGGCCCGCCGGGCTGCGGGAAAACGCTGATCGGCAAGGCGACTGCCTACAACCTGACGAAGCAGCTTCGGGAAAAAACCGGCGGTGAAATGAAGGAATACTTCATGCACATCAAAGGCCCGGAAATTCTCAACATGTGGGTGGGCGAATCGGAGCGGATCGTGCGCGAAATCTTCGCGACCGCGCGCGAGAAGCGCGGCGAAGGCTTCATGCCGTTCCTCTTCATCGATGAAGCCGAAAGCATACTCGGCACACGGCGCGCTTCGCGTTACTCGAACATTCTCTCCACGCTGGTGCCGATGTTTTGCTCGGAAATGGATGGGATCGACTCGCTCAACGATGTCGTAATTATCCTCGCCTCGAATCGCGCCGATCTGATCGATCCGGCGATTCTGCGGCCCGGTCGGATCGATCGTAAAATCAAGGTCAACCGGCCGAACAAAGAGGGAGCGCGGGAGATTTACCGCATCTACCTAACGAATGATCTTCCCTATGACGGCGTGCTGGCGAAGGAAGCTGAAAATATCGGTGCCGCGATTGAGAAGCTGATCGAACGGTTTGTGGAATCGCAGTTCGCGCGCCGCGACGAAAACAAATTCCTCGAAGTGACGCTCCGCAGCGGGCGCAAAGAAATCCTGTATCGCAGCGACCTGATCAGCGGCGCGATCATCGCGTCGATTGTCGAACGCGCGAAGGCGATGGCGATCAAGCGCGCGATCGCGAGCGGCCGCGACGAAGGAATCAGCGAGCAGGATCTGCGGGTCGCGTTCACCGCTGAATACGACGAAAACGACATCTTCCCGCCGACCGACGTGACGGAAGATTGGCTGAAGCTGATCAACTACGATCCGGAGAACGTCGTCAAAATTGCGCCTGCGCGTCCGCGGCTCCAAACTCACCACCCGTCGAGCGCGGTCATTTAGCTATCGCTGGCAACAGAATAGCAGCAGCTCAGCCAGCGGTCGCGGGATGTACCACCGAGTTGCTTCAAGCACGCGGTACTGCGATTCACCTCGGTGGCGCGGACGCGAATTATAGCTAATTAGGGCAATATCGGCTCGTACAGCATCAATATCCGAGTTGCCATCGTCGCGAAGCCGAATCCACTTGTCATGCTCCTCGCGGTTTAGTTCGGCGTAAATCTTGTAATCGGGTCGGGTCTTAGTGCGGTGCTCGACGAAATTATAGCAGTACGCATTCGCGTCGGCCCGCAACCACAACGTGAAGCCGCGATCACCGTAGATTGATTCTGGATGTTCGGAAATCAGCTCGACACTGACGACCTGGTCTCCGTTGTCCGTGACGATGAGCATCCGATTGTAACCTCCTTCGAACGCACCGTCGACCGCGTAGAAGAAAAAGCAGTCTTTCGGAAAACCTGGGCAAACAACGGCGTTCTTCGACGCCAGTTGTTGGCGGATCCCGAGTCGCGCGACTGCCTCTGGCAGGGGCATAAGATACATGACGCTTTGATAAATTTCAATCGGTGCGCCGGATGTATTGGGCGCAGATTGTACCCATGGCGAAAGAAGCCGCGCTAAGCCTTTCCGCGTTTCCGAGCCGCCTTGGAAACTCGTCTCCCAGCCGCGAGGAAGCACAAGATTTCGCCGCGGAGCACTACGTTCACTAATGGGGGATGCGTTTATCGGCTCAGGTGTTCGGTTCGACGCGGTCGGCTGAGGTATCGCAGAAGGGCCAGCATTTGCCGCAGTTGGTCCGGGCGGGCCTGTTGGCGCGCGGGTTCGATAGCTGTTCGCTCGTTGCGGATCATAGCCATACTTTCGCTGAAGCGCGCTCGGCAGTTCTTCGAAGTACAATTTTATCACACCGGTAGAAATTGTGATGGTGATGCCGTCGGGCTCCGTTCGAGTGACAGTCGCATTTTTGTAAGTGCGCCCCTCCGTCGTCGTGATATCGATTGCGCTCGCGTCAATTGAAAACAGGCCCGCGGAACAAACAATGTACGTCATATAGAGCATCACCAGCTTTGACCGCATACCACGTTTCATACTTACCGAATGTATGTAAGACCAGCAGAAACGTCCGCGCGGTTGTGCGATGCATGTCTGGCACAAGCAACGCACTGCTGAAGTGATATGGCCGCGCTTGTGCCAACAATGGAATAGCACCTCCGGACGCTTTGCACAGGCGCACGGTAGAACGATGTTCGGCAATGAGCCGCGTCTTCGGCATCGAGACCGAGTACGGCATTACTGTCGAGAACGCGCCGGAGGTGGATGTCGTCGCGGAGTCGATCGCGCTGGTTCGCAGCTACACGGAACACGGCGCGTTGATGAAGTGGGATTATGCCCAGGAAGATCCACATCGCGACGCGCGCGGTTTTCGCGCCAGGGAGTTGCTTCAGGACACGGACGAATCCGCTTATTACGAAATCGACCGCAACCGGCCGCTGAGTTTCGAGGAGATCAAAAGCGACCTCGTGCTCTCGAACGGCGCGCGCTTTTACAACGATCACGCGCATCCGGAATATTCGACGCCGGAATGCAGCACGCTGCGCGAGATCGTGGCGCACGACAAAGCGGGCGAACGAATCGTCGCCGAATGCGCGCGGCGCCGAAACGCGCACCTGCCGGGCGGCCAGCGTGTTCGCCTTTACAAAAACAACACAGATTTCGTCGGCCACAGCTACGGCTGCCATGACAATTACCTGATGCGCCGCGACGTGCCGTGGGATCGGATCGTCGCCGGCGCGCTGCCATTCCTCGTCACGCGGCAAATCTTTGCCGGCGCAGGCAAGATGGGTGTCGAAGCGGAAAGCGCAGCCGGTCAGCCGGGCCTCTACC
>CADDYX010000247.1 GCA_902810735.1 Verrucomicrobiota bacterium | reverse complement strand
GACGCTGCCGTAGAACGATTTCTGATACGACGTTTGCAGCAGACGCGGTAATGCGGCGATCGCGGCATCCGTTCGGCCGAGCCGAGCATTCATGCGTGCGATCGCCTCTTCCACATCAGGTTTGGCGGAGATGTCCGGGCCGGTGAGCGCCAGCGCGTGCTCGCCCTCACGCATTGCGCCCGGTTCGTCGCCGAGGCCGGCTTTCAACAATCCGAGGCAGCCGGCGAGATACCACGTGTCGACTCCGCCGGCCCGCATCTGCTCGAGTGCCGCGGCACCTTTCGTGCATGTCTCGCGCGCCGCGGCGTCATCACCGTTGGCGCGCTGCGCGGTGCTCAGGAACACGTAAAATTCGCCAATCTGGTCACCGAGCGATTGGTCCGGGTACTGGAGCGCCGCATTTAAGGTGGTGATCGCCTGCGGGAATTGCCGCTCGAGCAGCAGCTGCATGATCTGCGTGTTGAAAACGGTCGTATTCGACGGCTGCAACGGCAGCGCGGCGATTGCTTTTCGCGCGCCCTCGATGTCGCCCTGCGCCTGCCGAACGGTTGCGCTCAGCGCACTCAAAGTCGAATCGCCCGGCGCGATGCTCAGGCCGCGCTGCGCGATCTGCAGCGCGCGATCGAAATGCCGCGTGTAGAGCAGCGTGTAACCGAGCTCGCTGTGCACCTGCGCGTTGCGCGGATCGAGCTCGATCACGCGATCGAGCAACGCGAGCGCGTCATCCCATTTCGCCTGGCGGCGTTTCACAAACGCGATCGCCGAAATGGACCACGCGTCGTTCGGCAGACGAGAGTGCGCGCTCTCGAACGCCTTCTCCGCTGCGCCGAAATCGCGCACGCCGCGATATTGATAATAGCCCCACGCGAGGTGCGCTTCGCCGAGATTCGGCTGCAACCGCATCGCGGTTTCGGCGGCTTGTTTCATCAACTGCAGGCGCGCCGGCGTGTGGTCGAAGCCGAAGTGATACATGTTGCTGTGCATGACGGCGAGATGCGCCCAGGAAACCGCAAACTGCGGGTCCGCTTTCACCGCCTGTTCGTAAAAGCGCGCGGCGTTTTCGAACGTCGCGGGCTCGACCGCCGGAATCCGCTCGTAGGCGAGTCCGCGCAGAAACGCGTCGTACGCGGCGGGATTCGTTGTCGGTTTCACCGCCAGCGCCTGATGTTCCTCGCCGGTCAGCTGCGTCTTCAACGCCGCCGCGATCTTCTCCGCCACCTCGCTCTCCACGCCGAACAGATCGGTCAGCTTGCGATCGAAACTTTCCGCCCACACGTGCGTGTCGGTGCGTGCGTCGATCAACTGCACGTTGATCCGCACCTGCTCGCCGGCTTTCTGCACCGCGCCTTCCACCAGGTGTGTCGCGCCGAGTTGCCGCCCAATTTCCTGCACGTTGGTCGGTTTGCTCTGATATTGGCGCGTCGAACCGCGCGATATCACTTTGAGCGCCGCAATCTTGGTGAGCCGCGTCAGGATTTCTTCCTGGATGCCGTTCGCGAAATAGGTGTTCTCCTTGTCTTCGCTCAGGCTGTCGAACGGGAGCACCGCCACGCTTTTTTCCTGCGAATCGGCGGCCAATTCTTCACGGTGCTCAAAGAACAAATAACCGGACACGAGCAGCAGCGACAGCGCGAAGCCGCTCATGATAAGGAGTCGGCGATTTCGCGCGTCCTCCGCCGGAACGTTGCCCGCCTCAGCCGGCGATTTCGTCAGGCCCGCCGGCGTGAGATCGAACGCCCACCCGGCCACGAGCACCACCGGCAGACCGAGCGCGAGCAACACAACCAAGGCCGAGAGCACCCATTTTGGCACATTAAACGGCGGCAGAACCGTGCTCGCGATCTGGAGCACCACCCACCCGGTGATGATGTAGACGACGCCGACGCGGTAGACCTTGCGTCTTCTGAGTTCGGCGAAAAATGAGCTCATGCCGGATCGCTGCGCGCTGATTTTACAATTGATCGCCGCAAGCGCGAGCTTTGCAGCCCGCCGGCGCGTTTTCTGTTTTGCGTGGATGCGCCGCGGATTAGATTCGGCACGTGAGCTATGAGGTTTTCGCGCGCAAATACCGGCCGCAGACGTTCGACGATCTCGTCGGCCAGGCGCACGTCGTCCGCACGCTGAAAAACGCGGTCGAACAAAACCGCCTCGCCCACGCTTACCTCTTCGTCGGCCCGCGCGGGACCGGAAAAACGTCGACCGCCCGCATTTTATCCAAATCGCTCAACTGCCAGAACTCCCCCGCCCCGACCGTTACGCCCTGCGGCGTTTGCGATTCGTGCAAAGAGATTGCGCAGGGCAACTCGCTCGACGTGCTCGAGATCGACGGCGCGAGCAACAACGGCGTCGAGCAGGTGCGCGAGCTGCGCGATAACGTCCGTTACGCGCCGACGAAAGGCCGGTTCAAAATTTACATCATCGACGAGGTGCACATGCTCACCTCGGCCGCGTTCAACGCGCTGCTCAAGACGCTCGAGGAGCCGCCGCCGCACGTGAAATTCATCTTCGCGACGACCGAACCACAGAAGGTTTTGCCGACAATCCTGAGCCGCTGCCAGCGATTCGATCTGCATCGCATCGCGACAAACCTGATCGCGCAGCACCTGCAGTTCATCGCGGGGAAAGAGAAGATCACGCTGGAACCCGCCGCAGCACACGCGATCGCGCGCGGCGCTGACGGCGGACTGCGCGACGCGGAGTCGATGCTCGATCAGCTGGTCGCGTTTTGCGGTGAGAAGATCGGCGAGCCGGACGTGCTGAATGTCTTTGGCCTGACGAGCGAGTTCACAGTCGCGAAGTTCACTGAGGCGATGCTCCGCGGCGACACTGTCGAAGCGCTGAACGTGCTTCATGCCGAAGCCGACAACGGCAAGGACATGATGAAGCTAATGTCCGACCTCATCGCGCATCTGCGTGACCTGCTTGTGTTCAAGGTCAAACCCGATGCGGTGGCGGAAGATGTCGATCCGGAGCTGCAGAAATGCTTCGAGCGAACAGCCGAGCTTGTCGCGACCGACCGGCTGCTCGAGTTGATCGACCAGTTTGCGGCTGCGGAAGGCCGGATGAAATGGGCGCCGAACAAGAAGCTCCATTTCGAGGTCGCGGTAATCAAAGCGATCCAGACCCTGAACCAGGTGACGCTGAACGAGGTCATCGAGAACCTCTCCGCATTGCGCGACGGTACGGGGAGCGCCGCGCCCGCGAAAGCCGCCCCTGCAGTCGCGGTCGCCGGCCGCGGCGCTCCCCGTACC
>CADDYX010000246.1 GCA_902810735.1 Verrucomicrobiota bacterium | reverse complement strand
GGATGAGGATTTTTTTCATGAAGTGATTGCGTGTGCGGCCCGCGCCTTTTCTGTCATTCCGACCGAAGCGAGGAACCTCACATGCGTTCGCATGCGCGATGTGTTCATCACGCCGCGCGAAAGCTTGTGAGGTCCCTCACTTCGTTCGGGATGACGGCGCATCAAAACTTGTGCGCACCGTGCGCGCCGAGGATGAATTCAAACTGCAGAAAGACCGAATCGACTTCGTGCCCCGGCAGGAAATACATCTCGTCGAGCCAGTCGTGATTGTATTGCAGGCGCAGCTTCGAGAACTCGGTCGGATACCAGGTGATGTTCGCCGACACGCGTGAGCGCGTCTGCCGGTCGAGATCGTCGGTGAATTGCGAATCTTCCATGTGCAGGTAATCGCCGCGCAACCCGGCAGTCCACCCTTTGTGGAAGCCCCAGACGACCTGCGAATAAATTCCCCAGTCATGAAACGTTTCCGCGACCGGGAAAGTTTCATCGATCCCGCGCCCGGCTTCGAAGCGCCGATACATCGCTTCCGTTTGCCATTTCACAAACGGGAAGCCGCCCTCCGCGTGCGTGCTCTTCCATTTGTAAAGCAGATCGACGCCGTACATCTGGGTGCGCGCATCCGCGCCGGTTTCGTTTGAACCAAATGCTCCGGAGACGCCGGCGAGCACCGTCTGCGTCTCGCTCAGGTTGAACGAATTTTCGAAGCGCGGTTCCCAGACGAAATCTTGCAGCCCGCGCAATTCGCGATCAGTCGTTAGGCGATCGAAGAAGATGCCGTTGTCGCCCGGATTGCGGAACGAATAACCAGTGCCGCCGCGCCCGTTCTGCACGGCGAGAAAAAGCTGCGAATACCACGGCAGCGGCAATGTCCACGCGATCTGCGCGCCGACTCCGCGCAAGCCATCCGGCCCGAGCAGTTTTCCTTCGACCAGCGGCGCGTCGGCAAAATCCCAGGTGTGCGGATGCGTCGGGTTGAGACGGCCGAACGGCGCGAAAAACTGCCCGCCTTTCAGCTGCAATCCCCACGGCAGATTCGTCGTCTGCATGAACGCTTCCTCGAGCTCGATCTCGGTTTCGTTGTCGTTGTCGAGCTTGAGCACAATGTTGGCGAAGCCTTCAAAATACGGATCGACAGCGCCGTCGAGCGCGATCTCCGCGTTGCGCGCGTTGAAGCCGCGCTGCTGTGGATCGTGATCGCCGACTTCGATGTTGTAGAGGTCTCGCGCGCTCGATTCGGCGAGCGAGAAAACGCTGTCGAACGAAATGTTCATGTAATTCTTCCCGCCGTTGCCGCTTGCGATCGTCATCGGCTGCGTCGCGGACGCGCCCGCGCCGCTCGACGAAATCGTCGTGTCACTCGCGACAACTGACGTGTCTTCGGTCGGGATTGTCGCGGTGCCGTTGGCGTTCACGCCAGGCGACGGCGGCGGGGGAGCCGTGGCGGGTGCGGATGCGACGACGGACGCGTCTTCCGTTGGAATCAAAGGCGGCGCGCTCGCGGCAGGCGAGCTTGCTGGTGAACCCGCCGCTTCAGCGGCCGAACTTTGCGGCTCCGGATTTTGAGGCAGCTGCGGCGCTGTGGCAGCTCCGGTTTTCTCCAGCGCGGCCTGCTGGTCCTTCACCTGTTGCTGCAATGCCTTCACCGTCTCGGTGAGCGATTGCACCTGCTGACGCAACGCCTCGAGGTCGGCATTCGACGCGGGCGTCGACGATTTCGTCGCGGCGTCCTGCGCAAACGCGCTGCCAACGCAGAGTAGTGCGAAACCAATTGTGGTAAAAATTTTCATCCAAGTCTCCTGAATCGACACGAATGCCGAATGGCGCGTGAGGCGCGCGCTGGATGAGCGGCGTGCTAGGAACGCGCAAGCACACCGCTGTCCCGCCGAAGCGGCGGGACGGACAGCCAGCGGTCAGGAGAGCGCCGGCGGCGCGTGTTCCAGAAGCGAGAAGTCGAGTGACTGCGCGATTGCGATCGCGCTCGGCGTCAGGATCGCGGATTCCTCCGCTACGTCCGGGGCCGAAGCTGTCGCCGGCGGCGACGCATGCTCGTAGCTGCCGGCAACGAACAGCGTGACGGCGCACTCATGTGTCGATGCGGCGCTGTTCGGATGAATCTGCTCGTGCAGTTGCGGCGCAGCCGCGAGTGCGAACGCGAACAGAAAGGCGGCCAGCGCAAGCAGCGCGCCGGTCGAGGATCGGATTGCGTTTCGCCGCACGAACATCTGCCGGCATTCTGAGGGGCTCGTGCCCGAGCCGCAAGCTATCTCCGCGCGGGGTGGGCGGTTGGACAATGCAGCAGCGTTGGTGTACGACACGTGCGCTGACGCGCCATGGCAGAACTTCGCCTAAAGACGCTGCGACGCGTCACGCTCCTGCTCTTCCTGCTCGCGATGAGCGCCATCGTCCTGCGCTGGATTTCGCTCGAGAAATGGCATCACAAATTGATGCAGGGCCGGCTTCCTGAACCGGAGCCGACACCCGCCACGCTGACTCCCTCCCCGACGCCAACCAAGCCGCCAGTGATCACCGGCAAAATCGACACGGCGAAGCTCTTCAGCGGCATCACCGTTCATGCTGCGGTCGAGCCGACGCCGGGCGGCGCCGCGTCCAACGAGCGCAACGATCCCGAAAGTTATGTGCTCGATCTCAAGCTGCACGCGCGGGTGCCCACGCCAAACAAAACGGTCGATGAGCTCGGGAAAGTGAATCCGAAGCTGCCGCAAATCCTGCCGGGCCTCGCCGGAATGGTTACGCCCGAAGCAGTCTCGCCGTTGTTCGAAAAATTGTATGACACGAAACTGAAACAGCTGCGCGACCATCTCGTCCGGCTCGATCAGCTCCTTTCGCGTCACAATTTCTACGACACGCAAACCGTACTGAACCTGCGCGACCCGAAGAGCCATCGGCGCGCGGTGTTGTTGCAGGCCGACATGGACGTCGACGCGGATGGGTCCGACTCCGACCGGCTGCCGGCCGGCACCGGCATGTCGCCAAATTTCAAACCATTTACCAGCTACAAATGGCCGAAGAAAACGCCGGCGCCCAATCCGTATCTCCCGCCCACCGAAGAGCGGCTGAAGCAGTTGCAGGCTGATGTCGCCGCGCCGGGCACGCCGGGCGACCGCAAACGCGAGCTGCAGAACGCGATCCGCATTACGCGCGACGAAATCGAGACGATGAAGAAATTCAGCTTCCTGATCGGCGCGGCGGATCCGTACATCGTGCTGCCCGGCAGCTTCGCCCGAGGGGAAGGCGGCAAAGTCGGCGATTACGCGGT
>CADDYX010000245.1 GCA_902810735.1 Verrucomicrobiota bacterium | reverse complement strand
TAAACGCGCTGGCCGCCGTCAATGCGCCGCTCTCGAATGCGAAATTTGCCGTCGTGTTTCACGGGGCAGCCGTCGACGGCATACTCGACGACGAACACTACAAGGCGAAGTTCGGCACCGAGAACCCAAACCGCCGCGCGATCGAGGAGATGAAAAAAGCCGGTGTAGAGTTCTTTGTCTGCGGCCAATATCTCGCCGGCGAGAAGATTGATCCGAAGACGCTATTGCGTGACGTCACGCTTGCCGCCGACGCACTGCTCGTCCTGATGCAGTATCAAAACAAAGGTTACGCACTGATGAGCTTTTAAGGTCTGTTAAATCGGCAGCGGATGAAAGCTGTCATTGCCCCCAGATCGCGTCGTGAGACGCGGAAGCAGCTGATCGCCGCGATTGATTGCGTGTCAATCAAGGCCTCACTGCCGCGCGGGCGAATTCAACTCGATGATTGCGTGGATCGACCGTGACGGCGAAATCGCCCAGAGCAGCGCAGCCAAGCTGCCCTTGCGGAGTTGCGCCCGGATAGGGCACGGCATCGCTGAACACTATTTCGTGTCCGGCTAATTTGGAGCCGCCGATCGCAATCTCGCCTTTGAGTGATCCTTTATAGATCTGGAACTCGCCGGACGGGGTTCTGCCTTTGCCGGCTTCGTGCACGGGCTCGTCGAGCGGCACCTCCTCTTTGTATTTAGCCGGCAACGCGAGCGGAAATGGAGCGCCGGTATCGAGGTGCACGTGGAACTCGCGTCCAGCTACTCTTACCGGCACGGTCGGTACTTCGCTGCCTTCATAGGAAACGATCGTCTCTCCATTCGGCTGTCCCAAGGTCCCCCGGCGAAGTGTGATTTGCTTGTGAGGGAAATCGAAGGTGAGGAGATAGCCGGGAAATGACAGGGCGCTCAAGACCCCGCGCGGCGCATCCCCCGGGCCTGGCAATCGCAGAAGCGGCCCCGCCACGACAGAGAAGTCGCGCACGGTCACATCGCCGATTTCGAGCTGTTCGATGATGCTTCGGCGGTTCGCGGCGGGGATTGAAAGCTCGCCCACCAGGCTCGCGTCGATCACCGTGAAACTCGCTCCCGTATCGACGAGAAATGGAAACGGGCCGTGGCCGTTGATTCGTACGCTTACGCCTGGTCGGCCTCCGAAGCTAAGCATCGGGACGGAAATGCCCTCATCAGGGATGCTGATTTTTGGTTCACCGTTTGGCCGCAGTTCGGGTGCGGCAGAATTCTCGACGCCGCGGGCTTGCGCCGCCGCAAGTACCAGAATCGCAGGAAAACAGAAATGAATGAGCCGATGGAGGTTCATGATTTTCAATGACAAGTGGTTAGCGAAACAACTAGCGAGCCGCGTCTTGAGAAAGCGGCCCGCTGTGTAAACGCCGCCGATCGCAAAGATTGTCTAATGTCCGGCTCGCAATTGCGGAGCGAGCTCCTGCGGAACGGCCCAGAGTCCAGTCCGACACTGCGTCGGGCGTAAATCTCACCAGCCGGGCGAAAGTTGACTCACGGCGGCACAACGTATCTTCATGCCGCTATGGTCAATCGTCTCACGTCGTTCCGCGCGGTGCTCTTCGGTGGCGCGCTCCTGTCTCTCACTCCTGTTGCGCTTCGTGCGCAGGAGGCGTCCCCGCCGGCGGTGCAGTTTCCGCAGGTGAGCCAGCACGCCCTCGTGAAACAGCGCGTCGGGTTGACTGATATCGAGGTGGATTACTCCCGGCCGAACAAGAACAACCGCGAGATCTTCGGCGGGCTGGTGCCATGGGATAAAGTCTGGCGGACGGGCGCCAATGCGCCGACCAAGATCAAGTTCAGCGCCGACGTGAAGTTCGGCGACAAAGATGTGCCGGCGGGCGAGTACGCGCTCTACACGATTCCGACGGCTCACGAGTGGACGGTCATTCTCTCGAAGAAGCTGGACGCGCCGTATCAGCAGGAAGCGGATGTCGCACGCGTGACGGCGAAGCCGGTTTCGCTCGAGCCGACGATGGAGACATTCACGATCGGTTTTCAGGATTTGCGGGTCGATTCCGCCATCATGTTCCTCGCGTGGGATAAGACCGCCGTCGGCGTGCATCTGAAGACGAACGATGTGGCGAAGGTGAGCCAGCAGATCGACGCGGCGGTGAAAAGCGGTCGCGACCTCGACGCGAACTTCTACAACAACGCGGCCGGATTTTACCTCGACCAGAACAAGGACCTGAAGCTGGCGGCGGAATGGATCGACAAAGCGATCGCGAAAAACCCGAACGCTTACTTCATGTACTCCCGGAAGGCGCAGATCCAGGCGAAGCTCGGCAACAAAAAAGAGGCAATTGCCGCGGCCGAGAAATCCAACCAGATCCTGGAATCGCAGCCGAATCGCGACGAGAGCGCGATCCGCAACAATCGGCTCTTAATCGAGAGTCTGCGCTAACGCGCCGTGCGATCTCCGGGCCGAGCGCGCTCACTGCGCGGTGCACCTGCTGCGCGACTTCCATATGGTCCTAAAACGGTGACCGCCCGCTGGAGTTAACCAGCGGGCGGCCGAACAAACGAAGGAGGCTTGACGATATGGCGACGTCGAACCCGCGAAACGTAAAGCAGCCATGATGCCACGGGTGCAGCGATCGCCCGATGCCGAAGCCGCTGATCGATCAATGGCTCTCTACCAACAGTTGATTTGATTGCCGATCGGCTTAGCTGGCGCTCTGCGAACCCTGCTGCGCGTTGATCCACGCGCGGACGCGCTCCTGGAGCAGGTCCAGCGGCATCGCGCCGCCGTTCAGGACTTCATCGTGGAAAGCTTTGATGTCGAATTTTGGGCCGAGCTGCGCTTTCGCTTCTTCGCGCAGCTTGCGGATCGTGAGCTGGCCCATTTTATAGGCGAGCGCCTGGCCGGGCCACGCGATATAACGGTCGGCCTCGGTCTGTGCGAGGACGTCGTTCACGTCGTTGGCGTGCATATAGTCGATTACCTGCTGGCGGCTCCAGTTCTTGTCGTGAATTCCCGTATCGACCACGAGCCGAACGGCGCGGAACAACTCTGAGTTTAAGCGCCCATAGTCGGAAACCGGATCTTTGTAGAAGCCGATCTCCTTGCCCAGTTCCTCCGCGTAGAGCGCCCAACCTTCCGCGTAGGCGGAGTAAAAGCCGTGCAGCCGGAATTTCGGCAGGCCTTCCAATGTCTGCGCGATGCTGATCTGCATGTGATGGCCCGGAACGCCTTCGTGGTAGGCGACGGCTTCATCGGTCACGAGCGTGCGCTTCGTCGGGTCGGCTACGGCGACGACGACGCGGCCGG
>CADDYX010000244.1 GCA_902810735.1 Verrucomicrobiota bacterium | reverse complement strand
AAGTAATCTCGCCAGGGGTCGGCGCAGCCGTTTCGCGAATCTGCGAACTGTTGGCCGCGAGGTGCCGCAGGATGTGGAACACATCTTCCGGATCGGCTCCGATTGCTTGTCCAATTGCCTCCGCCGTCTGGCCTGCGGCTGTCAGCTGCTCCATCACGCGCTTTTGCAGTTCCAGCACGCGGGTTGCAGCCTTTTTCCCCGCTTCGACGCCGGGCTGGTGATAAGCATTGATGTTGACCAGCGATCCGTAGAAGCCGACCGCCCGCTCATACAGCGCGATCAGAGCGCCGACGCTGAACGCATTTACCTCGGCAATGCTGATCGTGATCGATTCGCGTCCGCTGTCGTACAGCGCCGATCGCGTGCCGCGCAAAAACCCTTGCAGGTAATCGCCGCTGGTGACTCCCGGCTCCACGTCGAACCGCCGACCGTGGCGGTCTTTCCGCACTTCAATAAACGTGACAAAAAAATTCAACACGCCGTCACGAAGCTGCTGCACATAGGCGTGTTGATCAGTGGATCCTTTGTTGCCATAGACGGCGATTCCCTGGTGCACCGTCTTGCCGTCGAGGTCTTTCTCCTTGCCTAACGACTCCATCACGAGCTGTTGCAGATAACGGCTGAAGAGAAGCAACCGGTCCTTGTAGGGCAGAACGACCATATCTTTTTCTCCGCGGCCATTCGTGGCATAAAACCACATCAGCGCGAGCAGCATCGCGGCGTTGCGGTCGCGCTCGGCCACTCGGGTGTGCTCATCCATTGCTGCTGCGCCGGCGAGGAATTGCTCGATGTCGAATCCTTGCAGCGTCATCGGGACGAGGCCGACCGCGCTCATGACCGAAGTGCGCCCACCGATCCAATCGTGCATTGGAAAACGGGCGAGCCACCCGTTTTTCTCGGCATGTTGATCCAGTTCGCTGCCGACGCCGGTAACCGCGACCGCATGCTTGGCAAAATCGAGACCGGCCTCGCGAAATCGTGCCTCCGCTTCGACCATCCCGTTCCGCGTTTCTTTTGTTCCACCCGATTTCGAGACCACGACGACAAGCGTGTGCGCCAGTTCTTTCCCGAGACGCGCAAAGACGCGATCGAATCCGTCCGGGTCGGTGTTGTCGAAGAAATGAATGCACATCGGGTCAGTCGCCGTCCCGAGCGCGTCGGCGATGAACTGCGGGCCGAGAGCCGAGCCGCCAATCCCAATCACGAGCACCTGCTCGAGCGGCCGGCCGTCTTCAGCAACGAAGCGCCCCTCGTGGATTTCGTCGGCAAATCGCTTGATCCGCGCGTTCGTCTCGACGATCTCGCGGCGAAGATCTTCGTTAGGCGCGAGCTGCGGGTTGCGCAGCCAATAGTGGCCGACCATCCGCTGCTCGTCAGGGTTCGCGATGCCTCCGGCTTCGAGATCGCGCATCGCCGCGAACGCGTGGTCAATGCGCGGCTGCATCTCGTTCAAAAATCCATCGCTGAAGCGCATCCGGCTGATGTCGATCGAAAAGCCGATCTCCGGATACGCGAGGAAGTGCTTCTGAAACCGCTGCCAGAGTGAATCGTCGGCCATGCCGCGACGCTACCGATGAAGGCACCTCCAGGGCAAGCGTGCGCCACTCATGCGACTGAAAATGTCACCTCGGCGAGGCCGCCTGTGCCACCGACAATCCATGCCAAACGCGCTGCAACATGCGCGCGCCGGGCTCCGCGTTCTACTGAATGTTCACCACGCGCACAACATCGTTGCCAGGCAGCGTGACACGATCGCCGAGTTCCGCTGCAAGCAGTGCTTTCCCGATCGGCGATATCCAGCTGATAGAGCCAGGCTCAAACTCCAGTTCATCGACTCCGACGATGCGATAGATCTCGGTCGTGCCATCGGCATGCTCGACAGTTACCGCGGCGCCGAATGCAACGCTGTTCGATGGCTCATCGGGTGGATCGACCACGGTGAGTGATGCGAGGATTGCTTCCAGCTCGCGTGTTCGATCGGCATCGGTTGCGCTGCGTCGCGACCGTTCGAGTTCGTCACGCAGCCGTTTCGCGCCGCGCGCGGTGATGTAATTTGCCGCGCCGGGCGGCAATCCTGAGGCCGATCGCACGCGCCCGGAACGTTCCGGTGGATCGGTATCTTCTCGCGTGAACGCCTTGCTCATCTTGCCGCGCGTTCGTGCTGCTTAATCGGCGGCAGCTCGTGCTCCTCGCCGCGTGACAATGAAACGCGGCTGGTCAGGGCTTGTGCTCGACTGAAATCATCCAGCCGAGACCGAAGCGGTCCTCGAGCATTCCGAATTTCGAAGTCCAGAAGGTCTTCGTCATCGGCATCTCGACTTTTCCTCCTTGCCCGAGCGCGTCGAAAACACGATCGGCTTCCGCATCGTTCGGCACCGTGATTGCGAGTGTGAATCCGCCGAATTGTGGCTCGCCGTCGCAGCGGCCATCCGACGCCATCAACATCGTTTCGCCGATGCGAACACTCGCGTGCATGACCTTGTTTTCATTGCCGGCCTGCAGCCCCGGGTGCGGCTCCGGGCTGTCGCTGAAGCGCATCATCGACACGATTTCGGCGCCGAGCGCGCTGCGATAAAAGTCGAGTGCCTCTTCGCAGCGGCCGTTGAAAAAGAGGTACGGTTGAATGGATATCTGTGTGTTGTTTGCGGCCATAAGCGCAGAGTGACTGCATTCCGCTGAAGGTCAACCGCGGCTGCGCAGCGCGTGCTCGACCATTCCACCTAGCACTCGCTTTATCGGCTTCTGATCGGCTAACTTCCCAATCCACAGCGATGAAAGACGACAAGGACAAGGTCGAGCTGAGAGCAGTCGAAGATCACGGCGGAATTCTGACCATCCGGGGCGGCGGCGCGCGCCGCGACTGGAACGGCATCCATTACAAGCAAGGAATGTCGGCTAAAAATGTCGGCACGAAAAAGCTCTCCGCCAACATCGCGACGATCCCGCCTGGTGGCGTCGCCTACGCGCACATCCACGTTGGTTTCGAGCTAATCCTCTACATCCTGGAAGGCCGCGTGCGCCATGAATTCGGGCCCGGTCTCAAGCAGGTGATCGAAAACGAAGCCGGCGACTTCATCTACATCAAACCGGATGTGCCACATGAAGTTTTCAATATGAGTCAGACGGAGCCGGTCGTGGCGTTTGTCGCTCGCTCGTCCGCGGACGAGTGGGACAACATCGTCCCCTATGATCGCAACGACGCCGCGGCACATCGGGAATAGCGAGCGCACGTGAGTCTCGTCGGCACGGTCGAGAGCCTTTGGCGTTATCCCGTCAAGAGCATGCGCGGGGAAGAGCTCGCGCACGCGCGG
>CADDYX010000243.1 GCA_902810735.1 Verrucomicrobiota bacterium | reverse complement strand
CCGCGCGCCGCTAGCCGCGCGCCTTCGCGACGAGCGGAGGACGCGCCGAGCTGTTTTCTTTTAGTTCGGCGAACACCAGCCGCCCGGCAGCAGTTTGCAGCGCGCTCGAGATCACGACTGTCGCCACCCCGCCAAGATGTTCGCGCGCGTGATTGACTACAATCATCGTGCCGTCCGGCAGATAACCGACAGCCTGGTGTGGATCGCGTCCTTCCTTCACTAGGTTGAGCTGAAGTTCGTCACCCGGAACGACCACGGGGCGAAGCGCGTGCGCCAGGTCCGCGAGATTGAGCGTTGCTACCTGCTGCAGGCGCGCGATCGCGCAGAGGGCGCTGTCGTTCGTGAGCAGCCGCGCCTGTAGGACCTTCGCCGTGCGAACCAGCCGCGCATCGGTGTCGAGATCGGCGTCACCTGTTGACTCGTGAATCGTTACGTCCACCTGCTTCGACGTCTGCAATTGATTCAGAATATCGAGCCCGCGGCGGCCGCGTTCGCGCTTGATCGCGTCACGTGAGTCGGAGAGCGTTTGTAACTCTGCCAGCACGAATCGCGGCACAATCAGCGCGCGGCTGAGAAACCCGGTGGCGCAGAGATCGGCGATGCGCCCGTCGATGATCACGTTCGTATCGACGACGATCGGCTCGTACTGCGTCATCTGCCTGGCGAAGCGCACATACGGAATGATGAGCGAGAACTCGTCGCGATTACTGCGCATCGCGAGCATCATTCCGAGATAACCAAACGTGCAATACACCACCAGCCGCGCCACCCACTGCGTTGTCTCGGGCTGAAAACGCAACACGTCGGACGCAGTCAGCAGGCTCGCGAAAAACAGGCCCAGCAGCAGGCCGAAGGTGGCTGACGAAAACGCGCGCAGCGAGACGCCTTTGAGGAGCCGATCAGCCAGCACAACGATCAGACCGAAAACGGTCCCGATCGCCACGCCCAGAAAGACACTGCCCTGCACCTCGCCGCCGGCGATTCCGCCAACCGCCGCGCAAAACGTGACGAACAGCGCGCGCAGCAGATTGAGCGTTAAGAGCGGCGTCATTTAACGTTCGCCGCCCTGGCGCCGGCCGGAATTCTGTTGGCGCTCCCGTGCCTCCACTTTGCTCGCGCTGTCGCGATAAAACAGAATGCCGTGGGCGCGGAGATTGGTGACCAGAGCGCGCAGGTCGTTCGCCAGTTGCTCGTTGCTCAACATCTGCGGCAGCAATCCTTTTCCTTGTGTCGCTTCGCGCATCACATTGGTCGCGGCGGCGAACATTTTCCGTGCGTCGGCAATCGCGGCTTGCAGGTTCTCGGCCGCACTTTTCGTCGACGTCATCGTCGCGTCCGCTTTCTCGACCACCGTGTCGAGCTTCTTTGAAGTTTCTGCGAACGAGCCGGTCGCCTGGTTCAGGTGCTCCATTGTCTGGTGGAGGTTGTTCATGTTGCCCGTTGAAAGCGCCTGCTCATTCAGACGCGTCACGGTCGCGTTGATATTCTGCACCGTCGTCCGCAGATCGCCGACCAGTGCGCTCCCCTGTTTCGTGAGATCGTCGAGACCGGTTTCGCGCGTGCCGGCGACAACTGCATTCGGTGAAAAATAGGATTTTGGCGGTCCGGACGGCATGGTCACGGCAACGAACCGGTCTCCAAGCAAACCCGAGGCACCGACGGTGAATTTACTGCCTACTGGAATCTTCACGTACTCGTAAATGCGCAGTGGCACTTCGACGCCTTGACCGCTCGGCACAAGCCGCGGACCACCGGATACGCGACCAATTTTCGCACCCGCAAGCAGAACGTCGGAACCTTTCAGCAGACCGCTGGCATCGGGAAATCGCACCGTCAGCGCATAGTAATGTTTAAAGCCTTCGCCGACTCGCCCGAACTGCACGACGAGCGCGGCCAGCACAGCCAGGCCGACAAAGACAAACGCGCCGACCTTTAGCTCCAGTCCCTTTTCGCTCTGCGTCATCGCCGGTACCAGCTTATCACCGCTCTCGGAAATCTGTAGGTCTAGCTACGTGGCTCTTCTAAACACACCACGCGAATCCGTCGTCACGTTACGCTGCTACCATTTTCGTCCGATCGCCCTTGCATAAAATCCTGGATCAGCGGATCGCCGGATCGCTCCAGTTCCGCGGGCGAGCCGCAGAAATAAATCCGGCCCTCGTGCAGGTAGGCGATGCGATCCCCAACATGGAATGCGCTTTTCATGTCGTGTGTCACGACCACGCTCGTCATCTGAAACCGCTGCTGCAGACGGCGAATCAGGCGGTTGATGCTGTCAGAAACGACCGGGTCCAGGCCAGCTGTCGGCTCGTCGTAAAGAACGCAGGAAGGCCGGCGAATGATCGATCGCGCAAGACCGACACGCTTCTTCATTCCACCGCTCAGGCTCACCGGCATCTTGCCGCCGTGCCCTTCCATTTCGATCACTTCGAGCATCTCACCGACCTTCTGCCGCAGCACATTCGGGTCGCGTTCTCCAGCCTCACGAAGCGGGAAGGCAATGTTTTCTTCCACCGTCATGGAATCGAACAGCGCGCCGCTCTGGAACAAGATGCCGATCTTGCGCCGCACCGCCGCCATCTCGCGCTCGTTCATCCCGATGATGTTTTGGCCGTCGATCCAAATCTCGCCCGCGTCCGGCTGCATCAGCCCGACCAGATTTTTCAACAGCACACTCTTGCCGCCGCCGCTCCGGCCGATAATGACGAGTGTTTCACCGCGGCCGACGTGCAGATCGACGCCGCGCAGAATCTTCTGCGGGCCGATTGTTTTCGTCAGCCCGCGAACCGCGATCATCGGCTGCGCCGCGGTACTCTCGCTGACCGGGGGCGCGAATGGTGTTGTCGCCGCGGTCACTGGTAACCGGCTGGGAAAATCACGTTCAGAAACATCGTCAGGAAGAAATTCGAGATGAGCACGGCGAGGGAAGAATCGACCACCGCCTCGGTCGTCGCGCGGCCGACGCCTACCGCTCCTTCGCGGGTGGTCAGCCCTTTGTGGCAGCTGATAAAGACAATCAGCAAAGCGAAACAAAACGCTTTCGTCAGCGCCATGATGATGTCGCGCCGCGTTGTCCAGCGCACCATGTTCGCCATGTAATAGGTGCCGTTTACCTCGAGCAGGCCGACGGCGACGAAATAACCGGCCGCGATTCCAATCCCCACACATTCCGAGACGAGCAACGGCATCGACACCAGCATTGCCAATGTCCGCGGCACCACGAGGTAATCGATCGGGTGAACCGCCAGTGCTCGCAACGCGTCGATTTGCTCGGTGACTTTCATCGTGCCGATCTCAGCCGACATCGAAGCGCCAACGC
>CADDYX010000242.1 GCA_902810735.1 Verrucomicrobiota bacterium | reverse complement strand
GCGAAAGGGCGTGCCGGTTCATGAACGGCGCGCTTTTTTGTCTCAACCTTCGGACGCCGCCGAAACTCGGCCGGCTTTCTCTCTGCCTATGACTTGCCGGGTGGCGCGGCGATCGGTTGCTGGCCTTTGGCTTTCAATGTCTCGTTTACGGCAGGCAGATCTGTCGCAAGCAGCTGGTCGAAGTCTTTGGTGACGTCGTTCAGCTCGTGGCGCAAGGCATCGATGTTCGCGACCTGGTAGTCGGCCGGTTTTCCATCGTAGCTCAGGATCGCGCTGTAGAGCTGGTCGGTATGCTCGCGCAGACGTTCTTCTCCGGTAATCGCGCCGCCTTCCGTGGTAGCGACAATCTGCTTGCGCACGCCGTCCAGCTTGCCGTCGAAATCGGACAGAGTTTTGCGCGCGTCGTCGTTCGCCGGAAGAACGGAGATCGCGTGCGCGATGGCGTGCCGCGTGCCGAGAATGCGATCCATCAGCGCGCTTTCGTCGCCGAAGAGGGCGTGCACCTTCATGGCAGCGTCGTAGTTCGCCTTGCGATCGGCTTCGCTGTAGTTGGTGCGGCGATCGGGACCGACGTTTAGCTTCGTCTCAGTGACCTTGCCGTTCTTGGTCATGCGCACGGTGTAGGTCCCGGGTAGCACACGTGGTCCTCGAGAGGACCCGAAGGCGAGCTGGGCGCCCGGCGGAACACGGGGCGGCTTCTCGTGCATGCTCCAGGTGACGCGATTCAGGCCGGGACGTTTGCTGGCCGGCAGGTCGTCTACGACCCGGCCGCTCGCGTCGAGCACCTCGATCTTCAATTTACCAAAGAGATGACGGGTCTTCTGGTAATAAGTGATGACCGCGCCATCGGGCGGATCGTCCCCGACAAAGGAAGCGTCGCCAGTCGGCCATCCGCCGTTTGCCTCGATCCGCTGCTGGATCGGTTCCTGGGGCACGAACGCGCCTTCCTGTGCAAGGAGTTGCGGCGTCAGCTGCCGCAGCGGTGTGATGTCGTCGATGATCCACATGCCGCGACCATGGGTCGCCAGCACGAGATCGTTGTCGCGCGGCTGCACGGCAACGTCGCGAACGGCTGTGCCATCCGGGAAGCGGCCGCCTTTGAACTGCGCCCACGCTTTGCCGCCATCGATTGAAACGTACAGGCCGAACTCAGTCCCGAGAAAGAGGAGGTCCGGCTTGACCACGTCTTCCTTGATGACGTGGGCGTAGCCGCGGACACCCTTCACCTCCTGCGGGCTAACGAGCGCGGTCCAGGTCTTGCCATAGTCTCCGGTGCGATAAACATATGGCGCCATGTCGCCAAAGGTGTGCCGGTCGAAGGCGGCGTAGGCAACGGCTGGATCGAAGTTACTCGCCTGGATCCAGTTCACCCACGAGTTCTTCGGCAGTCCGGTGACGTTGCCGACCACGTTCGTCCAGGTCTTACCTCCGTCCCGGGTAAGCTGCAGGTTGCCATCGTCCGTGCCGACCCAGATCAGGTTCTTGTCCTTCGGCGATTCGCTGATCGAGTAGATTGTAGTGTGCGTCTCGGCCGCGGAGTTATCGATCGTGACGCCGCCGGATTGCTCCTGTTTTTGTTTCTCCGGATCGTTCGTCGTCAGGTCGGGCGAAATGCGGTGCCAGGTCTGGCCATGGTCTTTGGAACGGAAGAGGAACTGCGCACCGATGTAGATGGTGCCCTTCTCGTTAGGCGAAAGCGCGATCGGCGTGTTCCAGTTCCAGCGCAGCTTCTCCTTGTAGTTCGGCCTTGGCTGAATCGTGCGCGTCTCATGGGTGTGACGGTTCACACGGGCGATGCTCCCGCCCTGATACTCGGCGTAGATGTAGTTCTCATCCGCCGGATCAGGGAACATCCAGAAGCCATCGCCGCCGTACATGTTCTCCCACTGCGGGCTCTTAATGCCGCCGGGGTATTCCGATTGGCCGACCCAGGAACTGTTATCCTGCAAGCCGCCGTAAACGCGATACGGATCGGCGTCGTCGAGGCTCACATGGTAAAACTGCGAGATCGGCAGGTTATCGGCTTTCCACCATTTGCTGCCGCCGTTGTAGGAATACCACATCCCGCCATCGTCGCCGATGAACACGTCCTGCGGATTGGCCGGGTTAATCCAGACATCGTGGACGTCGCCGTGCGTGCCTTGGAAGCCACCTACGGCCGCGAAGCTCTTGCCACCGTCTTCACTTAGAATCAGCGCGCCATCGGTCTTGAAGACGCGGTCAGGATTTTTCGGGTCGACGATCAGGTTGGCGAAGTAGAACGGCCGCCAGACCATCCACGTGCTCTTGTCCCGTTTGTTCCAGGTCGCGCCGCCATTGTCCGAGACAAAGAGCGCGCTGTCGGTTGATTCGACGACGCAATAGACGCGCTTCGCGTTCGATGGAGCGATCGCGAGCGCGAGGCGGCCGTACGGCTTTTTCGGGAAACCTTTGCTGTTCTCCGGCGTGACTTCGTTCCACGTCGCGCCGCCGTCGCTCGAGCGGAACAAGCCGCTGCCGGATGGTGCCGTCGGGCCGTCGCCGCCGGAACGGAAGCCCCAGCCGGTGCGACGGAAATCCCACATGCAGGCAAACACGATATTGGGATTCGTCGGATCGAGCGCGACTTCCGAGCAGCCGGTCGAAAGATTGGAGCCTTTCAGGACGAGGTTCCAAGTCTTGCCGCCATCGCTCGTTTTGTAGAGGCCGCGATCGGGCGAGTCGCTCCAGAGTTTTCCCGGGACCGCGGCGTAAACGGTGTCGCTGCTTGCCGGGCTGACCACGATTTTCGAGATCCGCTCCGATTCCGGCAGACCCATTTTCGTCCAGCTGTCGCCGGCGTCGGTGGATTTGTAGATGCCGTCGCCGATCGAGACGCTGTTGCGCGTCCACGATTCGCCGGTACCGACCCAGACGTTGCGCGGGTTCTTCGGATCGATCGCGATCGCGCCGATCGATTGCACCGGCTGCTCGTCAAAGACCGCCTTGTAACGCGTGCCGGAGTCGGTGCTTTTCCAAACCCCGCCGCTCGCCGCGCCGACGAACATGGTGATCTTGCCGGATGGATCCGGCATCGCGGCAATCGCCGAGACGCGGCCGCTCATCGCCGCCGAACCGATGTTGCGCGCGCCAAGGCCGGAAATCGTTGCCGAAGAATACGGCGGCTGGTCGGCCGCAAAGGCAGCCGCGGTTAAGCCGGCGACCGCGAGAAATGAGAGAGTGGGTAGACGCATAATTACTTGGCCGCCGGGGCAGGAAATTGGAACACAGAATCGTCGACCGGCACGTTCGGCTCGGCCTTTTCAATCACTACTTTCTCTTTATCGGGTGAGCCGCGAGGCGCCGACTCGATCGCGAACGGCAGAAAG
>CADDYX010000241.1 GCA_902810735.1 Verrucomicrobiota bacterium | reverse complement strand
GCTCGGAGACTGCGCGCGCGACTTTCGCGAGGGCAAGGATCGGCGCGGAGATTCGCCGCTGCAATCCGGCGGAGAGTGGAATCGCCGCGACGAAAGAACAGATGGCGACGAGCAACAGCAGCGCGCCGTAGACGAGCAGCCGCGAATACATGTCGCCGAGGTCCGCGCGCAGATAAATTGTGCCGAGGCGCGCACCCTCCTGCGCAATCGGCCGGAACATGTGGAGGCGACCGCCCTCAAACGCCTGTCCGTCGCGCCCGGGCTTAATCGGCAGCTTGTCCGGCGACAGCGACGCAGGGAAACTCGCGAAGAGATTTCCGGCCTGATCGTAGATTGCCGCAGCGGTCACCTGGCGTTCGGCCGCGAGCGCGCTGAGTACCTCCTGCGCCGTCGGGTGGTCCTGGAACGCGAGCGCAGCCGTGCTATTCGAGCCGATGATCTGCGCGAGCGTCTGCATATTCGCCGCAAGCGAGCGCCGGAATGTCACCAGCTCATACGTGATCAACGAGCAGCCCATGAGCAGGAGCGCAAAGCTGCTCGTGAGCAAAATCGCGAGCGTCAGCTTTCGCTTGATTGGTGCGTCGCGAAGTGAAAAGGGCATCTCAGGAATTGGTTTCCGCCACTCGCAAAAGCTTCGAGCTCACCTCGACGTTTGCGCTGCGCAGTGTCGCCGGATTGATTCTGAGGCGCACGCGGTTTTGATCAGCTGTCAGCGCAATCATCCCGCCTTTGTCGATGAATCCTTCCGTCTCGCCGATAGTGACCACGTTTTTTCCAGCCACCGCTGCGAGGATATTCGCGACATCTGCAGCCGCCGACCGACTGACGAACAAAAGCTGGCAGTGCTTGATCTCGCGCGCGTTCCGGTAATGCTCGATGCGAATCGGACGGCCGTGATAAGTCTCGCCGGCGATCGCTTCCTCGAGCAGCGGGCCGAACGGATCCTGCCCAACAATGCCGATTATGAGCGGCTCCGATGGCGAAGAAAAAGCGGTGGCCGGCCAGTCGATGAATCGGCAGAAGTTATAAAGAAACACCGATTTCAGAGCGTATTCGCTTGGTGGCGCTGCTCGCATCGGAGTAATTGCCAACGCAACGGCGCAACTGACCGCGAATGCGAATTTTCGCAGCGTCAGTAGCTCCATTTGATTGTCGCGAAAACGCTGCGCTCTACTTCGTGCGTGAGTGTGCTCCGGAATTCCGGGTGATGATCGTCCAGCAAATCGCGGCCGACGATCGCCAGCTCGAGATTGTGCATCGGCGACCACGCGAACCGGACGTCCATCGTGAAGTAACCCGGCGTCGCCGGAAGCGGTAGCGCTGAGACGTAGCGAAATACCGTGTCGAACTTCGTATGCCACGGCAGGTCGAGCATTGATTGTGCAACAAACATCCAGTCCGGATCGTTGCCTTCGGAAGAGCCGACGGTGATTGCGCGGCTGCCGTCAGTTCGCCGGAAATTCTCGTGAAGTCCCGAGACAGTTCCGTTCAACTGCCACCAATCCGTCACGCGCCACTTAGCCGAGAGAGCAGCGCCATAGGTGGTGCCCGCGAGCTTGTTCGCGAGCGTGAACGGCGGGCCGCCTGCCGCCGACGGCTCTACGCTCCTCAGGCTCGTGTAATCATTATAGTAGCCGGCGAGATCGAGCGACAGCTGGCTGACCGGCTTGATCCGATAGCCGAGCTCAAATGCGAGGAGATCCTCCGATTCAAAATCCGGATTCGCCAGCAGCACCGGCGAACCGCCGCTCGAAGGATTGGGCGCGACGAGATTCTGGTCGATCCGCGTCGGCGTGCGAACGGCGCGCGAAATCGCGCCCCAGATCGTCTGCGCTTCGGTCGGCGTCCAGGCAACACGCCCGCTCGGCTGAAATTCAAACCCGCTGAAGCTGTTGTATTCGAATTTCGAGCCGACGGTGACAGCCCACTTGTCCGGCACAATGTGCCACTCGTCCTGCACGTACGCACTGGCGAGGTGCACAGTCTCCTGGTCCGGGATGAACGCCAGCGTCGGGCCCAGATTGCCGATGTGATCGTGCGATAAACGATAGTTTCCGCCGAACAGCACATCGTGCGGTCCGAAGACGACGCGCTGTTGCACCTCGATGTCGAACGTGTTGCGGCGTTCTTCGAAGACACCCGGGATTAGCCGGTGCGTTCCGTCGTAGTACGCCTGAAGCATCAGGCTCGAATCCTTGTCGAACTGTCTCGTCCAGCGGCCGATCACATTCTCGCCGTCGACGGAAATGTCTGGCGCGTGAAATTGCCCGAACGCGCCGGAATAGCCATCGCCCTGCAGCGTGAACGTGTCTTCGGCGGTCGGCTGCGAATCGATGCGGAAACCGCCTTGAGTGAAGTCCGTGCCGTCTCCGGCGTCGCCGTCGCCTTCGAGGTGCAGTCCGTCCCTGTCTTTGTGCATGACATAGACGCGATAGTAAGTGTCCTTGTTAATGCGGCCGCCGTAGCGCACGCCGGCGAAGTCCTCCAGCTCGTTGCCGCCACCGCCTTCAACGAGAATGCCCTGCGTGTCTCGCGCGTCTTTGGTGATGATGTTGATGACACCGTTCACTGCGTTCGCGCCCCACAGCGTCGCGCCCGGACCGCGGACGATTTCGATCTGCTGCAAATCAGGCAGAAACGTCTGCTGGACGTCCCAGAACACTCCAGAATACAGCGGCGTGTAGAGGCTGCGGCCATCCATCAACACCTGCAGCTTGTTAGCGGAAGAAATGTTAAAGCCGCGCGCGGAGATCGCCCAGGAATGGCCGTCGATCTGCGCGACCTGCATCTCCGTTCCGAGGCGTAGCGCATCGGGAAGGTTCATCGCGCCGGCGCGCTCGATCTGCTCGGCGGTGATCACGTCGACCGCGCTCGAAGATTGCGAGAGAAGTTCCGGCCGCCGCGATGCGGAACTGATTTCGACATCGACGAGTTCTTCGAGTGGAAGCTTCTTCAGTTCCGTTGGCGAGCCCGACCTGGTTTGGATCGGACCTTGAGCCGGCGGCTCCGCTTCAGCGGGCCCGCGAATCGCATCCTGCGCGAGCACGCTTGCTGGCGTGGCAAAGCAGAGCGACACGCAAATCCACCGACGAGCGACGAAACGGCTGAAAGGCATTGCCATCACCCGAACCACGAACCGCGGCGATTGCGAGGCAGACATTCCGGTATGCTCGCGATGTTGCTTGAGGTTCGCGAATATGAAAAGACGAATCGCTGCTCTGCTATTTCTGCAGCGGCGAACGTGCCGTTACGGCCGGCGACGTCTTCTCGTGCCAGATCGAGTGGACGATGAAACAGAAGACCGCCACGCAAATACAGGAATCGGCAACGTTAAAGGCCGGCCACGGATCCGCGAACGGCACGTGCAGATCGAACAGCAGGAAATCGATCACGTGACCGTGCG
>CADDYX010000240.1 GCA_902810735.1 Verrucomicrobiota bacterium | reverse complement strand
GGCGCACGTCCGCTGCGCGGTTCGGACGCGTTGTTCCGGCGTGAACGACAAGCCAAACGGTGCGGCGGCGGGATGGCGTTTGCTGGAGAGCCACGTCCGATTTCGAAACGACCTTTCGGTGCTGCGGGACGATCGCGTTCAGCTGAAGGGCGGCGATGTCACCGATTATGCCTACATCGAACGCGCCGACGCGGTGATCATCGTGCCGGTCACGGCGAATGGTGAGATCGTGATGTTGAAACAATACCGTTATCCGGTTGACGAATGGTGCCTCGAGGTGCCTGGCGGCGGGATGCACGACAGTCACGATGCTTCGCAGGAGGAGGTGGTTCGGAAGGAACTGCGCGAAGAGATTGGCGCGACAGCCGAGTCGCTCACCTGCATCACGTTTTTCTACACCGCGAACGCCTTCAGCAACGAGAAGTGCAACGTCTTTGTCGCGGAAGGCGTGCAGCTTTCGAAAGCGCCTGATCGCGAGGAGAGCGAGGCAATTAAAACGCAGCTCGTGCCGGCAGCGAAAGCGATGCAGCTCGCGCGCAGCGGCGAGATGAAAACCGGGCCGTGCGCGCTGGCGCTGCTGTTGGCGGAGCCGTTGCTTCGCGAGCGCGGCTACTTGTCAGCACGCGGAATCTGATTGTGCAGTGTCGCCGGCGCCGATACGCTGATGCTCCGCGCAAGCCACGTGGCGGCACGGCTGGAGGATCTTCACATGACGACTGCAACCCTTGAAAAACAACAGGCGGAGACCGCTGCGAGTGGAAAGCAAAGCCAGCTCGATCAGCTTCGGAAGTTCACGATCGTCGTAGCCGACACGGGCGATTTCGAATCGATCAAGGAATTCAAGCCGCGGGACGCGACCACCAACCCGAGCCTGATCTACGCGGCGACGCAGAAGGAACAGTATTTCCATTTGCTCGACGAGGTGCTGGCGGACCGGAAGAACTCCGGCTTATCCGGCGCAGCGCAGATCGAGGACGTAATCGATCACCTGCTGGTGCAGTTCGGCTGCGAGATTTTGAAAATCGTGCCGGGTCGGGTTTCAACGGAGACCGACGCGCGGCTGTCCTTCGACGTGGAGGGCTCGATCGCGAAAGGCCGTCAGCTGATCAAGCTGTACGAAGAGCGCGGAATCGATCGCAATCGCGTGCTGATCAAGATCGCAGCGACGTGGGAAGGCATCGCTGCCGGCGAGGTGCTTGAGAAGGAAGGCATCAACTGCAACCTCACGCTGATGTTTTCGCTGCCGCAGGCGGTGCGTTGCGCGGAAGCAGGCATTGAACTGATCTCGCCGTTTGTCGGCCGGATTTACGATTGGTACAAAAAGGAAAACAAGCGCGACTATTCCGGCGCGGAAGACCCGGGGGTGCAATCGGTGCAGGAGATTTACACCTACTACAAGAAGTTCGGCTATCGCACCGAAGTGATGGGAGCCAGTTTCCGCAACGTCGGGCAGATCCTCGAGCTCGCCGGTTGTGACCTGCTCACGATCAGCCCCGAATTACTGGCCGAGCTAGCGAAATCGACCGGCGGAGTCGAACGCAAGCTCGATCCGGAAAAAGCGAAGGCGACCGACATTCAGCGGCTGGAAATGGACGAGAAGAAATTCCGATATCTGTTCAACGACAACGCGATGGCGACGGAGAAAACCGCGGAAGGCATCCGCAAGTTTTCGGCGGACATCGTCAAGCTGGAGAAGTTCGTCGCGAGCAAGCTGTAGTTGTTCAACGTTGTTCTGGTCGAGCCGGAGATCCCGCCGAATACCGGCAACATTGGCCGGCTCTGTCTCGCGACCCGCGCAACGCTTCACCTCGTGAAGCCGCTCGGGTTTTCGCTCGACCACCGGCAGTTGCAGCGCGCCGGTCTCGATTACTGGCGCGAGGTGGATTTGCGCGTCTGGGATTCGCTTTCGCAACTCCAGGAAGCCGCGGCGCGCAATGCGCGGCAGTTTTTGCTCACGACGAAAGCCGACCGGCCGTACTATGATGTTCGTTTCGAGCCCGGCGATTTTCTCGTCTTCGGGCGTGAGACCAAGGGACTGCCGGAGGCACTCCTGGAGGCAAATCAGGAGCGCGCGATCACGATTCCGATGCGCGGGACGAGAAGTCTGAATCTTGCCACTGCCGTAGCGATCGTCCTGTTCGAAGCGGTGAGGCAGGTGAGAAAAGAGAGCACGACCGAGGAGATTTCCGCGGGTTGAATAAACCGGAGTTCAAACGCCCGAAGTACATGAAGTCGCACACCATTTTGTTTACCGGCGTATTGCTCGCCTCTGCCGCAATCGCCGGCGCGCAACGGCCTGATGCGTCGATGGCGCCAGTGCATCACAGCGCACCGCCTCCGCCGCCTTCGCGCTCGTTCCCTGCAGCAGCAACCCGGCCTCAGCTCCCCATTTCACAAGCGCCGCACACCTCGCAAGTCCCGCGCGCAACGCAATTCCCGCGTATCTCGGCTCTACCTCGCCAGGAGGAACTCGGCCGAGCACACCGGCGAGTTGCTACGCCGCCCGCACAGCCCGCCACCGCTTCGCCTCTGCCGCGAGCGACGCGCTACAATTCGGAAGGGAATCCGGGCGTTATTCGGCACAGCGACTTCTCCGGTCGCGCTGGAACGATGACGCGCACCTCTCCGAAAAATGAGCAGGAGCGGAACCGGAACCGAACCGGCGACGGAACGCGCCCCACGAGTTTCGCCGACGCGTGGCGACGATACGATCACCACCACCACAATCGCGATTGGTGGCGCCGCCATCACACGCGGATCATTTTGATCAACAGTGGCTACTATTATTGGGACGAAGGCTGGTGGTATCCTGCCTGGGGCTACGATCCAAATTACAGCTACTACGCCTACGACGGTCCGATCTATGGCGACGGGGACATTCCGCCGGATCAAATCGTTACCAGCGTCCAGGAAGCGCTGCGCGCGGAAGGTTATTATTTCGGGGCGGTTGACGGCGAGCTGGGCCCGATGACGCGGCAGGCGCTCGCTGCGTGGCAGCGCGACCACGGCCTCGCCGTTACAACAGTAATTGACGACCCGACGGTGAGGTCGCTCGGTCTCTAAGCTTCGAATCCAGCGCACGGTGCAACGCCGATTTAGCCGTTGCGTCTCCGGCTGAATGGCGAAAGCTCCGTCCGTGTCAGCCCCGCAACTGATCGCGCGCGATCTGCGACGATCGTTTAAGATTGGTTCGCGACGGATCGAAGTGTTACGCGGCATCTCGCTGGACGTAAACCGCGGCGAGGCGGTGTTTCTCGTCGGTGCATCGGGTGCGGGCAAGACGACGCTGTTGTACACGCTTGCAGGTCTCGAACGGCCAGAGTCCGGCACGGTCGAGTTCGAAGGGACGCGGCTTTACACCGGCAGCACGGCGTCCCAATCGCGCCTGCGCAATCAGAAGATGGGGTTCGTGTTTCAAGGC
>CADDYX010000239.1 GCA_902810735.1 Verrucomicrobiota bacterium | reverse complement strand
CAAAGGTGGTGGACTTCGCGCAATTTCCCGGCGGGCTGCCGAACACCGAGACGTACGTGAAGCTGATCGACGCGCTGGTTGCAAATCTCAGCGCTGCGCTGAAGTAAGCCGCAATGTGGGACGTTCTCTTCTGGCCGATCATGGCCTGTGTGTTGTTGCCGTGGCTGCTCGTTTACCTCGGCCTTCACGTGGTGCAGCGCGGAATCATTTTCATCGACATCGCGATGGCGCAGATGGCGTCGCTCGGAATTTGCGTCGCGGTGCTGATGGGACGCGAGCCGGAAGACTGGCGCACATTTGCCATTGCGCTTGCCGTGACGCTCGCGGCCGCCGCGTTGTTTTCGTTAACCGGAAAACGCGCGAGCGCCGTGCCGCAGGAAGCGATCATCGGCATCACTTATGTCGTTGCCGCGGCTGCGTCGGTGCTGCTCCTGAGCCGCTCGGCGCATGGCAACGAAGAGATTCGCAACATGCTCGTCGGCGACATCACGGTTGTACGCGCGGATGAAGTGTGGCGCTGTTTCGTCGTGTTCGCTGCAGTCGGCGTAATCCATTATTGGAAACGCAAATCCTTCCTGCTCGTCTCCTTCGATCGCGATCGTGCGTATGAACGTGGACTGCGCGTGCGCTGGTGGGATTTCCTGTTTTACGCGCTGTTTGGATTGGTCGTGACAATCTTCGTGCGCGTCGCTGGCGTCCTGCTGGTCTTCAGCTATCTCATTGTTCCGGCCGTTTGTGCGGTGGTCATGACACGGCGGATTGCATTGCGATTGCTGATCGGCTGGATCGTGTCGCTGATCGGCGGAATCGCCGGTTTGTATCTGTCGTTCTACGGCGACTTCCCGTCGGGCGCTGCGATCGTCTGCACGTTCGGCGCAATTTTAGTCATCGTTGCGCTCGCGACGATGTTCCGCCGCCAGAATCCCGAGCGGCTCGTGCCGTAGTGCACTTATTTCACTACGCCAACGATCGACTGTTTTGCGAAGACGTCGATCTGGAGCGCGTCGCGCAGGAACACGGCACGCCGACATACGTCTACAGCGCCAACACGATTCGCGATCATTTCCGCCGGCTCGACAGCGCGCTCGGCGACCTCGATCACCTGATTTGTTACGCCGTAAAGGCGAACTCGAATCGCGCGATCCTGCAGCTGCTCGCGAGAGAAGGCGCGGCCTTCGACATCGTCTCGGGCGGCGAGCTGTTTCGCGTGCTGAACGCCGGCGGCGACGCCGCTCGCTGCACGTTTGCCGGCGTCGGTAAATCACCGGACGAGATCGGCTACGCGCTCGACCAGCAGGTCTACAGCTTCAATGTCGAGAGCATAGCCGAGCTCGAATGCATAAATCGAATCGCGGCGGAGAAAAACGTGCGCGCGCCAATCGCACTGCGGGTTAATCCGGACGTCGCCGCGGAGACGCATCGCTACATCTCCACCGGTAAAAGCGAAAACAAATTTGGGATCGCGCTGGATCTCGTCCGCGATATTTACGCCGCCGCGGCGAAAATGTCGCACGTCGCGATCCGCGGCATTCAGATGCACATCGGCTCGCAAATCACGGATGCGAAGCCGTTCGCCGATGCGATTTCGAAAGTCGCGCCACTCGTAGCCGAGTTGAAGCAACGCTACGCGATCGAGTTCTTCAGCATCGGCGGCGGAATGGGAATTATCTACCGCCGCGCGCTCGAAAGCGGGACCGGCAAGTGGTGGCACGACCACGGCGGCGAATCCTCTGCGTTCAGCGTCGCTGATTATGCGAGCGCAATCGTGCCGCCGTTGCGCGAACTCGGTGTGCGCGTGCTCGTCGAGCCTGGGCGTTTTCTGGTCGGCAATGCCGGCGTGCTGCTGACTCGCGTGCGCTACATCAAAAAAGCCGCGCGCAAAACGTTCGTGATCGTGGACGCGGCGATGAACGACCTCATCCGGCCGGCGCTGTATCAGAGCTACCACGAAATCGTGCCGCTGATCGCGCCGCGTGACGCGCGCGTCGAGCCGGTCGACATTGTCGGGCCGGTCTGCGAAAGCGGTGACTTCTTCGCGCAGGATCGCGAGATGCCGCCGCTGCAGGAGGGCGATCTGGTCGCGATCATGAGCGCGGGCGCGTACGGATTTGTGATGGCTTCGAATTACAACTCGCGACCGCTGTCCGCCGAGGTTCTCGTTTCCGGCGACAAGTTCGCCCTCGTTCGCGAGCGGCAGAGCTACTTCGATTTGATCCGTGGCGAACACGACTGCGATCTTTGATCAATGCCGGGCCATTTGCGCGGCATCCGTTCCCAGCATAAATAATGCTCCCGTTCCACCTATGAAACGCTGGCTTTTTCTGCTTCCCCTCCTGGCGCTGATCGCTTCGCCGCTGCATGCCGCACCGGCACCATCGAACGGCGAGTACATCATCCTCGTCGGCGGTCCGTCGCTGATGGAATGGGAGAAATACAAGGCGCAGCCGCACGATCATTGGTGGGCGAATTTCGTGCGCGCGGCGCGCATTCGCACCGAGCAGGTGCGCGATCAGCTCGGGCCAGACGCGAAGATCACGTGGCTCGTTTACAAGCAGGGTTACATCGATCGCGCGGCGCAGGAGCACCAGGACCTGATCGGTTTCATCGAATCAGTGCACGAAAAATTTAACCTGAAGCTCGTCTGGATCCGCAACGGCGACGACGTCATCAATTATTTGAATGAGGGCGAGCCGCGGAACACGGTGAAGGTCACCGGCTTCGAATATTTCGGGCACTCAAACAAGGCGTGCTTCATGTTCGACTACAGCAGCAACATCGACAGCTCGGCGAAATCGTGGCTGCACGAGAAGCAGCTCGGGAACATTCACCGCGGCATTTTTGCGAAAAACGCGCACATCCAGAGCTGGGGCTGCCACACCGGCGAGAGCATGTCGCAGAAGTGGCGCGCCGCCACCGGCACGCACATGATCGGCGCGCTCGGCAAGACGCAGTTCATGATGGAGGAGCTGCCCGTGCTCTGCTCGCCCGGCGGGAAATGGGTCAGCGACTAGCGTTCTGCTGTTCGACCTGACGATCGGCGGACTTCTGCGCGGAGTCGTCTGAACCGCCAAATCGCTCCGGTTTCGACGGCACCGCTTCCGGCGCAATAAATTCCTCCTGCGGCGCGTCCATCGCGGGTTTTTCGGAGGATTGTCGCTCGTCCTTTTCGGGTTCCTCGTCCACACCAGGGAATCGGCCGTCGACGAGCGATTGCGCGGCGACATTTGGTCGGCCGCTTGCGCGCGATTGTTTTAACGCGCGGGAGCCGGTTATTGTGCCTGCGAGCAGCGATGACAGCGCCTTCACAAACGACCGGCGGCGATTCAAGCCTCTCGGGGCCGTCCAAAACAGGTGCTGGCAACGTTCCGCGGCGAGCGGCGTTGGGAGCGACACGCAGCGCGTTGCGAGTCGTTCTGCCGTATGTCGCCTTCGCGCTGCTGTGGATTTATGTGTCGAAT
>CADDYX010000238.1 GCA_902810735.1 Verrucomicrobiota bacterium | reverse complement strand
ATTCTAAGGAGCCGCGTTCAGGTTGACGGAAAATCGCTGAACAAGGACGAATTCGTCACCTGCGGCGGGGTGGTGTTGTCGGAAGTGAACTTCAGAACAATGGAAAGTCGGATTACGCCTGGACTGTTCTTTGCCGGTGAATTGCTCGACGTCGACGGCGTCACCGGCGGCTTCAATTTTCAAGCCGCCTGGACGACCGGCTATCTCGCCGGCCGGGCGATGGCGCAGCCATGAACCGCGCCGCCGAGCTCGTAGAGAATATCAACCGCGGCGTCGCCGCAGTTCGCGACGTTTATCGCGAACTCGAGACGCGTCCGGTGAATCGCAATTGCGCGCTGCGGCGCGAGTGTTGTCATTTCACGCTGACCGGCCGGACGCCGCACGTCACGCGCGGCGAAGCGCTCGCACTCGCGAAAGCATTGCGGGCAACTGGTCGAACGCGAATGCCATCGCGGTTCGATGGGTGTTGTCCGTTCCTGAGCGCGGCAACCGGCAAGTGCATGGTCTACGCGGATCGGCCGTTCGGCTGCCGGACACATTTCTGCGCTGCAGCCGGCGGACCGTACGCGCGGCACGAAGTCGCTGATCTCGTCCAGCGGCTCGAGCAAATCGACCGCGAGCTCGACGGCGACGGCGCGCACGTGATGCTGGACGCGGTCGAGGACGCGCTCGCACACCTGCGCTGATCGCTCTATCGCGCGATACGTAAGTGTGGCGCGACGGCACGAGAAACTCGAAATCCAGAATCCGGAGAAGATCCTCTACCCGGCCGGCCGGTTCACGAAGCAGCAGGTCGTCGAATATTACGTCAGGATTTCGCGCTGGCTCTTGCCGCATTTCAAAAACCGGCCGGTTACACTGAAGCGTTATCCCGACGGCGTTCACGGCGAGTTCTTCTACGAAAAAGACGCGCCGTCATTCACTCCGCACTGGGTGAAGACGTTTCCCGTTCCACGTCGCGAAGGCGGACCGCCAATCAATTACATCCTGATCAATGACGCCAAGACGCTCGCCTGGTGCGCGAGTATCGCGGCGCTCGAGCTGCACCCGTTTCTCCATCGCGCGCCAAAGATCGAACAGCCGACCTCCGTCGTGTTCGATCTCGACCCGGGCGAAGGCGCGGACATTCGCAAGTGCTGCGATGTCGCGCTGCTCCTGCGCGACGTCTTCGATGGACTGAAACTCAAATCGTTCGCCAAAGTCTCGGGCTCGAAAGGCGTGCAGGTTTATCTGCCGCTGAACACGGCCGTGACTTACGACGTAACGCAGCGGTTCGCGCGCACGGTCGCGGAGTTGCTCGAGCGCAATCATTCGAAGCTCGTGGTCGCCGACATGTCGAAGAACCTGCGCGTCGGGAAAGTGTTCGTCGACTGGAGCCAGAACGCTGACCACAAGACAACCGTCGGTGTTTACTCGCTGCGCGCGAAGAGCAACCGCCCGTTCGTCTCGATGCCGGTGAAATGGACCGAGATCGAAAAACGCGATGTCGATACGCTCTACTTTTCGCCGGACGAAGCGCTGAAGCGTGTCGCAAGACTGGGCGATCTGTTCGGGCCGCTCTTGAAGCTGAAACAGAAGTTGCCGCGCGAATTCGAAGCGACGGCGCCGGCGAAGCCGAAGCGTTCCCGCGCTCTCGCCGAGTATGATGCGAAACGAAATTTCGCGATCACGTCCGAACCCGGAGCGGAAGCGCCGCGGCGCAGCCGGCAAGGCGGCCGCCGCCGTTTCGTCGTGCAGAAACACGCCGCCTCACATTTACACTACGATTTCCGCCTCGAAATGCACGACGTGCTGAAATCTTGGGCGGTGCCGAAAGGCGTGCC
This sequence comes from Verrucomicrobiota bacterium, assembly GCA_902810735.1. GTDB lineage: Bacteria > Verrucomicrobiota > Verrucomicrobiia > Chthoniobacterales > UBA10450 > CADDYX01. Next base: position 1,671 of record CADDYX010000238.1, on the reverse strand, counting down.
GCTTGATGAAGGCGAAGTGCACAGCGCGTTCGAGACGGAAGATCATCCGGTCGATTACCTGCAGTTCGAAGGGATCATTCCCGAAGGCCAATACGGCGGGGGCACCGTGATGGTTTGGGACATCGGAACCTATGACATCGTCGAAGGCAATTACTGGAAAGGCGCGCTCAAGATTTTTCTCAGCGGCAAAAAGCTGAAAGGCGAATGGACGCTGACGCGCGGCGAATCCGAAGGCGAGAAAACGAAATGGCTGCTCGTGAAGAGCGGCGCATCGGCGAAGCGGATCGCGCGCAACAAGCTCGACGTTTCAGCGATCAGCGGACGCACGATCGAGCAGATTGCCGGCGAACGGTCCGCCGTCTGGCAGAGCAATCGCGCGGAAACAAAGCCGCCCCGCAGCATGAAGCTGTCGAAGCCGAAGTTCATCCCGCCAATGAAAGCGACGCCGGTCGACGAGCTACCCGGCGGTGACGAGTGGATCTACGAAGTGAAGTGGGACGGTTATCGCGTCGAGGCGATCAAAGCCGGCGATGACGTGCAGTTGCGCTCGCTGAAGGATCGGCCGCTCAATGCCGATTTCCCGGCGGTGCGCGACGCCGTTGCGGCAATTTCGGCTGAAACAGCCATCGTCGACGGCGAAGTCGTCGCGGTGAACGCGCAAGGCAAGCCGTCGTTCCAGATGCTGCAAAACCGCGGCTCGGCAGGGCGGGATTGGCAGATCGTCTATTACGCGTTCGATTTGCTCCACATCGACGGCCGTGATTTAAAAAACGTGCCGCTCGAAAAACGCAAAGCGCAACTGAAACGCGTCATCGCCGGATCGCGCGTCTTGTACAGCGCGGAATTGAACGGCGCCGCGAATGAGGTCGTCGACTCGATCAAGAACGCTGGCCTGGAAGGCGTGGTCGCCAAGCGGCGCGATTCGAAATACCAGCCGAGCGGTCGCACAAGTGCGTGGCTGAAGTTGCGACTCGGTCTCGCGCAGGAGTTCGTCATCGGCGGCTATAACCCGAACGGCGACACATTTCAGTCGCTGCTCGTCGGCTACTACGAAGGTCGCAAGCTGATGTTCGCCGGCAAAGTGCGTCAGGGATTCAATCCGGCATCGCGTCGCGCGTTAATGGAACAGCTGACGCCGCTGCTCACCGGCAAATGTCCGTTCGCGAATCTGCCGAGCAGCAAGAAGAGCCACTTCGGCGAAGGCGTCACCGCTGACGACATGAAGAAGCTTAAATGGCTAAAGCCGAAGCTCGTCGCGCAGGTGCGTTTCGCCGAATGGACGACGTATGGCTTGCTGCGGCACGCGACGTTCCTCGGACTCCGCGACGACAAAGGCGCGCGCGAAGTGCAGCGCGAATCGTGAACTTGACTGCTTTAAACAGTCAAGTTCCTGCGCACGCGCAACGATCGCTGCCGCAGCCGTGCTCGCGCACGACGACTTCAACGCGGATTTCCTGCAGCGCGAGCTGATCGTGAATCGCCTCAAGCAACGCGACCGCGCGCTCGTCGGGCATGTTGTCAGTGCGCAGCTCGATCTTGACCGGTTTGCCGGCTAATTCCGGATGCATCTCGAGCATTTCGCCGTCGAGGATGAATGACGCGTAGGCGTTGAACTTCTCCTGCAGCTCGTGGAGCTGCTGGTCGCCGCCGTTCCACGGGCGCGTTTCATTC
>CADDYX010000237.1 GCA_902810735.1 Verrucomicrobiota bacterium | reverse complement strand
GTATGACGTTTCGATCAACGCCAGCGGTGGCGGCGCGACCGGCCAGGCCGGAGCGGCGCGTCTCGCGATCTCGCGTGCGCTGCTGCAGGTTGACGCAAATCTCCGCGGCACGTTGAAGGCCGAAGGTCTTCTGCGTCGCGACCCGCGGATGAAGGAGCGGAAGAAATCCGGCCAGCCGGGCGCGCGCAAACGCTTCCAGTTCTCGAAGCGGTAAGCGTCTCAGAGGGCTGACACAGCCGCCGCTACACCGCTACGGCTTCCGTGCCGGATTCGGTGTTGGCTGCGGCGGGGGAGTCGGATTCGCTGGAGCGGTTGTCGCTGGCGAGCTCTGCGCTGGTGAAGTCAAAGCCGCAGCCGCCGCCGCTGCGGCGCTCGCACTACTCGGCTTCTCCGCCGGCTTCAGCAGACGCAACTGCCGGGTCGCTTCGCCCGCCACGAAACTGTCGCGGTATTGCGTCAGGATATTTTCGCAAACACGGCGCGCTTCATCGATCTGCTGTTTTTCCTTCAGCAATCGGACCTGCGCGATCATCGCCATGGGAGCGTTGAAACTGTGCGGATCACTCGTCGTGAGCCGCTGATACGTTGCGAGCGCTTCGTCGTTTTTGCCAAGCGACTCGAGATTGGCCGCCGTCGCCATCCATGCCGTGCTCACCAGCTCGTGCTTCGGAAATTTGCTGATGAACGTCTGTAAGGTTGCGTTTGCGTCGGCAAACTTCTGCTCCTTCCGCTGCTGTTCAGCGAGCAGCAGATATGCGGTCGCCGCCGCGCGTGTTCCGGGATACTGCGCGATGACCTTCTGGTAATCGGCCGCCGTTTTCGCTGACGCGCAGAGCTCTGCCGCGGCCGTACCGCGCCGGGTGCTGTAAAGCCAATAACCGCCCGCGATCAGCAGTGCGGCAAGCACGGCGGCGACCCCGATCAGAATCTGAGTCCGGTTGCGGTACCAGAAGACGCTCGCTTCGACAGTTGGATCGGTCGCAGGAGTGGCTGTGGTCGGCATATTGATTGTGCCGCTGGTCGAGCGTGCGGAGTTCGTGATATGCCACGGCGCGCGTAGCTGCGCAAGCCTCACGGCCGTGCGCCCGCCCGGTCGCGATTCCCTGTTGATGGCCGACGAGAACGAGACCCCCGCGATGCAGAACCCGGAGAAAGATCCGGACGATTGGGTCACGAAGGACGAGCCGATGACCGGCCCGCAGCGCTCCTATCTGCAAACGCTTTGCCGCGAAGCCGGCGAAGAATTTAGCGACAGCTGGACGAAAGCCGAAGCCTCGAAAAAGATCGACGAGCTTCAGGAAAAGACCGGCCGCGGCAAGAAGAGTTAGCGCCTGCGCCGGCGCCAATTCGGCATTATTGCTCGCTTTCACCAGCGAAAGCGAATCGTATTCTCGTTGGGCGAGAGTAAACGACGCCTCCGCAGGTAACTCAATTCAGGACGATGACCAACGCCGCCAAACGTTCGATTATTCGATCGATCCACCTCATCTTCAGTATCCCGATTCTCGGCTACATTTATGAACCGGCTGCGGAAGTTCAACAATACGCCGGTGCTGTTCGGTTTCTCTTCGTTCCGATAATCATCCTTTCGGGATTTTGGATGTACTCAGGCGTCGTGTTCGCCATTTTGGGCGTGGCGCTATGGCTCGGCGCATACCGCCTGTCCGGTTTTGGCGCGGCTCTCCTGAGCCAGATCGCGCTGTTCGCCGCGCGGAAAATTTGGTTAATGACTCGGGCGCGAACCGCAAAGTAGTCGGCGCGACTTGGGACGACCCGCGGCGCTCACGGCAGCGACGGACGTCACGCGATGCCACGAAGAGATCAGGTTCGCCGCTGTTTCCTCTGCCGGAGCTTGAGCTTGCTGGAAGCCCGGGTGTCGGCTTTGAGGAATTTGCGCATGAGTTCGAGGGCGGCCGCGTTTTCTTCCGGCGTGTTCGAGACACAGCAGTCCTCGGGAATGAGCAACTCGTAGTCACGCATGTAAGCGTCGTTGGCGGTGAAAAGGACGCAGAAGTTCCCCGCGATGCCGGTCAGGATGAGGCGCTCGGCGCCGAGATATTTCAGAAGCGTCTCGAGCGTGCTGGAAAAAAAGCCGGAGTGCTTCGGCTTGAGCACGAAGTAATCGTCATCGTCGGGTCGCAGGATCTCAACGATGTCGCGGCCTTTCGATTTGGGCGCGAGGCAATGCTCGATCGTGCGGCGGAAGTCGGACTTCCATTTGCCAAAGTTGTCGTTGACGTAAACGGCCGGGATGCCCGCGCGGCGGGCGCGCTTCTTCAATTCGAGGAGCCGCTTCGCCATTGCGCGCGCTTCCGGCAGCATTCCGTCAGCCTCGGGAAAAGCGAGGTCGTTAATGACGTCGATGAGGAGCAGCACGGTGTCGGATTTATCCGGCGCGCTGCCGTGCAGGTCCTTGTTCTTGGCGGGCACTGCTAAGTCGAACGCGCGCCTTTGCCACGGGCACCGCTGGCGCCGGCCTTGGATTTCTTCGCCGCGCTGCCGCCGCCGCGATCGAGATTCATGCTGCTCGGCTTTTTGCCGGAGCTGCGGCGTTCACCCTGTCGTGCGCCGGCGCTCGGACCGCGCGCTTTCTGTTTCTTCGCTGCCATACGCGTATGCTTCGCTTCTTCATTCGATGTTGGACGTTGAAGGTTGAGCGTTGGACGTTCGCCCGTGCCGCACGACAAGCTTTTCATCCCCGGCCCGGTCGAAGTATCGCCGAAAACCCTCGCGGCCTTCGCGCGGCCGATGATTGGCCATCGCGGCGAGGCGTTCCGCGAATTGTATGCGGACATTCACCCGAAGCTGCAGACGCTCTTCGGCACGAAACAGCCGGTGTTTCTCTCGACCTCCTCGGCGTGGGGCGTTATGGAAGCGGCGATCCGCAACGTCGTGCGCGAGCGCGTGCTCTGCTGCATGTGCGGCGCCTTCTCCGACAAGTGGCTCGACGTGGCGCGACGCTGCGGAAAGCAAGCCGAGCCGCTGCAGGTGGAATGGGGCCGGCACATCGACTACCGAGCTGTCGATGAGAACCTCGCGACCGGCCGGTTCGACGCCGTGACATTGATCCACAACGAGACTTCCACGGGCGTAATGAATGCGCTGCCGGAAATTTGCTGCACGCTGGCAAAGTACCCGGACGTGGCGCTGATCGTTGACACCGTCTCCTCGTTCTCCGCGATGCCGATTCCGATGGATGATTACGGCATCGACGTGATGCTGACCGGCAGCCAAAAAGCGTTGGCGCTGCCGCCCGGATTTTCGCTCTTCAGCGTGTCCGAGAAGGCGTTCGCGCGGGCCGAGCGAAATGCGGAGCGCGGCTACTACTTCGACTTTCTGGAATTCCGAAAGCAGCAGGAGGAAAACATGACGCCGAGCACGCCGAGCATCGGCCACATTCACGCGCTAGAATCGAAGCTGGAGGAGATTTTCGCGGAGGGACTGGCGAATCGTTTCGCGCGGCACAAACGGACGAACGCGCTGGTGCATGAATGGGTGCGGAGCCGTGGCTTCGAGT
>CADDYX010000236.1 GCA_902810735.1 Verrucomicrobiota bacterium | reverse complement strand
GCGCTGAAAAACGCGAGATCGATTCCACGGAAAGACTTCGCGTCCAGCGCCTGGATTGCGATGTCTTCACCTGCGAAGTGGAGTGATTTGCCGGCCGAGCGCGCGGAGGCGAGCAACCGCAAACTCGCGACCGGAAAGTGGCGCCGCTCCAGCACGCGCAACAGCTCCATGCCGACTGCTCCGGTCGCGCCGAGAATCGCGATGTGATATGGCTTCGGCACGTCCGCGAGTTTACCGGCACCACCTGATGAAGCAACGCGCCGCAGTCCACATTTCGATCCCTGACCAGCGCCTCGTGCTGCGATTGCGCGATGGCTCGGAGCGTGTGTATCCGGTCTCGACCTCGCGCTACGGAGTCGGCTTCCGCGAAGGCAGCATGAAAACGCCGGTCGGCCGTTTTCGAATTGCGGAAAAAATCGGCGGCGATGCGGCGGCAAACACGGTGTTCAAAGGCCGGCGGCCGATCGCGGATCGAGCCACGCACGACGACGCCGATCTGATCCTGTCGCGAATTCTATGGCTGGACGGGACCGGCAAGCGCAATGCGAACACCCGCGCGCGCTACATCTACATTCACGGAACGAATCACGAGCGCGAGATCGGCCGGCCGGCGAGCGACGGTTGCGTGCGAATGCGAAATGCGGATGTAATCGAGGTGTTCGACCTGGTAGATGTCGGCACGCCGGTGACGATTACGCGACGGCCGGTTGCACGGCTGGCATCGAATAGAGGGAGACAAACCGTTGCACCGCGCCTAACAAGCGCCTGCAAGACGGCCAGCAACCAGCTGCGAAAGGAGGCGAAATATTAGTTGAAAATTCTTAAGGCATTTATGCTCGTGGCCATCGCCGCCAGCGCTCTTAGCCTGGGGGCGTGCGCTCATCGCAATGAGACAGCGACCACCAGCACCAACACCAGCGCCACACGCGGATACTCTAAATAGTTCCGGCGTCCAAGTTGTCCGTCTGCGGATAGCTTCAATTTGAAGGCCAGGTCGTTTGGCGGCCTGGCCTTTTTACTGCGCTTCACTTCCGCGCAGTTGTCCATAACATGCGCTCGATGGAACTCGACGGGCAGCCGCTTTCACTGGCCGAAATCGCGGCGGTAGCGCACGGCGATACGTCAGTGACGATTGCCGAACCGGCACGGCAGCGCATCGATCGTTCACGTGCGGTGATCGAGGAAATCGTCGCGAGCGACGGCGTTGTCTATGGAGTGAGCACCGGATTTGGCCGCTTGGCGGACGTGCACATTCCGCGCGACGAGCTGCGGCAACTGCAGCTGAATCTGGTCCGCAGTCACGCGTGCGGGGTCGGCAACCCGCTTTCGATCGCGGAAGTCCGCGCCATGATGTTGCTGCGGGCGAATGTGCTCACGCTCGGCTTCAGCGGCATTCGCCGCGACGTCGTGCAGCTGCTTTGCGAAATGCTCAGCCGCGGAATCTGTCCGGTCATTCCAGAGAAAGGCTCCGTCGGCGCCAGCGGTGACCTCGCGCCGCTCGCGCACCTGTCGTTAGCGCTGATCGGCGAAGGTGATGTGCTCTACCGCGGCGCGCGCGTTTCGGCAGCCGATGCACTGCGGGAAGCTGGTCTCGCGCCAGCGGTATTGGAAGCGAAGGAAGGTCTCGCGCTGCTCAATGGCACGCAGGCGATGCATGCCGTCGGTGGGCTCGCGCTGTTCCGCGCCAAGCGCCTGTCGCATATTGCGGACATAGCGGGTGCGATGAGTCTGGAAGGATTAAAAGGGACGCCGGACGCGTTTGACGCGGCCATTCAACGAGCGCGCCCGCACGACGGTCAACGGGCAGCGGCGGAACATTTGCGCTGGCTCCTGCGCGACAGTGAAATTCGCGAGTCGCACCGCACCGGCGATCCGCGCGTGCAGGACGCCTACAGTTTGCGCTGTATGCCTCAGGTGCACGGCGCCGTTCGTGGTGCGCTGCGGCATTGCGAGGACGTGCTTCTGACGGAATCGCATTCCGCGACCGACAACCCACTCGTCTTCGCCGAAACCGGCAAAGTCATTTCGGGCGGAAATTTTCACGGCGCGCCGCTTGCGCTGGCACTAGATTACGCCGCCATCGCGGCCACAGATCTGATGAGCATCAGCGAACGGCGGACGGATCGGCTGGTAAATCCCGACACGAATGAGGGGCTGCCGCCATTCCTTGCGCCGCATGCCGGCACGCACTCGGGATTTATGATTCTTCATGTCGCCGCGGTCTCGCTGCTCAACGAAGCGAAAGTGCTCGCGCATCCAGCGAGCATCGACAACTTGCCGACATCCGGCGGACGGGAAGATCACGTATCGATGGGAATGACCAGCGCGCTTAAACTGCGGTCGATTGTCGAGAACGCGGAACGCGTGTTCGCAATCGAGTTGCTAGCAGCAGCAGAAGCGCTCGACTTTCGGCGCCCGCTGAAAAGCGGCACCGGTGTCGAAGCGGCATACGAAAGGATTCGCGCGCTCTCGCCACCGGTGACGGAGGACCGCGCGATGTCGGCCGAGATCGAGTCGGTGGCGGCCGCGATCCGCGACGGCACGTTCGACAGCGGCTTCGAAACTTTATGAGTGGCAAGCGAAACATCCGCGCGCCGCGCGGAACCGAGCGCTCGTGCAAAGGCTGGCATCAGGAAGCTGCGCTTCGGATGTTGATGAACAACCTCGATCCGGAAGTGGCCGAGAAGCCGGACGAACTGATCGTTTATGGCGGCACGGGTCGCGCGGCGCGGAGCTGGCGCGCTTTTGACGCTCTCGTCGAGTCACTGCGCACGCTCAATGACGACGAGACGCTGCTCGTGCAATCCGGGAAACCGGTGGGCGTGTTCCGCACCCACGACGAAGCGCCGCGTGTCTTGATTGCGAATTCGAACCTCGTCGGTCAATGGTCGAATTACTCCGAGTTCAACCGTCTCGAGCGAATGGGCCTGACGATGTACGGACAAATGACGGCCGGCTCATGGATCTACATCGGGAGCCAAGGCATCGTGCAGGGAACGTTCGAGACGTTTGCCGCGGCGGGCGAAAGGCATTTCGGCGGATCGCTCGCCGGCAAGCTGATCGTTTCCGGTGGCATGGGAGGAATGGGCGGCGCGCAGCCGCTTGCCGCGACCATGAACGGCGCGCGTTTTCTCGGCATCGAAGTGGATCCGGCGCGAATCGAGAAGCGGTTGAAGAGCGGCTATTGCGACCAGATCGCGCGGTCGCTGGATGAGGCGCTCGAGATTCTGAACACCGATCGCGCTGTCTCGGTGGGCCTCGTTGCCAATTGCGCAGAGGTCCTTCCTGAGCTCGTGAAGCGCGGCATCGTTCCCGATCTGCTGACGGACCAGACGAGCGCGCACGACGCGCTGAATGGCTACATCCCAGGCGAGATGACGCTCGACGATGCGCTGGAGCTGCGTCGTCGCAATCCGGACGAGTACGTGTCGCGGTCCATGGCGTCGATGGCGGCGCACGTTCAAGCGATGCTTGCGCTGCAGAAACGCGGCGCCGTGACCTTCGATTACGGCAACAACA
>CADDYX010000235.1 GCA_902810735.1 Verrucomicrobiota bacterium | reverse complement strand
GACGAACTGGTCGCCGCAGGTTGTGCCGAACAACAGCGGCGGAAATTCGTTCGACGTTCTGATCGGCGATCGAGAGGTGAAGCTGAACATCGACGCGACGGTGAGCAGTCTCACTTTCGACGGACAGACGGTGCTCACGGACCCGAATCTCGTTTCGACGGATCACAATTTCACGACGGGAGCGAGCGCGTTCAACAACGTCGGCAAGGTGCTGGTTAACGCGGCGACGACGAACGTGCTCTGCGATCTGGGCAACCTGGCGGAGTTTGATCCGGCCACCGGCACCTTGAGAGGTGTTCCTTTGCTTGGCGGCGAAGCAGCCTCGGGGTTGACGGCGAAGATCCAGTTCAATGGCGCCAATATCGTGGAGAATCATGCCGGGCTGCTCTTCGGCGGTGCCGGTAACGTGCGCTTCACCGACGAGAATGACAACGATGCGCTGGCGCACTTCGTTCAGAACGCCACGGAGGGCTCGATCACGGTGCGGGACGGATTTAACGCCGTGTTTCAGAATTCGATCGTGAATGGAGGCGTGTTCCAGGTCTTCGACGGCAGCTCGATCACCTTCAACAACAATTACACCGCGACCGGCAGCGGCCCGAACGCGAACGATCCGGAGAGCGGCTTGATTTTTGCGGAGGCGAGCACCGGCGTCGCGAATGTGGTGATCAATGGTCTGCTTACGAACTACGATCCGGCGACGAAAACGCTGACCGGTGGCCGCTACGAACTCCACGGCATCGGCAACGACAGCGGCGCCGCCCGAATCCACGTGCAGGGCGAGCCGCTCGACATCGTAAACGCGAACGCTTCGATTCTTTTGACGGGCACCAACGGCGGTGTCAGCTCCTCGATCCTGGATTCGAACGGCGACGATGCGTTGCGCAATCTCGCGTCGTTCTTCAGATATCGTGTTGCTAACCTCAACCCCGTCCCATCGACGAAAGGGTCGCTGACCGGCAGCGCATCAGACGACGCGCTGCTGAACATCGCTGGAAGTGTGCTTGAGGTGAACGGCGATCTCACGATGCATGGCGGGACGCTGTGGATTTCCGTGCTGAGCGATCCTCTGGACCTGTCGAGCACGCGGGGAGTAGCCGATCTGTTCGTGCACGGCGACGCGAACCTGAAGTCGCTCAAGGAATTGCGGTTCGATATTTTTGAAACGGACGCGAATGACGATGGCTTACAAGCGGACGGCACGGTCACGATCGGCGGCAACCTGACGCTATTGATCCTTCCAGGCGCGCAGGTCCCGACAGGGTTCGGTCGCGATTTCATCGGCGGCGCGAAGCTCAAGGGCGAATTCTCAAACGCTCCGCGGCACGGTCGCGTGGCGGCGTATAACGCGACAGGGCTCACGCGGGAGGGGGAGGTTACCGGCACAGTGGCGGGCACGTTCGCGACCCGATACGACGGCACTGGCTTTCACGTCGACGACTTTCAGCCGCATGCCAGCATGCGGAATGTCTCCACCCGCGTCGACGTGCGATCCGATACCGACGATGCGGGCATCGCAGGATTTATCATTCGCGGCATCGCGCCGAAAACAGTGCTACTCCGCGCGCTTGGGCCGTCGCTGCGGCATGACGGCATTCACCATCCGCTGGAAAATCCGACACTCGAGCTGCGGGACGCGAACCAAAATCTAATTGCATCTAACGACGGCTGGAAAAGCACTCAGAAGGCGGACATCAAAGCGACCGGCATGCAGCCGAAGCGCGACCGCGAGAGCGCGATCCTTGCGACGCTGGAGCCGGGCGCCTACACCGCGATCGTGCGAGCATCGAACGGCGGAAAAGGTGTCGCGCTGGTCGAAGCGTACGATCTCGACGCTCAGCCGGCCGGCTCCGAGTTCGCAAACGTTTCCACCCGCGGATTTGTCGGCAAGCGCGAGAATGTCATGATCGGCGGCACCGTGATCGGTCCGGAGCGCGCCGCGAACATGGTGATCCGCGCTCTTGGGCCATCCCTGACAAAAAAAGGCGTGGCCAACGCGCTGCAGGATCCGACGCTGGAGGTCTTCAACAGCTCGGGCACGAGGATCGCGGAGAACGACAATTGGCCGCAGAGCAACTCACGGGACGAGATCCTGCAGGACCATCTCGCCCCGCCTAACAAACGCGAAAGCGCGCTTCAGATTAACCTGAAGCCGGGGAGCTACACCGCGATTGTTCGCGGTAAAGACGACACGACGGGCGTAGCGCTCGTCGAGTTCTATAAAATCAACTAATACCGACGAGAGCGCGGTGAGTTAGTTACTCGAGGCGATCGCCAGACGCGGGTAGCACACCGTCAGCGTTCCTGTGATATAGCCGGCCAGCCGTTTAGCTGGCCTAAGCTAAATACCTCCGGCGTCGCGCGCCTGGGTGTGGCGGCTATTTCTTCGCCTCAACCACAGGCCTCGCGCCGCGCAACGCGGAGCTACGGCGTTAGCACCCAGGTGTCGTTGAAATAGGCGCCTTTGTTCTGTCCGCCGAAAATGATTGAGCGGCCGAGCGCCACGTCGAACGCGCTGCCCGCCCCTTCCCGCGCGGGCGGGGACACTTTCCCGGTGATGTTCCTCCAGGTCGTGCCGAGCCAGCGCCAGGTACTCTGTTGCGCCTCACCGCCGTTCGCGCCGCCAAAGATCAACGCCTTACCGTGAGCGGCTGTGGGTTGATAGAGCCCCGAGCCGGCATACACCCAGAGCGGCTGCGTCATCGGGTGCTCCTCCTTCCACGTCGTGCCGTCGTAAACCCAGGTGTTCACCGGGTTGACCTCGGCTAGCCCGCCGAACATCACCACGCGATTGCTCGTTCGGTTCACCGCCACTGCCGCCGCTGAGCGTGCGGTCGGCAGGTTTGGCAGATCGAGCTGTTTCCAATTCGAGCCGGTCCATTGCCACATCGCCGCGCGGTAGAATTGGCCGTCGAACCCGCCGATGTTGTCCACGCTGCCGTTCGGATCAGTGAACAGCATCGGTCCGGTCAGTTTGCCGGGCGAATGCTGGGGCGTCGCTTTGTGCCACTGGAGCGTGGCGCCGTTCCAAATCCAAGTGTCTCCGAGGAATGCGTCCCCGTCATATCCGCCGAACAGGACAACGCGGTGCGTGTGCGCGTCGTAAGCCATCTGCGCCGCGGCGCGCGCCGGCGGGAAAGTGACCGGCGAAAGTTTCTCCCACTTGCTGCCGTCGAACGCCCACGTGTCGTGGTGGTACTTCGCGCCATCGTATCCGCCGAACATCAGCACCTTGCCACTGTCGGCATCGTAGGTCATTGCCATGTAGCTACGCGCTGCCGGCACGATGGCGCTGGAGATTTGCACCCAGCTGGTGGCGGGCGTCGTCCCGCCCGTCTCCGCCGTTTCGAATTCCTCCGCTGCGGCAGCGGCAATTCGGCCCGCGCAGAGCAGCAGGATGGTCGTGAAGCAAAGCCGCGCAGTCGATCTCATGCGCGGATGTAAAGCTGCGCGCCGGCCGAGTGTCAAAGCAATAGCGCCACGACCGCACGCGCGCTGATCCGCCCGTGCGCGCCTGACGGACTCTGCTAGGCTGGCGTATGCGACGTTCTCTTATCTGCGGAATTGTCCTCGCGCTCGCCTCCACCGCTTTTTCAG
>CADDYX010000234.1 GCA_902810735.1 Verrucomicrobiota bacterium | reverse complement strand
TGCGCGCTAAATAACAGCGCCTCGACAACTCGCGTCAGCGTCATCAGTTCACACCGATTGCGCTTTGGATCGCGTCGGCGATCCGGTTTGCCTGCCGGTCGATCAGCGCCGGCTCGCGACCTTCGATCAGCAACCGGATCTTCGGCTCCGTCCCGGAATAACGCAGCAGCACCCGGCCTTTGCCCGACAACTCCGTTTCCGCTTCGGCGACCAGCTTCTGCACGTTCGGAATTTTCTCGATCGGCATCTTCTCCTTCACGCGCAGGTTCCGCTGCGCCTGCGGATATTTTTCGAGACAGCGCTTCAATTCGCTCAGCGGTTTGCCGGTCGACTTCATGATTCGCAAAATCTGGAGGGCGCTCACGATGCCGTCGCCGGTCGTGGTGAAATCGCGGAAAATCATGTGACCGCTCTGCTCGCCGCCGAGATTGAGATTCCGCTGCACCATCTCCTCGATCACGTAACGGTCGCCCACTTTCGTGCGCACCACTTTGCCGCCGAGCGGCGCGAGCGCTTCGTCGAGGCCGAAGTTACTCATCACCGTCGCGACGAGCGTATTCTGCGCGAGCCGCTCGTCCCGCAGCAGGTCGACCGCGGCGATCGCGAGAATCTCATCGCCGTCTACAATTTCGCCTGTCTCATCGCAAAGGAGCACGCGATCTGCGTCACCATCGTGCGTAATTCCGACCTCTGCGCCGAGTTCCTTCACGATGCGCTGGATCTCTGCGGGATGCGTGCTCCCGCAACCGGCGTTGATGTTTGTGCCGTTCGGCTCGTTGTGAAAAACGGTCACGTCTGCGCCGAGCTCGCGCAGAATACACGGCGTCGATTTATAGGCCGCGCCGTTCGCGACGTCGACCGCGATTCGCATTTTCTCGAGTGACATTTTTCTCGGGAAACTCGCCTTCGCGAACTCGACATAGCGCCCGAGCGCATCATCGATTCGTGTCGCCCGACCAATTTTGCCGGCCGTCGGCCGCACATTGTCGATTTCGCCGCTGAAGACGAGCTGCTCGATCTGCTGCTCAATCTGATCGTCGAGTTTGTAGCCATCGTGCCGGAAAAACTTGATGCCATTGTCTTCGTACGAATTGTGCGATGCACTGAGAACAATTCCTGCATCCGCGCGGAGCGAGCGCGTGATGTAGGCGACGCCCGGACTCGGCAGCGGACCAATCACCAGCACGTCGACGCCGAGCGACGTGATGCCGGCGACCATCGCGTTCTCAAGCATGTAGCCGGAGAGGCGCGTATCCTTCCCGAGCACAATCTTGCGCCGCGTGCCCGCCGCCTGCGTGCGCGGATTCAATTGCATGAAGACATGCGCCGCGGCGCGCCCGAGTTTGAGCGCCGTCTCCGCCGTGACCGGCTCAACGTTCGCCACCCCGCGCACGCCGTCCGTTCCGAAAATCCGCTTCTCGTTCACCATTGGATTCAAACGTCGGCCGCCGTTTTCGTAAATCGCAAACCGCTACGCTCCGTCGACTAATGCGGCAGCGCCGGATTTCTCCGCATTCATTTCGTTGATCTTGCGGTGCAACGTGCGGCGGCTGATGCCGAGCTTCTGCGCCGCGCGGGTGATGTTGCCGTTCGTGCTGGCGAGCGCCTGCATGATCAGGCGCTTCTCGGTCGCGTGCAGATCGAGCGGACTGGATTTCGCGCCGAATGCTTTCGCGGGCGTGACGCCGCCCGGCAGTTCCACGCCAACGGTCTGCCGCACGTTCATCGGCAAGTCGCGCACCGAGATCTTCGGTCCCGTCGCCATGACAACGCCGTGCTCGATCGCGGTGCGGAGCTCGCGCACATTGCCCGGCCAGTTATAGGTGAGCAGCGTGTTCATCGCCTCGGGCGCGATCTCGAGCAGCGGCTTCTCGTTTTGTTTGCAGAAGTGACGAAGAAAACTGCTCACGAGCAGCGGAATATCTTCCTTCCGGTCGCGCAACGGCGGCATCGTGAGATGCACGACGTTGAGGCGGAAATAGAGGTCGTCCCGGAATTTTCCCTCGGCCACGAGCTTCTCGAGGTTCTTATTCGTCGCCGCAATCAGACGAACGTCGGCCTTCAGTGTTTGGTTTCCTCCGACGCGCTCGAACGCCCGCTCTTCACTGATCACGCGCAGCAATTTCACCTGCGTCGCTGGCTCGATCTCGCCGATTTCGTCGAGAAAAATCGTGCCGCCGTTCGCCTGTTCGAACCGGCCGATGCGCCGCTCGTGCGCGCCGGTGAACGCGCCGCGTTCATGACCGAACAGCTCGCTCTCTAACAATGTCGGCGAGAGCGCAGCGCAGTGCACGGTGACGAATTTCGCTTTGCTCCGCCGGCTCAAATTGTGAATCGCGTGCGCCGCGAGCTCCTTTCCGGTGCCGCTTTCGCCTTCGATCAAGACGTTCGCGGAGGAAGGCGCGACCTGCTTGATAGTGTCGAGCACCTCGCGCAGCACCGGCGATTCGCCGATCATGTTTTCCAAGCCGAACCGCTCGTCGACCTGCTGCTTGAGCACGCGGTTTTCCTGCTCGATCCGACGCGAACCGAGCGCGCGCGCGATCAGCATTTCCACTTTGTCGAGATTGAGCGGCTTCGTGACGAAATCATATGCGCCGCGCTTCATTGCCTCGACGGCCGTATCGACCGAGCCGTAAGCGGTCATCATGATGCAGATCGGCGGCTGCGGCCGTTTCAGCGCGCGCTCGATCAACTGCATCCCGTCCTCGCCGCCGAGCCGCAGGTCGGTGATCAGCACGTCGATTTGCTCGCGCTCGAGCACATCCATCGCGCCCGCGACATCGCCCGCCACATAGGTGTCGTATTCGTCCTCCAGCAAACGCCGCAAGCCATCGCGGGTGTGCTTTTCGTCATCGACGATGAGGATTGTCGGCTGCATGGATGTCGTGGAGGGACTGAGCAATTCTGGCGCAATTGACCGATGTCTCAACTCTGAGCCGGAGCGAACATGCGGCGGCTCTTTCCAGCGTTCCGAGATTGCAGTACGGTTGCGCTCTTGAACGCTGACCACGTCGACAAAATCGCGACCGCTGCCGCGGAAGAAATCTTGCGCGTGATTTACGGCAATGATCTGGAGGGATGTGCCGTCAGCGTCGAACCGATCGCAGCGGTGGTTCGCAGCGCGATCGAGCAAAGCGCGAGTCACGCCACCGCGCTCGCGCAATTGCACGAGAAAGGATTCGAAGCGATGCAGCTTCTCTCCACGCCGCCGCCGGACGGCGCGCTTCTATCAGCGGAAGATCTGCGGACTCTGCTCGGCGAACGGCTCGATGAAATCCGAAATCTCGCATCGCGCATCGTCGCAGCAACGCGCGGAGTTGCTGCCGAAACGACGAACACGAACGGACATGAATAAGCTCCTCGCATTCGCGGCAATCGTCTTCTGCGCAACATTGCGTGCCGCGGATTACCCTCCGCCGACCGAGGCCGATTTCGTCATTCGCGATTTCAAATTCGCTTCCGGCGAAACTCTGCCCGAGCTCCGCATTCATTATCGGACGCTAGGCAAACCGCAGAAGGACGCCGCGGGAAAAACGACGAACGCGGTGTTGATCATGCACGGCACGACCGGCAGCGGCGCACAATTCATCCGGAATGAGTTTGCCGGCGAACTGTTCGCGCCTGGG
>CADDYX010000233.1 GCA_902810735.1 Verrucomicrobiota bacterium | reverse complement strand
CATCGGCATCAGCCACATCCGTCGGCAAGACGAGCGCTTCACCGCCGAGCTGTTCGACATCGCGTTTCGCTCCCTCGAGTCCGGCCCGCCCGCGTTCCAGCAAGCCGATGCGGGCGCCTTCCCGCGCAAAGGCCTGCGCCGTCGCGCGACCCACTCCAGCCGAGGCGCCGGTGACGACCACAACTTGCCCCCGTTTTCCGTTTCTCATCCCTCTTTGTAATCGCGCCAGCGTGGCCGGAAAGTTGCGAGAAGATTACAGGTGAGAATCGATTCGTGATTGGAATTCCGATGAAAAGGCATGCCCGCATCGAGGACTACGCATTCCTCAGTGACACGCAGACCGGCGCACTCGTCAGTCGGGACGGCTCGATCGACTGGCTCTGTTTTCCACGCTTCGATTCCGGCGCGTGCTTCGCCGCCCTCATCGGCGATGAGAGCAATGGCCATTGGAGCTTTTCTCCCTGCGCGGAGACGAAGCAGATTCGGCGGCGCTACCGGCCGGAGACGATGATTCTGGAGACGGAAATCGAGACCGGCAGCGGTGTTGTTCGGCTGATCGATTTCATGCCGCCACGGGGAACGAACCCCGACATCGTCCGCATTGTCGAAGGCGTGCGCGGGCGGGTGCGGATGCAGATGGAACTGATCATCCGCTTCGATTACGGCAAGGTCGTGCCCTGGGTGCGGAAGCACCACAGCGGACTGGAAGCGATCGCCGGATCGGACGCGCTCATCCTGCACACGCCGATTGCCACGCATGGGAAAAATTTGACCACCGTGGCGGAATGGACGGCGCGAAAAGGCGAGCGCGTGCCGTTTGTCCTTACCTGGTTTCTTTCCAATGAATCGCCGCCGCGCGAAGTCGATGCGGAACGCGCCCTGCGCCAGACGCAACGCTTTTGGACAGACTGGGCGAATCGCTGCGCGTTCGACGGCGAGTGGCACGAACCTATGGTGCGTTCGCTTCTCACATTGAAAGGGCTCACCTTCGCGCCGACTGGCGGTATGGTCGCGGCGGCGACCACTTCGTTGCCGGAAGAACTCGGCGGGGTGCGGAACTGGGATTATCGCTATTGCTGGCTGCGCGATGCCACGTTCACGCTGCTCGCGCTCATGGGCGCCGGCTATCTCGAGGAAGCGCGCGCCTGGCGCGAATGGCTGCTGCGCGCCGTGGCCGGCAATCCGGCCGAGATGCAAATCATGTACGGCGTGCGCGGCGAACGACGCCTGCCGGAGTTCGAGCTGCCATGGCTGAGCGGCTACGAAAAATCGCAGCCCGTTCGCGTGGGCAACGCCGCTTCCGAGCAGCGCCAGCTCGATGTTTATGGCGAATTGATGGACGCAATGTATCACGCGCATTGCGCCGGCATTAAAACGGACGAGCCGGACTGGCGCTTGCAGTGCGCATTCATGAAAGCGCTGGAGAAAATCTGGAGCGAACCGGATGAAGGCATCTGGGAAGTGCGCGGCGGGCGGAGGCAATTCACGCAACTCGAAGATGATGGCGTGGGTTGCGTTCGACCGCGCGATCCTCCTAGGGGAAGCCCGCGGGCGCTCCGCGGTGGCGGATGTGAAACGCTGGCGCACGATTCGCGAGCGCGTTCACCGGCAGGTTTGCGCGCGCGGTTACAACAAAAAGCGCCGCGCCTTTACGCAGTTCTACGGCTCGGATGAACTCGACGCGAGTTTGCTCATGATGCCGCTGGTCGGTTTTCTTCCCGCGACGGACGAGCGGGTGCGGAACACGATCGAGGCAATCATGCGCGACCTGCAGCAGGATGGACTGGTCCTGCGTTATCGCGCGGAGCAGAACGACGCCGACGGATTACCGGGCGGCGAGGGCGCATTTCTGCCGTGCAGTTTCTGGCTGGTCGATTGCCTCCATCTGCTCGGTCGCACGGAGGAAGCGCGCGCCATGTTCGAGCGGCTGCTCGCCTTGCGCAATGATCTCGGCCTGCTCGCGGAGGAATACGATGGCCGAACCAAACGGCAGCTCGGAAATTTCCCGCAGGCGTTCTCGCACGTGGCGCTGGTCAATACGGCGTTGAACCTGCGCGAAAAACCAGAAGCGGAACCGCGCCGGGCGCGCGGCGATGCGGAGAAAAAGAAGCGGCCGAAGCGTTCATAGCCTCGTCTTCGTGCGTTGTAATAAAGATGACACGCTGCGGTCACCTTCGGCGCATAACGAGACGCGTGCCGCCGGCCGCGCCGCTATGACTAAGGAAAACGATCACATCCCGCCCGGCTGGGACTACAATCCGGCGAGCTGGCGGGAGCGATTGCCGATCATCGCGCTCGCGATCGTCCGGTTTTTCATCGCTGGTTATCTGGCGCTCTACCAATGGCGGATCATCCCGCGCGTCTGGGACCCCTTTTTCCCAGAGGGCAGCACCAAAATTCTCAATTCCAGCATCTCGCGTCTCCTGCCTGTTCCTGACGCCGCCCTCGGTGCACTTGGTTACCTGGCCGATGCGGTCAGCGGCGCAATCGGTGGTCGCGGCCGCTGGCGAACCATGCCGTGGATTGTGATCGTCTTCGGGATTGCCGTCGGGCCGCTCGGCGTGGTGAGCGTGATGCTGGTCGTCTTTCAACCCGTGCTCTTCGATGCCTGGTGCACGCTCTGCCTCGCATCCGCACTCGTCTCGCTGACCATGATTGGCCCCGCGATGGATGAATTTCTCGCCAGCCTTCAGCACCTCCGCCGGGTCAAAGATAATGGCGGTTCTGTCTGGCGCGCCTTCTGGGGAATGCACTCAAGCACTCGTTAGGCCATGTGGGCGCGACTCCTCTCCGCGGCCGCCGGCATCTGGCTCATGACTGCGCCGGCCGTGCTGCGCTACTCAAATCCGGCGCAGACAAACGACCGCATCATCGGACCCATCGTTGCCAGCATCTCGATCATTGCCATCTGGCAGGTTACCCGCGCGATCCGCTGGCTGAACCTGCCGCTCGGCGCCTGGTTGATTCTCGCGCCCGCTCTGCTCGGCTATCTCTCCACTGCTGCGCGCTGGAATGATCCCCTGTAACCAATCCATGAAAACAACGACATCGAAGAACCCAAAAGCTGCCGCCGATCGGCGCACTCACGATCGCGCTCACCTTCGTTCGCGGGAAATGCCCGCATCGCTTCGGCGGCGGTTGGCGCTCGCTCTGGCGACAACCAAACACTCGTTAGACCATCCGCTGCCGCCCGCGTTACTCCTCGGCCTGTCCGAAAACCTGAATGGCGAGCGGAACTGTCGTGAGCAACCCGACCGCCAGGCATGTCCAGCCGATCGCTGAACGCTGGTCGGCCCGCAGCTTGTCATGGATGAGCAGCCCGATGCCAATTCCAAAAATGGCCCGGGTCATCGCAATCAACCCGACTTCCGGCACACTGAGTTCTGTCGTCTTCATGCTTGGAAGAACCACGGAGATTACGCTTTCGGCAAGGTGACAACGACGGAGCCTTCCTTCCGTTCGAGCTTCATGTCGGCATCCTTCACCGGACCGGGCAGCGTCGTCATCGTTTCGTAACGCGCCACGCTCATGCTCTGCATATCGCCGGCGGCGGCATCGCTTTTCTTTTGTTCCTGCGCAGTGAGATGAAGCTGGTTGTTCTCAAACTTCACGTTCACATCCGAGAGATTCTTATCGGGCAGATAAAAATGCACGATGTACTTGTCGTTCTGCTC
>CADDYX010000232.1 GCA_902810735.1 Verrucomicrobiota bacterium | reverse complement strand
CGCGCGGCCTTTTTCTGCGCCTTTTGCGCGCGCATCAATGCGGGGAACGCCTGCGGCAAATCGTCGAGGTAATGCTCTGCTGCCGTGGCTTTTTCGGTGTGCTTGATCGCCTCCCATTGACGGACGACGGCATCGCTTTCCCTCACCTTGCTGTCCGCGAACACGTGCGGATGCCGGCGAATGAGCTTCTCTGTCACGTCGGCAATCACTTCGGCGATTTCGAAGCGACCCGCTTCGCGCGCGATCTCCGCATGCATCACGACGAGCAACAGCACGTCACCGAGCTCCTCACGCAGATTCGCGTCATCATTGGAGCGGATCGCACTGACGGCTTCGTACGTTTCTTCGATCAATGCCGGAGCGAGGGAGGCGTTCGTTTGCTCGCGATCCCACGGACAACCACCCGGCGCGCGGAGCTGCGCGACGATCTCGCAAAGTCGCGCGAACTCGTCGTTCAGAGCCGCCACAACGAACGATTCGGCCCGAACTCGGCGATCTCGCCGGTTGTTTTTTTGCTCACGTAAACGGTGATCCCGATCACGCAGGCGAGCGTCGCCGCGAAAATAGAAGCGACGAACCAGGATGGGATGTGCCCGACCCGCAGAGCGCGATAAAACCCGGCCACGCCGGTGATCGGTTCGCCGGCGTGGAGGAAGATCTTCGTGAACCACGCCACCATGATGAGGATGAAAATGAACACGTAATTGCGCTTCAGCCGGCGCCCGACCGCCTCCAGCTTGCTGATTTTGAACGACGGCAGAATCAGATCTTCACACACCAGCTTCTTCCATTCGCCCTGCAGCAGATCGCGATTTTCGGCGATGATCGGGACGAGGAAGTGCGCTTCGAGCATGCGAACGCGGGCGCGGAACGCGTCGTAAAATCGGTAGCGACGCGCCTCGATCCAAAGCATGACCCAGACGATCGCGAGATTGAAAAAGAAGATGATGTGCGGCACCGCGATGTTCGAAAAGGCGATCGTGATAATGGCGGTGCTGCTGGTGATCGCCCAGTTCGTCGTGATATCGAGGCGCTGACGCCAGATCATGATGCGGCTGAGCTCGCCGCGGTAAAAATGCGACATCGCATTGACGTAGCCGGGATCGTACACGCTCTGCTGCACGGAAACCGTCCGTTCCTCCGTCGCGCCCGTTCGCGTGTTTTCGTTTGCCACGAGTCTCTTGATCATCGGATAACTTCGTTTCGGGCGTCAATTCATCTGACGCGCCGCCGCCATGGCTCCTTTGTTCAACGAACTTTTCGATCCGAAACAGGTCGTGCTCGAGCTGCGCGCGGCGACTCAGAACGAGGCGATTCTGGAAATCGTTGATTGGCTGCGCGTGACCGAGCGGGTCGCGAACTACTACGAATTTGCCGACCTGGTGATGCAGCGCGAAGGCCGCAGCTCCACCAACACCGGCGACGGGGTCGCATTCCCGCACGCCCGGACGGACCTCGTGGAGCAAATCGTGCTCGGGATCGGTCGCAGCAAAACGGGCGTGCAGTTTGGCGAGTCGCAGTCGCCCGTCCACCTCATCTTCCTTATTGGTGTGCCGGAAAGACTGGTCACTGACTACCTGGTTTGCGTTGGCACGATCGCGCGCATCGTAAAGCCGCAGGAACGCCGCACCGCACTGATGGAGGCGACAACGCCGGAAGCGTTCGCCGACGTCTTGCGAACCGGGGCGTTACTGCTGGAGTGAGTTCGACTTCGGCGTCAGTTGCGCCTCGCTGCCGGACAGCCGGTCACGATAGTACCAACGGTGCAGCCGCTCGGGAGAGACGCCGAGTTTATAAAGCACGATGAACAGCGCGTTCTGAATACTCGTGCGCCAGGCGCCGCGCCGCGCATGGCGTCGCGCTGAGGTCTGCACCGGCGGATCGAGCACGACCACTTTGCCTGCCGCGCGCAGACGCCGCGAAAATTCGACGTCCTCCATCAGCGGGATTTTGGCAAAGCCGCCGAGCTGCAGGAATGTTTCGCGCCTGACGAAAATCGATTGGTCGCCGTACAACGTCCCGCCGCGTCTCGAGCGCAGCCGCGCGATCGGCTCGAGCCAGAGCAAATTGGGATGACGCAGGTCGAACTTGCGATGAAATGCGCCGCCGATCACCTGTGGATCAGCCGTTGCGGAGTTGAGCGCGGCAAAATGTTCGGCACGCAACTCGGTGTCGGCATGGTGGAAGAGCAGCACATCGCCGGTCGCGAGCATCGCACCGACGTTCATCTGCGCACCGCGATTCGCCCCGGAGCACGCCACGAAGTTTGCGCCGGACCGCTGCGCAATTTCTTTCGACGCCGCATCTCCCGATGCATCGACCACAATCACCTCGCCGACGCCGTCGATTTGCGACAGCTGCGGCAGAAGCAGCGCCAGGTTATCCGCGTCGCACCAGGTCGGCACGATCACGCTAACGCGGAGCCGCCCGGCCGCCGCGCCGTTCACTTCGGCTTGTTGAGGAGACGATTGCGCGCGCGATCGAGAGCGCGACGTTCGGCCGGCGTCAGGCTGCCGATTCCGGACTTCGCGATTTTGTCCAGGATCGGGTCGACCGAGGTGTAAACATCGTCCGGCTCGACCACGCGGCGCGCGGTGGGCTTCGGCACGACGTGAAATTTCGGCTTCGGTTCGAAGCGTGACTTGAGGCTGCTCCACCAGAGCAGCTCCGGCCCGACGCCGCGCAGCCGGATGAAAAGGAAAGCGGTGGCGATGCTGATCCAGACGACCGCGAGATCGGACCAGGCATGGTAGGCGAGGAGTTGCAATGTGTAGATCGCGGCCAGGATTAACGCGGTCCATTTCGCGGTGATCCTCAGAAACAACTCGGCGCTCGGATAGATGGTCGCGAACGCAATAAAGATGCCGAAGTGCAGCGCGGGTGACCCGGCCAAACCGGTTCGTTCGAGCAGGCCCCACAGCGTCAGAATAATCGTGGGCAGCAGCAGCAGCGTGGCATAGAGGACGATAAACGGCCGCTGGCCGATGTACCGTTCCACTTCGCGGCCGAAGACGAACAGCATGTACATCTCGATCGCGAACCAGAGCAGGCCGGCCGGCGGATGCACGAATGCATAGGTGACGATTCGCCAGAGCTGCACACCATAAAACATGCGGGCGCTGTCGAAAATCAGCAGGTTGAGCAGAGCGCCGAAATTCGTCGCGACGAGCACGCAGCCCGCCACTGCCACCGCGACGTGCGTCGCCACCAGGATCGTCGTGATGTCGACCGGCAGTCGACCCATCCACGTCACCGGCTTGTAATCATCCGAGGTGGTGACGCCGAACATGCGAGCAATAAACTGCGCGCTCACCGCCCGCGCAAGCCACCGCGGCGCGCGAAAAATTTGATTGGAGAACGCAGCGAAGCGGCCAACATTGCTAGCCCGCCGCGAGGGAGCGGCGCTCGAGAAATAGCTCAGATGGACCAGATCGCACCCGCAATTTCTCCGCCGGCCGGCATCGGCAGCGCCAAGCCGACGAACCAGGCCGTTCTCGACTGGGCGCGTGGTGTCGCGCAGCTCACGCAACCCGAAAACATTTTCTGGTGCGACGGCTCGGAGCGCGAGCACGACTACTTGTTAGGCCAGGCGATGGCGCAGAATGTCGTGATCAAGCTGAACGATCAGAAGGTGCCGCGCTCGTACCTGCACCGGTCGAATCCGAACGACGTCGCCCGGGTGGAGCAGTTCACATT
>CADDYX010000231.1 GCA_902810735.1 Verrucomicrobiota bacterium | reverse complement strand
CGATGCGCTCTGGAAAGCCGATCTCAGACTGAAACGCGGCTGCAAGCAGCAAAAGTGCGCCAGCACCAAACGCGTAGGTTGATGTCGGCGTGTTCATATGATACGCGCGGCGATACGCCTAACGAGAACAAGATCAGCTACCGCTGGCTGGGAGCGAGCATTGCTGCAGGTTAAATGTGGAAGTCATCACAAAAGTTGGTCCCGGAGCGGCCAGCGGTTAGCTGCATCGCTTGGTTAGATGCGGTCGTCGTTTGCACGGTCTTTCTGCTGCTCCAGATACTTGAAATACCGTTCCCGCGATGCAAAAAGAAGTCCGGCGATTAGAACTGTGCCAACGATCGGCACCCACATGATCCACGGATGAATCGCACGTTGCAGGCGCCAGGAAAATGAGAAGAAGACGTAGAGAGGCGTGACGATGAGAAGCTCGGCAGCCAAGACGTGCCACGCGAAACGCGATCTGGCGGAGTAGAAGGCCAGAAAAACGAGGCCGCTAACCGGCAACATCGCACTAAAGGCGTCGCGGAAATGATACGGTGGCAAGAGCACAACGACCGCTCCAAGAACGGCCCACCCCAACGGATTGCGAAGTGGTCGCCCGCCAGCCGGTGGTCCGGATGGGCCGTCGAGCCGCTCGTCGTGCCACATCTGGAAACGCTCTCTGAATCGCTGGATAAGCTCGCTCATGGTCTCAGCATCTAACGAGACACAAGATCAGCTACCGCGCCCGGGAGCGCGCGTGGCTGCGAGTTGAAGGTTGTAGCTACTCTCAGCGGGGGAACAGAGCGCGGCGCGGTTAGCTGCATCGCCTGGTTAGATGTTCTGCGTGCCACGGAGTGATTGCCTTCGCCTGTATCCGCGTCGGAGCAGATCAATAAACGCACCGACCAGCGCCCACTGCAATCCGCCGATAAAGATCGCGCTGATAGCGAACACCGCCGTCAATCCCGGTCTATCGATGAACAAATACGATGACGGCAAATCGAACAGAAATACTGTCATCCAGATCATGCCACGTTCAACGTCGCTATTGGCGGCCCACGAAACGTAAATCAGAAACACAAACATGGCGTGTAGAACGAACAGCCAACAGCCAAGTGGCCAGCGTCTGAAAACGGTAAACGCGGCCATACATCTAACTATAAATAGACGTAAGCACGTGCACGTGCACGTGCATTTTGAAATGCACGCCGGATTTGCGGTTCTGGCTCGTCATGTGGCGGTTGCGCGATTATACGGGAGGAATGCCGCGCCCGGAAGCACATTATACCCTCTCTCTGGTCAATCACGAGACGGGTGAGCGCCTGAAGGTGGAGCTGATCGATCTGCCATTCCCGGGCGCCCGCAGCTTCAGGATTCGTGTAAACGGCGAGTGGGCGAAGAAGGTGCCGGTGGCGAGCAAAACTGTGGTGGCGAAGCAGTTGCGGACCTGGCTGGTCACGCATTAGTTGCAGAGGGCGGAAGCTTCGCCTTTAAAGGCGAGATCTTTCGCCTACCACGCCCGGCTCGCTGCCAGACCGCAGAGCACGGCGAAGCGCCTGCGGCAGTTGGACCGCGTCTGACTGTGGAGCCTTGGCCAGCATCGGCGGAAACTCGGAGACGTTTCGACTTCGCTCAAGATGAGAGCGCGAGCGATGCGGCGAGCGGAGGCCGGGGCTGGATGGGGCGAGGGTCGAGGCGGTCAGCGAGCCCGTGGCATACCGAGCTAGAATGATCTCATGTTTTTCCCTGGGGAAGGCGCCGCCTTCCACGAGGTCGGCCCGGACCAGCTGGTGGTTGCTCGTGCGGAAGTACGATCCGGAAGTCGCGAGTGGCCGACGCCCTACGGAGCAGGCGGCGGAGTCGCTGGTGGCTCGTCTTTCCCGCCGCCGCTGCCGAGATCGATAATCATTCGCGCGGTGGTGTATTCGCCGAAGAAGTCCGGGTTCTTCTTCGCGAACTTGCGCATCGAGCGGTCCAGCTCCCGCTTCAACAGGTCGTCGGCCGTCGTTTCATCGTGCGCGATGTTGCCGGTCACCTGCTTCCTTCCCACAACGGCCTGCCGTGGCTTGGTCATGGACTCTTTGAAGTCATCGATTGCGGTTTGCAGCGCGGTAATGTCGGCGGCATCGGTGCCATAGGGCGCGAGAGCGGCGGCGTTCGTGTTTGCCAGGTCGTGAATTTCCTGGCAGCGCGGCGCGATCTCCGTCTCCGGCATGCGCAGCAGGTCGCTGAATTGCAGGCTTACCTTGGCAGCGAGGCTGGTGTCGTTCTGCTTCACCGCGTAGGAATGCAGGTCGCCCGCGACACTGCTCGCCTGCTCCATCATTTCCATTCGCTTCCGGCGTTTTCCTCCGGCGATGCCGGTGAGTGGCGACCCTTGCACGCCGCTCGCGGCCTGAATCGCCGTTGTCAGGCCGGTTAACCGCGTTACGATGTCGGCGATTGCGGTCAGGGTCGTCCAGACGCTGTTATATTTGTTCATCACGCCAAGCACCGCTAGGTACATGGCGAGTTTGTTTCGTTGTGGGTCTGTCATGACGAGGGTTTCTCCTGTCTTGTTGTTGGTGGGTTAGCTGCTGTCTGCTTCGAGGAAGCTGTTGTCAGTTCGCGACGCGGTGTTGAACAACTCAGAAACGTCGTCGAAGAACTCCGAGACGGTCTTGAACAACTCCGAGGCGCTCTTGAATGAGCCAGAGCTGGCGTCGCTCGATTCCGAGACCGCTTTGATCGAGTTAGAGATGCCTTGGAATGACTCAGAGATGCCGTCGAACGGCCGCGAGATCGCTTTGCACCGCCCCGAGGTGGCGTTGAACGAATCAGAGACGCTTTTGAACAGTGCAGAGACGCCGTTGAACGATCCCGAGATGGCTTTGATTGAATCAGAGACGCCGTTGATCGACCGGTAAATGGTGTTAAATCAACCATTTACATCCTCCGGCGGCCTGAGCCGTCCACGTCGAAAATGTCGGAGAGGTGGCAGCCCATCCGGCCGAGAATTTGGTCAAGTTTGTCGAGCGTGATGCTCTGCTCGCCGTGCTCGAGCCGGAAGAGAGTGGAGTGCGACGTGCCGAGCTTCCTGGCGAACTGAACCAGCGTCCGGTCGCCTCGCTGCCTGCGCAGGAAGTCGCTGAGTTGTTTCGCCAGCGAGCCACTCACGGCGCGAGATTGACCTACTTCGCTTTCCGTATGTGGAAAAACTGCAGGAATTTTTCGGCTAGGCCGGCCCGACTGCCTGGCTCTCGCCTTTCCCGCCCGCTCCGCAACCGTTCTCATCCTCG
Organism: Verrucomicrobiota bacterium; assembly: GCA_902810735.1. GTDB lineage: Bacteria > Verrucomicrobiota > Verrucomicrobiia > Chthoniobacterales > UBA10450 > CADDYX01. Next base: position 441 of record CADDYX010000231.1, on the reverse strand, counting down.
CTAACTGACCCTGTCAATCCCGCGCGCGGAGCCGGTGCGGACAACTCGGCGCGTGTAACTCGAGAGCGATTAACTCCGCCTTAGTTTACGCTGACAAGGAGAATCTGAGCGCCGGAGCCGTCGCGAACAAAATCGGATTCCAATTGAGCGCGCACCAGGCGGCTGGCCAGCTTCGTCATCGACGCGCGTTGGCTCCGTAGGACAACGCGGTCACGAGGTCCCGCTCCAGTTGCGGCGAGTAATAACGTATTTTCATGCACACCATCACAGTGCCCGCCGCGGCCGCCGTAAATACGGCCACTACCGTATGCCGTCACTTGCCCGCGTAGCGGTCGGAATGGCCGAAAGGCGCGACTGCGTCTCTTCTTAAAGCTGGACAGGAACGGCTGCTTTTCGGATAACGGGCGACGCTCCCGATGCGCCTCCTGCTCGAGCTGCTGA
>CADDYX010000230.1 GCA_902810735.1 Verrucomicrobiota bacterium | reverse complement strand
GCGGCAATTCGTCCAATCCGTGGCTGACGCCGAAGACATCGTGCAGGACGCATTCGTCAGGTTCTGGCGAAAGCAGCATTCAATCGCGAATCGCGGCCTGCTTTTCGCGACCGTTCGCTCCATCGCACTCGATATGCTGCGGCGCGATATCCGCCGCGCGCGGCGCGAAGCCAGCGCTTCGCTCGAGGTCGAGCAGACTACGACCCCGCGTCTTGACTTTAACGACGACGAGCAGCGCGCGCTCGCGGCTGCGGTCGATCGTTTGCCACCCGATCAACGCGAGGTGCTGGTGATGAAGATTTGGAATGAGCTCACGTTTGCCGAGATCGCGACAGCGCTCGGCATTTCACAGAACACGGCAGCGTCGCGGTATCGTTACGCGCTCGGCAACCTCAAGAAATCTCTCGTCGCGCATGAATGATTTCTCAGAAATCGAAGCCGAGCTGAAAAAGCTGCGTCCGCGTGCTGTTTCGCCGGAGCTGGCGGCGCGAGTCGAGCGCGCTCTTGCGCAATCTGATCCCGGCGTGCAGACCGCCGGCGTAACCAAACGCCGGATCAGCTGGAACTGGCTGCCGCTGGGGCTCGGCCTGGCCGCGGCCGCGACCTTTCTCTTGCTCGCGCGCATCAACATTGATCGGGCGCCAAATTCCGCGCGCACCACAGCGGCGAATGATTCGCAGCAGCAAATTAAGCCGCATGCACAGAGCACAACCGACGGCAGCGCGGCCTCGAGCTTCGTTCCCGCGGGACTGACGCAGGTGGTCTACAACACCCGCGATGAAGGCCTCCATTTCCCGACCGGCTCGAATCGGCCGATGCGGCGGATCCGTTCGCATAAAAGCGAGACGCTGCAGTGGCAGGATCCGCAGACCGGCGCGTCACTTCGCGTCACCTATCCCGCCGAGGAAGTGACGCTGACGCCGATTTCCGGCCAATGAATTTCCTTAACCAACCAACGAACTGACTAACGAACGACAATGAACATCAAAACGATCGCGACCATTGCAGCCGCAGGCCTGCTTTCACTCACCGCATTCGGGCAAACGTCACCGACGCCGCCCACGCCACCTGCTCCCCCGGCTGCCCCGCCACCGCCGGGTCGCCATTTTCCTGATGACGGACGACGCGATGAACCGAAAGTCCCCGTGACCTGGCTGGGCGTGGAAACATCGGAAGTGCCGCGCGTGGTCAGCGAACAACTTGGGCTGCCGAGGGGTTTCGGTTTGGTCGTCGATTACGTTGTGCCGGATGGACCGGCTGCCGCCGGCGGCGTTCAGCAGAGCGACATTTTGAAGATGCTGAACGACCAGATCCTGACCGAGCCCGATCAGCTCGCCAAGCTCGTCCGTAGTTTCCAGGACGGAACGACCGTCACGCTGACCGTGCTGCGCAAAGGCGCGGAGCAGAAGCTTCAGGTCAAGCTGGCGAAGAAAGAGATGTCGCAGCGGCGTTTCGGCATGCTGCACAAAGCCGACGGCTTGGACTTTGATTTCGGCGACTTCAACTTCGATTTCAGCGGCATCGGCAAGGACGTCGAGAAGGAGATGGACAAGGTGAAGGACAAGCTCGCCGACAAGGAAGACAAGTTGAAGGACAAGCTCGCCGACAAGGAATTCATTCGCGAAACGGTGGCGAACGCACACCGTGAGGCGATGCGCGCGGCGCGTGAAGCGCGTGATCGTGCGCGCGAACTGCGAGTGCTATCGCGCGACAACGGCGCCTTGCACTCTACCCGGATCGATCTCGGCAAAGCGCAGGTTGTTTATTCGGACGACCAGGGTGAACTGCGAATCGAAAACGTCGGCGGTAAGAAGGTGCTGACCGCCAAGGATCGCGAAGGGAAACTCCTCTTCAGCGGTCCAGTCGAGACGCAGGAGGAGATCGACAAACTGCCGCCGGAAGTGCGGCAGCGTTACGACAAGCTCGCAAACAAAGACCTGCCGGTCGTGAATCCCGGCACGAACAGCTTCAGCTTCCAAACCGACGATCGCGACAACGACGATAACGCCGATGCGGACGACAATGACGACGACGGCGACAGCGATAATGACAACGGCAACGACAATGACGCCAACGGCGCGTCGGTAGAGCAGGTCTCAGTCTCTGCTTTTCCGCGCAGCACCTGGATGGTGCGCTCCATCTTGCTTTGAGGAGAGAGTCCGCCGGGGTCTTAACCTCGGCGATCGGCAGCCCTCGATTCGCCTCGAGGAGAACACGCCGCCCGGCGGGCTTTTCCTTTTATTCCGCTCCGGCGGCCCGAGTTTACTCTTCGCGCAGCGCGACGATCGGGTCTACGCGCGTGGCGCGCCGCGCCGGGATCCAGCAGGCGATCAATGCGATGATCCCGAGCGACAGGACTGCCGTCATCACGGCGCCGGCATCGAGCGCGCCGACGTTGTAGAGCAACGACATGAGCGCGCGGCCGACCGCGATCGCGCCGATCAGGCCAACGCCTACGCCAAACGCGATCAGCGACATTCCGTGACCCAGCACGAGGCGGAAGATGTTCGCTCTCGCGGCGCCGAGCGCCATTCGAATGCCGAGTTCACGCGTGCGCTGCGTTACGGTCAACGCCATCACGCCGTATAATCCGACGCTTGCCAGCACGAGCGCGAGCAGCGCAAACGAGCCGAGCAATGTCATCATCAGTCGCCGGGTGGCGAGACTCGAGGCGACCGCTTCATCCATCGTGGTCACTTTGCCGAGCGGCTGATCGGGATCGAGCGCGTGCAGCTCGCGTTTCACCGCGGCGACGATGCCGCCGACGTCGCTCAGTTTCGTGCGGAGCACCAGCTTGTTGTCATTCTGCGCGTATTGCACCGAACAGAGATACATCTCCACCATCTTCAGCTTCTCGACGTTTTCCTCGCCCGGTGCTTCGTTCCGTGTCCGCGGCACGACGCCGACAACCGTCAACGGCGGTGCGTTTCGATCTTCCACCTGATTGTCGTCGATGTGCTGACCGATCGGATCGCGATCGCCGAAGTATTTGTCGGCAAACGACTGATCGATAATGACCGCGTGCGGCCGGTCCGGCGCATCTTCCGGGCCGAACGTGCGGCCGCGCAGGATCGGCATTCCCAGGACGCGGAAGTAATCGGGCGACACCATGTTGACCTCGGCCGAAGGCTCAGCGCCCGGTTTATCGGGCGGTGTTCCGGTGAGATGGAAACTGCTGTCCCACTCCGACTCATCGAACGGAATATTATTGCCAACTGCAGCGGCTTCGACGCCGGGAATTCGGTGCGCGCGGTCGATCAGCTGAGTCCAAAACGTGCGCTGCTTTTCCTCCGTGTCGTAGCGCGCTGGCGGGAGCGAAATGGAGATGGAGACGACGCCGTGTGGATCGAAACCAAGCGGCTCCTGTTGCGCGTGCCAGAAGCTTTTCAGAGTCAATCCTGCGCCCGCGAGCAACACGATCGCGAGTGCCACCTGCGTAATTACCAGGCCTGAACGCGTCCGCTGTCGCCCGGCGCCATCGCTCGAACCGCGTCCGCCCACTTCATGCAGCGCGAGCGAAAGAGAGGCGGCCCGCGAGATCCGCCACGCCGGCCAGACGCCAACGAGAACGCCGGCCGCGACCGCGGTGAATGCCGTGAACATCAGCGCGCGCATGTCGATTTGCGTTTCCTGGAATCGCGACACGCCCGGCGGCGCCAGCGCGCGAATCGCGTCGAGGCTCCAGAGCGTCAACAGCACGCCGGCAGCGCCACCGATTGCCGCGAGGATTGTGCTTTCGGCGAGTAGCTGGCGCGCGAGGCGCCACCGACTCGCGCGCCAGC
>CADDYX010000229.1 GCA_902810735.1 Verrucomicrobiota bacterium | reverse complement strand
ATATTTTGGAGACGGTAGCGCGACATAGCCGGTCAGCGCGTGTTCCGGGTTGAATCCAGAATCAACGCTGAGCAGTCGGCTGAAGCTGCGGATCATCAATCCCGCGCCGATCAACAAGACGAGCGCGAGCGCGACCTCGGAAACGACGAGCAAATTGCGTGTGCGCGTGCGCGTCACGCCGCCGGTTGCCGTGCGGCCGCTTTCCCGCAGCGCCGGCTCAATTTCCGATTTCGACGACTGCAATGCCGGAATCAGCCCGAACGCAGCTCCGACGAGTAGCGCGAGCAGAAACGCGAACGCAAATACCGGCTTGTTGATTGTGATCTCCTGAAGGCGCGGCAGATTTGCCGGCTTCAACGCGATCAGCACGTCGATGCTCCAACTCGCAAACAGCAAACCGAGAGCTGCGCCGATCACCGCCAGCACCGCACTTTCCGCGAGCAGCAGCCGCACGATGCGGAACTGACTCGCACCGAGCGCGCGCCGAATTCCGATCTCCTTCTGCCGCTCGGCCGTTCTTGCCAGCAACAGGTTTGTCACGTTCGCGCAGGCGATGAGCAGGACGAAGCCGACGGCGCCGAAGAGCAGATACAACACCGGCCGCACGTCGCCGACGATTTCGTCGGTCAACGGCACAATCTTTATCCCGCCGTTTTCGGACGTGTTCGGATTCGTGCTATGCGCACGCTTGATCGCGACGACGTTGGCGTGCGCCTGCTGTATCGTGACGCCATCCTTCAGGCGGGCCACGATGTCGAGATAGTTGGTGTCGCGCACCACGCGCTCCTTGTCGCTGAACGCGAGCGGCGTCCAGACTTCCGCGTTGCGGCGGGGAAACCCAAAGTCTTTCGGCATGACGCCCACGATCGTGTAGCTGTTGTCGTTCATCGTCAGCGTCTGTCCGATGACATCGCCGCGGCCGCCGAAACGTCGCTGCCACAAGCCATAGCTGAGGAGCACAACGCGGCCGCGGCCCGGTTCATCTTCCTGCAACGAAAATCCGCGGCCGAGGACCGGTTCGCGACCCACCAACGGAAGGAAGTCGGCCGAGATCTTTACCCCAATCAGTCGCTCGGGCTTGTCGCCGCCGCTGACGTTAAATCCGGTGCCGAAGTATGCGATCAAGTGGTCGAATGACTGGTTCTCGCGTTTCCAATCGAGGTAAGCGGCAGGCGAACTCGGCGCGCGATCAAGCTGCGGACCAGTGCCCCAGATTTTGACCAGCCGTTCCGGAGCGACGTAGGGCAGCGGCTTCAGCAGCACGCCGTTGACGACGCTGAAGATTGCGGTGTTCGCGCCAATGCCGAGCGCGATCGTCATCACGGCAATCAGCGTGAATGCAGGTGATCTGCGCAACTGCCGGAAGGCGAAGAGAGTGTCATTCATAGGGTCGTCTATTCGGCACGAAGGGCGACCATCGCGTCGACGCGCGCGGCTCTGCGCGCCGGCAGCCAGCAGGCGGCAAGCGACGCGCCGAGGAGGAGCAGCGCAACGGCTGAAAAGGTGAGGGGATCAGTCGCAGTCACGCCATAAAGCAATGCGCGGAGGAAATGGGTGAGGAGAACGGAAGCACTGATGCCGATCGCGATTCCAATGATCGCCAGCCTTCCGCCTTCGCCGATGATCAAACGCAGGACGTCTTCACGCGCCGCGCCGAGCGCCATTCGCACGCCGATCTCGTGCGTGCGTTGCGCAACTGCATGGCCGATCACGCCGTAGATCCCGGAGAGCGCCAGCAGGAGCGCGACGGACGCGAACAAGCCGAGGACGAACATCGCGAAGCGGCGCACGCTGAGTGTGCTGCTGACGATCGACTCCATCGTCGCGGTGTTGTAGGTCGGAAGCTGCGGATCGAGCTTTGAAACTTCCGCGCGAATTGCCGCGACCAGACTCGTCGGTTCGACGTTGGTGCGAACGAGCAGATTGAATCGGCGCATGATCCTGCCCATCTGCGCCATCGGGAAATTCATCTCGGGCGCGGTCGGCTGCTCGAGATTCATCTGTCGCGAATCAGCGACCACACCGACGACCGTCATGGGGAACTCTCGGCCGGCGATGTAAACGGTGATGCGTTTGACGATCGGGTCCTCGTCGCCCCAGGTGCGCCGCGCCATCGCTTCGTTCACAATCACGACGCCCGGCTGATCGGCGCGATCCTGCTCGGTGAAGGCGCGCCCGCGTCGCAGCGGAATGCCCATCACCTGGTAATAATTGGAGCTGACGATCCGGTTATCAGCGCTCATCCGCTGCTCGGGCGCCGTGCGTCCTTCCAAGGCGAAAGGAAACCGATCGGCGTACGAGAATGGCGGATGCGAAACGGCTGTGACTGCCTGCACGCCAGGCAAGGTCGCGACGTTCGCGACGAGTTGCTCGGCAAACCGCGGCGTCGCTCCCGATTTTTCGTAGCGCGCCGGCGGCAAGTTGAGGCGCGTAGTCAGCACGCGTTCAGTTCGGAAACCGGGGTCTGTGCGCATCAATTGCGCGAAGCTGCGCAGCAACAATCCCGCGCCTGCCAGCAGCACGACGGCGAGAGCGACTTCCGTGACGATCAACGCGGCGCGAAGGGGCTGACGTCCTGTGTTGCCCGAGCGATCGCCGACGCGCAACGCGAGTCCGGCATCTGTGCGCGAGGCATGCCAGGCTGGCCAGAGACCGAAGAGCAGAGTCGTTGCGAGTGTTACGAAAGCGGCGAAGACCAGTACCGGCGAAGATACGTGAATGGATGCTTCGGCCGGGATTCCGCCGTCGAGCAGGCCGGCTTCAGGCAGCAGCTGTACCAGCGCATCGACGCCCCACGTCGCGATCAGAATCCCGAGCGCACCGCCTGCAGCCGCCAGAACCATGCTTTCGGTGAGAAACTGCCGCAGCAGTTGTCCGCGCCTCGCGCCAATGGCAGCGCGGATCGCGATCTCGCGCTGTCGAGCGCTCGCGCGCATGAGGAGAAGACCGGCGACGTTTGCGCACGCAATCAACAACACCAATGCAACGGCAGCCGTCAGCACGAACACCGCAGGCCGGACGCTGCCGAGGACCGCGTCACGCAACGGTAAAGCCGTCACCGCCCAGCCGACATAATCGCGCGCGTTCGGCTGCGCCTGAGCGAATCGCGCGGCGATCGTCTTCAGCTCTGCGTTCGCCAATGCGACCGATGCGTTCGGCGCGAGTCGGCCGATCACGTTATACCAGCGCTGCGGCGCTTCACGCATTTCGAAAGGAAATGGGAACCAGAATGATTCGCCCGAGTAATGGAACCGCGCCGGCATTACGCCGACAATCGTGAATGGCTCGGTATCGAGCTCGAGAGTTCGCCCGACGATATTCGGATCGCCGCCAAAGCGGCTTTGCCAGACGTCATAACCGAGAACGACAACACGCGCGCCGCCGGAGCCCTGTTCGTTAGGCAGAAGCGTGCGACCGAGCTTCGGCGCCACGCCGAGAACGGCGAAGAAATCCGCGCTCACCTTGCCGCCGGCCACGCGCTCCGGCTGTTGATTTGCGACGGTCAGATTGCGCGAGACGTTCTCGATCGCGGCAAGAGACTCGAAGCTGCGTGCCTGATCGTGAAAGGCCGCGAACTCGCGTCCGGTGTAGGCGGGCTGGATGGCGCTGTCCTGCGCCTTGCGCTGCAACAGTTGAAGTACGCGCTCGTGGTGCGGGTAGGGAAATGGATCGAGCAAGAGCGCGTGCGCGACGCTGAAGATCGCGGTGTTCATCCCGATCGCGACAGCCAGCGTCAGGATGACGAGCGCAGAAAATCCCGGCGCTTTGAACAACTGCCGGAAA
>CADDYX010000228.1 GCA_902810735.1 Verrucomicrobiota bacterium | reverse complement strand
ATGTGCCGTTGAAGCCGTTGAACCCGGCGGCGAGCGCGTCGGCCATCGCGCTGACGAAATTGTTCGGCCCCGGCACGAAGGCGAAGAAGCGCGGATGATCGACGTGGAGATTATTCGGCAAGACATCGCGTTCCAGCTCGGTGAGCAGCGCGAGCGGATCGCGCCGTGCGTCCGCTGGCAAACTGGAGAAGCGCTGCCAGATTTGCTCGGGCTGAGCTTTCGCGCCGACCGGCGCATTGGTCATGTTGGCGAAATGATCCGCCAGCAGATCGACAATCCGGTAACCAAAAGCGCGCATCTGCTCGGGCGAGAGCTCGATGCGCGACGGATCAGCTTCTGTCACAGTCGACTAATCCCAGCCGACCTGCCGCCCTTTGTTCTGCTCTTCGAGCCACGATTGAAGCGGCTTGAAGTAATCGACCATGGCGCGGGTCGATAAGTCCTCACCGGTCGCCTCCTTTAGCACCTTCCGCCAATCTTCGGTGCTGCCCTTGCGCATGATCTTGTCCAGGAATTCACCGACCTGCTTGTTGCCGGCGTAGTTACATGCCTGCGGCGGCTGATGGAGAATCTGACGCGCGATGTAGTCGTGGAGTTGGAACTTAAAGACAGTCGCGAACGCATAGTTATAGTAGTAGGCCGGCGTGTCGTTGATGTGCGTCTTTGTTGCGGCATCGCAAAACTCTTCTCCGCGAGCCGCGGGCGGCTCGACACCTTGCAAGTCGCCGACGTATTTCCACCAGCGGGCGTTCCACTGATCGGGCGGCAGATTGTGCGCGTAGATGTCCGCTTCCCAGTGCGGCATCACGCCGGCCGAGAAGTAGATGAACGGAATTGAGCGAGCGAGCGCGTCTTCGAGCAGGAACTGCGTTGCATCAGCCTTGAAGTCGGCTGGTAGAACGTTGCGCGCTTTCAGGTAAGGCACCTGGCTGGACGCGAGCGAGATTAACTCACCCATTCCTTCATGGAATCCAGGTGCGGCGCCTGTCCGGAGCAGGTAAGGAACTTCGGGTCGGCTGTAAGCTTTAAAGTAGTAGCCGTGTCCGAGTTCGTGGTGCGCGGTGAAGAACCACTGCGCGTTCGGCAGGATGCTTTGCAGCGAACGAATGTCGGTATCAAGATCGACATGCCAGCACGACGCGTGCGTGTTCTTCTTTCGCTTGTCACCAGGCGGCACCGGATAAAGATCGGATTTTTGCCAAAAGCTTTGCGGCAAGGGTGAGAAGCCGAGCCCGTGGTAAAAATCGTCCGCCGTGTGGATGATCCACTCCGGCTTCTTGTTCTCGAAGTAGTGGTCGAGATTCGCGGCTTCGACCAGGCCGGTCCATTCCTGCGACCACCGATTGTTGATCCAATGGGCAGGTATTTTCTTCGGGACCGGCTGGTGATACTTCTCAGCCAGTTTGTATTTCGCCCAGGTGTGGAGCTGGAGATAAAGCGGGCGCAACGTGGCCTGCCACTGATCGAGCATCTTCAGCATCTCGTCTGTGCTCATCCCGTAGTTCGAGACCTGGAGCGCAAAGTAATCGGGATACTTCATTTCGTGCGCGACGCCGTTGCGCAGGTCGCGCAGCTTGACCAGGTTTGGCTTCAACGCCGGGCCCGATTGTTTCGATGCTTCCCATACCGCGCGACGCTCGTTGAGGTCCGTGCTCTTCTCGAGCTTCACATCGATCTCGTTCGCGGTAATCGGTTTACCGTTCAGCTTGAACTCGAAGCCGTTAAGGATCGACGCCTGTTTTGTCTCGGCCTCGACCCGCTGTTTCACGAGATCAGGGTTGGTCATCGGTCCTTCAGCCGCGTTGAGCAGTAACTGCTTCAACTGGCGGACGGTGATCTCGTTCAGCTCGCTGTTATGCGTTAAGAGATCCTGCGCTTCCTTGATCAGCGCCGGATTGCCGTTGAACGCCGCTGATGCTTTACCGGCGGTTTCCGCCGCGGCGTCGTGTTCCGGCGACACGTCCGTCACGGCGAACCACTGTGCTTCCTGATTGACGGTAACGAGCGCTTTGAAACCGGCGTTGGCGACCGCAAGAAAGCGATCGGCGCGCTCTTGAATTGGTGAAACAGCGCCGCGCGCGACGAGAGCGAGAGAAATGGAACAGGCGATCGCCCGAGCGAAAATCGAGAAGCGCTTCATGTGCGCAGGCTGAACCTCTCGCATCACGATGGGAAGCTTTTGCTCGCTGCACGTCGTCGGGTAATCTGGGAGCGTGAATGGATTGGCGCGGATCGGAGCGACGTTGTGTTTCGTGGCCGTGGCGCTCGGCGCTTTTGGTGCGCACGCGCTGCGCGACCTGCTCCAGCGTCACAACACAACGGAGATCTGGCGGACAGCTGTGCTCTATCATTTCATTCACGCGATTGGAATTCTGGTGCTCGGATTGCACGGGGGCGTTTCACGCGGTCCGCTCTGGCTGTTCGCGGGAGGCATTCTCGTCTTCAGCGGCAGTTTGTATCTGCTCGCTGTAACCAATGCGCGCTGGCTCGGCGCAATCACACCGATCGGCGGCCTCTGCTTTCTGGCGGGCTGGGCGTGGCTGATCATAGCGCCGACACGATAATCACGCGGCCTTGTCGCGGCTGATGGCGTGCTGCTACTCTCGCCGGCGCCGATGAACGCCTTGAGCACGCAGCGCGCGATTGTCACCGTCGTCGTGTTCGTCGCGACGTTTTTCGTCACGCTGACGCTCGGGCGGTTGCTCAAGCGCCGCGCCGGCGTTCGCCTCGGCGTGCTGTACCAGCTCTTTTGCCTGACCCTCGCCTTTTACGCGGCGATCATGGCTTACGGCTCGCGAGCGGATTACAGCCGCCACGTTACCGTGCTGTTGCTGCTCCTCGGGACCGCCTTCCTGCTCGCGGTGCTCGACCGCTATCTGTGGGATCTGTATTTCGAGCAGCGACGGCAAACGCCGATTCCGAAATTTCTCCGGCATGCCGTCGCGCTGGCGATCTTCCTGTTCGTTCTGCTGATCGTGTTAAGCCGCGTTTATCACGCGGAAGCGGAGCTGCGCGGGCTGCTCGCTGGTTCCGGGATTGCGGCAATCGTCCTCGCGTTTGCGATGCAAAACCTGCTCGGCGGGATGATTTCCGGCATCTCGCTCCAGGTTAGCCGCCCATTCCGAGTCGGGGACTGGCTCCAGATCGGCGATCGCTATGGGGAAGTGGTCGAGATGAATCTCGACTCCACGCGCTTGCGGACGAACGACGCGATTTCTCTCGATATTCCGAACAACGAGATCGTCCGGCAAACGATCGTCAACCTGCATTATCCGACCCCGCTCCACGCGATGCGGCTGCGGATCGGCATCGATTACAACACGCCGCCGAACAAGGTGAAAGACGCGCTCTTCCGCGCGACGGTCAACGCCGAAGGCGTGCTGCCCGAGCCGAAACCGAAAATCTACCTGATGGATTTCGCCGATTCGGCAGTGACCTACGAGATCAAGTTTTGGATGAACAGCCACGCCGCGTTCAACGACATCGCGGACGCGATTCGCACCAATATCTGGTACGAATTGAAGCGCCAGGAGATCAGCATCCCCTACCCGATCCGCACCCTGCAGTTGCAACGAAAGACGCCGCACGCCGCGACCGATGCGCGCGATGAAGCGCGCGCCATTCTGCGCAACGAGCCGCTCTTCCAATGCCTGACCGACGACCAGTTGAACCGCATCGTCGACGAGGCGGACGTCAAACACTTCGGCCGCGGCGAACGCATCATCGAAGAAGGCGCCGACGGTGACTCAATGTTCATTCTGCTGCGCGGCTCGGCGCAGGTAG
>CADDYX010000227.1 GCA_902810735.1 Verrucomicrobiota bacterium | reverse complement strand
TCGGCGAACGCCAGACGGAAACCACCGTGCAGTAGCTACCGGATCAGTTCGTCCACGCTTTCCACTTCTTCCGAAGTGGCTTCACGTAATCGTCGACGTCGATCTTTCGCAGCCGGTCGACACCTTGCTTCGCATAATCGGCGGCATCTTCAGCCTTTCGGCGGACCGATTTCACAAACGGCCAGAGAAACGGCAGCGAAAGCAGCCCGAGATTCATGTCACCGGCCGGCGTCTTGACTTCCGTCTCCCGATCTTCGCTCGCGTAGCGGATCGCAATGCCGATCGCGAGGCCGAGAACGAGCGCGCCAATCACCGTCGGCACCGGATTTTCCCTCAGGAAAAACTCCGTCCGCTCCCGAGCTGTGACGGCTTTTTCCTTCGTCTGCTCCCAGGCACTGCTCGCCGCGCCGGAAAAACGGCCTCCGCCCTGCCGCCACGCGCCTTCGGCTGCGCCAGCCGTGCCGCCCGCGGCGTCCTGATTGCCTTCGCGAAACTCGTCTCCGTTTGGATTCATCATAGCTTAATTGATTCGCAATTCGGCCGCCGTTTGCGCCCCTCACCGCCACTCGTGTTTCGGGTATTTCCGCTGCAGCTCCTTTTTGATCTGCGGGTATGCAGTAACCCAAAAATTAGCGAGGTCGCTCGTCACCTGGATCGGCCGGTGATTTGGCGCGAGCACCTGAATGCGCAGCGGAATCCGGCCTCGACCAGCGGTGAGCGCGTGCGGCGCGTCGTACAAGTCCTGGATTCGCACCGCGACCGTGGGCGTATCGCTGTCATAGCCGATTTTTGCGGCGCGACCGTTCGGCAGTTTGATTCGCTCCGGCGTAAAGTCATCCAGCGCACGTTGCTGTTCCGGATTCAGCCATGATTTGACCGCCGGCCAGACTGGGCGCTCCTTGATTTCTTTGTAGCTGGTCGCGCCGCTGCAGACCTGTTGCACGATCAGCAGCTTGTCGGCCTCGCCGATGGCCGTGAACCCGAGCTCCGGGAAACGCGCCGCGATGAAATTCACGCGCGCGATCCACTGATCGACTGCGTGGTCCCAGTGCTTGAGTGGGCAATTTCCGGAGATTACTTCACGCGCCAGCAGCTCGGCTGCGATATCGGCAGGCGGATCGGCGAGTTCGCTGCTCTCGATCACGAGATCGTGAAAAAGAACGACGCGATTTGCGACTACACGGCGCGTCGTCGCAACAAACTGCGTCTTCGTTTCGTCACGGATCGCATCGGGGAAAAGCTGCCGCAGCCACGCAATCTCGATCTTTGTCGCGAGCGTCAAGAGCACCTGCCGCTCGTTGTCGCTGCTTTCGATCTCGCGAATCTCGGAGGCGACGAGCAGCCGCGCGTCCTGCACGGCACTTTCGCGCGCAAGCACGCCTCGACGCCCGTGGACGACCGTGCAGCGCAGCGTTCCCTCGTCCATGCGGACCGCGGTTTGATCCGCGAATCCCGCGAGCACGCACCGCTCGAGCGCTCCCGGCGCGAGTTCGCGCGGCTCGGCGTCGAGGCCTTCCGCGCGCGCGATTTCGACGAACTGCTCGAAAAGTTGCGCCGCTTCGCGGGCCGCGGCGGCGTTGATCGCGAGTCGGCCGCATCGTCGCGAATCGAAGCCGGATTTTTCGGCGAAACGGAACGCCCGCATCAGCACGAACAGATCGGATGTCGTTTCGCCTCCGAAAAGATCTTCGCGATCCTCGCGCATCTGTTTGCCTTCCGGACGGCGGAGCAGGTTGCGCCCCTGCGTCAACGCGGCGACGAGCGCAATTGCGCGCACGCAGCGTTCCTCCTCGGCGGCAAGAAACATCCGGGCGTAACGCGGGTGCATCGGGAAGCGCAGCATGCGCCTGCCGGTGTCGGTTAATTGATGCGCGCCGTTCGACAGCGCACCGAGGTCGACGAGCAATTGCTCCGCGCGATCGAGCGCGCGCGGATCCGGCGGCTCGAGCCAGCGGAAATTGCGCACGTCGTCGACGCCGCTCGCTTTCAGCATCAACACCACTTCGGCGATATCTAGCCGCTTCACTTCCGGCAGCTCGTGTGCGGCGCGCTCGAGGTGCTCGCGTTCCGTCCAGAGGCGAAGACAAACACCGGGGGCGACTCTCCCGGCGCGCCCGGCGCGTTGATCGGCCGAAGCGCGGCTGATCTTCTCCACCAGCAAGGTGTTGATTCCGCGCCGCGGATCGAAACGCGAAATGCGTGCGAGTCCGCTGTCGATCACGACGCGAACGCCGGGAATCGTGAGCGATGTCTCCGCGACATTGGTGGCGACAATGGCTTTGCGCTGGTCGTAATCAGCCAGCGCCGCGTCCTGCTCGCGCGGAGGTAATTCGCCGTGCAACGGCAACGCGACGAACTGGTCGCTCGCTCGCGAAGCGCGCAGCGCCGAGATGGTGCGCCCGATCTCGTATTTGCCGGGCATGAAGATCAACACGTCGCCTTCCGTCCTGCCAGCAATCCGCTCGAGCTCGTCGGCGGCCAAATCCCACACCGGGTAATCATCGCCGCGCGCTGGTTTCGCGAGATACTCAGTCGAAACCGGAAACGTCCGTCCGGCCGAGGTGAGCACCGCGGACGGCGCGAGATATTTCTCGAGCGCGCCTGCGTCGAGCGTCGCCGACATGACGATCAGCTTCAGGTCCGGTCGCGCCGTTAACTGCAGATCGAGCGCACGCGCGAGGGTAATGTCGCCGTAGAGATGCCGCTCGTGGAATTCGTCGAAAACGATCGCGGCCGTTCCGCTCAGCTGCGGATCGGACAACAATTGCCGAAGCAAAATGCCTTCCGTGACGAAGCGGATCCGTGTGCCACGCGACGTGACGTTCTCGAACCGGATCTGGTAGCCAACCTCGTCGCCCAGACGCGACTTTCGTTCCGATGCGACCCGCGCCGCGAGCAGACGCGCGGCCAGCCGGCGTGGTTGCAGGACGACAATCTCGCGATCGCCGAGCAGGCGGTGATCGAGCAGGATCTGCGGCACCTGCGTTGATTTGCCGGAACCAGTCGGCGCCTGAATGATGAGCCGGCAATTTTCGCGAGCGGCGGAGACGAGGGACGACTCGAGTTCGAAAATTGGCAGCTCGCGGCGATCCACTATCGAAGCTCCAACGCGGACGCGAAAACGTCCAATCGCGGTTCGTTAGGCCAGCGGCTTGTGGATCAAGCCGACACCGCACGCATCCTTGTAGAACGGGCGCGGCAAATCCATCGTTCGCGCGTTGCCGTTCAGCGAAAACGTTTCTGAATCGGGATTGGCGCGGCGCCATTCATCGAGCGCACGCCGGACACCACCCTGTTTTGTGACGTCGAATTGCGTCGCGAAAATGCTCACGTCGTGCAGCAAAACAATGCCGCCTTGCTCCAGCGTCGAATACCAGACTTCGATCTCGCGCAACGTGGCGCCGTATTCATGCGAGCTGTCGATAATCACGATCTCTGGCCTGCCGCCGAGGTAATCGAGCGCGCGCGCTGGCGCTGCCGGATCGAGCGAATTCAGTTCGGCGACTTTCACAAAATCGTTGAGCGCCGCGCGCGCGAGCCAGCGGCCCGACAGCTCGCAAAGGTGCGGTCCGATCTCGAGCGTGAAGAGCCCGTGCGTCGCGTTCATTCGGCGGAGCATGAAGCCGATGAGAAGGGCTGAATAGCCGGAGCAAGTGCCGAGCTGGACAATGCGCGAAGCGCCGTTGCCGAGCACGATGCCGTGCAAGAGCGAGATCAGCGGGACAACGCATTCGCCGATGTGTCCCGTGCGATCAGTTTCGTCGTACCAATCGCGGATGATCTCCCACTCGGCA
>CADDYX010000226.1 GCA_902810735.1 Verrucomicrobiota bacterium | reverse complement strand
ACGGCGGCACGGCCAATGGCGGCGTCGACACGAGCGCGGCGCAGACCTTCACGATCACCGTCAACGCGGTGAACGATCCACCAGTCGTCACGAATAAGAGCTACACCGCGCAGGCGAACATGAAGCTCACCGGGCTTTCCGGGTTGCTAAGCGGGATCACCGATGCCGACAGCGGGGTAAACGGTTGCAGTCCGACCTTCAGCGTGAAGACGGGCAGCATCAGCGCCACGACTCCGGCTGGTGGCACGATCTCGAACGTGGATCTCGCGAATGGCACATTTGATTTTGATCCGCCGCCAGGCGTGACCGGTAACGTAACGTTCACCTATAACGTGGTCGATACCGGCTGTCCGGGTAACGCTACGAGCGCGGATGTCACCGTGACAGTAACTGTCAACGGGCCGGTTGTCTGGTTCGTGAATCCGACGAGTGCCAGCCCGGCGACGGGTGATGGTCGGTTATCGAACGCATTCAGCAGCCTCGCTCAAGCGGCAACGGCGATGGGCACGAATTCGACGCAAAGGATCTTCGTTTACTCCGGCACGACCGCGAGCGGGAGCGGAGTGACGCTGACCGGCAGCACCACCGGCACGCAGGCGCAGGCGCAAACGGCCGCACAGTGGCTCATCGGTCAGGGTGTGGTCGGAACAAACTTCGACAGCGTCATGAACATCTCGGTCCCCGTCGGCACAATCGCGCGACCATCGATCAACTCCACGCAGCGGCCGACAATTCAGGGCACGGTGACGATGAAGGAGAACACGGTCGTCCGCGGTCTCAACATCAGCGTCACTGGGACGGCTAAGGGACTCACTGCGTCCAGCCTTTCGTCAACGGGAAGCGGCAGCACGCTCACGATCAGCGATGTCAACGTGACCTCGGCCACCGGCAACGCGGTCGACTTCGATACGGCGCAAACGGTCAACTACACCAGCAGTTCAGGGGCCTCGACGAACAAGCTGGTCTCCAGCGGCGGAGTCGCTTTAAGAGTCTCGAGCACGACCGTCGGCTCGAGCGGCCTCAACTTCGAGAGCATCTCCGCCAACGGCGGCAATAACGGCATCGTCCTGAGTAACACCGGGACGAATAATGCTTTGACGGTCACCAGCAGCGGCAGCGGCGCCTGCAATACGACAGCCAACACGACCAACTGCACCGGCGGCACCATCCAAAACATGACCGGCACCGACGATTCCAGCGGTGCGCCGATTGGGACCGGAATCGCACTGAACAACACCCGGGGTGTGTCACTGACCCGGATGCACATCGCGACCAATTCCAATTACGCCATCCGCGGCAACAGCGTCACCAACGGGCCTTCCAGCTACAGCTTCAAGATGGACCACAGCGCCATCGACGGAAACAACGGCACGAACACGAGCGGCACCTACCAGGACTCGAGCATCCGCTTCACCGAGCTGACCGGATCGGCCTCGATCTCCAACTGCGCGATCAGCGGTGGAGGCGCGGACAACATTCGAGTGGAAAACACGACCGGCACGTTGAACCGCCTCACGATCCAAAGCTGCGCAATGGGCACCATGCAGGCTTTGAGCGGCGGCAACGATTCGATCTCAGTCAGCACCACCGGCGACGCCGTTTGCAACGTGACCGTCGACAGCACGACGATCACCTCCGCTCCGGGCGACATCTTCGGCATCTCGATGGTCGGGCTCTCCTCCGGTGCCTCTTCCGATGTCGTCTTCACGAACAACACCGTTTCCAACAATCACCCCGCGATCGGAGCGGGCGGCGGCGGGATCACGATTGGCGGTGGAGGGACCAACAACATGACCCTCACCTTCACGAACAACACCATGCAAGGCGCTCATGGCGATGCGCTCCTGATGGTGCACGACATCGGCTCGGGGTCTTACACCGCAACTGTCAGCAACAATCAGATCGGCGTCGCTGCTATCGCAAACTCAGGTTCGTTGGACGGCAGCGGAATCGAGCTGAACCACGCCGGCGGTCCTGGTTCCACAGCGGTGACGATCAGCGGCAACCAGATCCGCCAGTACAACAACATGGGCGTTGATCTCAATTCGGGCAGTAGCAGCGTGGTCAACGGTTCCAGCAACGTCTCCGTCAGCCTGACCGGCAACACGATCGCGAACCCCGGCTCAAATTCGCTGATCAGCGGGTTCTGGGGAGTCGGGCTGAACACCGGCACGACGCCCAGTCAGTCATATCAGTGGTGCCTTAACATGAAGAGCAACACGATGACCAACTCGGGCGTGGACGGCTCGACGGACTTCCGCCTGCGTCAGCGACAAGCCACGAGTGTCCGGTTGCCCGGCTACACCGGCAGCGCGACCGATACGGCGGCGGTCACCGCATTTATCCAGAATCAAAACGACGCTTCTCCGAACGACCCAGCTGCTAATGCACCTGTGCCGACCGGCTCGGCACTGAACGATCCGGCGGGCAGCGGCTTCATTGGAGGCTCTGCCTGCTCAACGCCATGATCGGGATCAAAGAAATGACGCTCCGGACGCCAGCGAAGTCGAAGCGAGACCACCGTGTCTCGTTGCTGCTCGCGTTCGTCGCGTTTGTTTGCGGAGCGCAGTTTGCGTCGGCCGTCACCGTCGGCGGAGTCGACATCGGCGATCTGCCGCCGGGTAAGAGCGTCACGATCACGTTCCAGAACAAGATTGACTCACCGGTCGCGGCGGGCACGACGCAGATTTCCAACCAGGCGACGGTCAGCGGCAACAACTTCAGCTCGGTCCAGACGGACGATCCTGACACCGCGACCGCAAACGACGCCACGCTGACGCCGTTGCTCGAAACCGCCGATCTCTCGATCGCGAAGACCGGGCCAGCAGCGTTCACGCTCGGGAACAACAACAGTTTCGATTACACGCTCACCGTCACCAACCACGGTCCCTCCGCGAACAGCGGCGGCTTCACCCTCACCGATACGCTGCCGACAGGGACCGCCTTCGTCGCCAGTGGCAGCACAGCCGGCGCGAATGTCAGCGGCCAGACCGTCACCTACACGAACACGACCGGCCTCGCCGCCAACGCGAGCGCGAGCTTCACGATCCATGTCGCGGTCGATTCGTCGGCGGCCGGCACCGTTTTGCAAAATGCCGCCAGCGTCGCGACCACCGGCACCGCCGATGAAGCGAATGGCAACAACACTTCCAACAGTGTCGCCACTGCGGTCAGCAAGGCTGACACGGCCGTCACCGTCATTTCAGCGGTCAATCCTTCGAACCTCGGCCAGATGGTGCAGTTCACCGCGACCGTCAGCTCTGCCTCGGGCACGCCGACCGGCTCGGTTCAGTTCAGCGACAACGGCAATGCGCTTGGCGCCGCGCGGCCGCTCACCAGCGGCGTCGCCACGATCAAGACCTCGTCCCTCACCTCCGGCAAGCACCACATCGGCGCGGCTTATAGCGGTGACACCAATTTCGCCGCCAGCAGCGGCAGCCTGGCCGGCGGTCAGAAAGTTCGCGGTGGAGGAACCCCGACGCCGACGCCAAGTCCCACCGTCAGGCCGACTGCCACGCCGACTCCGGCGCCAAGCGCCACGCCTTCCGATATCCAGAACCTCTCCACCCGCCAGCGCGTCGGTAGCGGCGAGAACGTCATGATCGGCGGCTTTATCATCACAGGCCACGCGCCCAAGAAACTGCTCATCCGCGGCCTTGGCCCATCGCTCGAGAGCAAGAATATCAACGATTTCCTGCCTGATCCGATGCTCGAATTGCACGGCCACAAGGGCGCGCTCATCACCAGCAACGACGACTGGCGCAGCACCCAGGAAGCCGCCATCAGCGCCACCGGTCTGGCGCCGAAGAGGGACAAGGAAGCCGCCATCCTGATCAC
>CADDYX010000225.1 GCA_902810735.1 Verrucomicrobiota bacterium | reverse complement strand
CATTTTCGTCGACGACGGATCGAACGACGGAACGCGCGATCGGGTTCGTGCTCTGACCGGTTCTTATCCGCTGCGGCTCGTGCAACGCGACGAGCCGACGCTCGGCCTTTCCGGCGCAGTGATAGCCGGCGCGCGCGCCGCGAATGCGGATCTGCTCGTCGTGATGGACGCGGATCTGAGTCATCCGCCGGAGAGAATTCCGGAACTCGTTAGGCCAATCGCGAACGGCAGCGCCGACATGGTGATCGGCAGCCGATACGTCGACGGCGGAGCCACTCCGGGCTGGCCGATATGGCGGAAGATCATGTCGCGCACCGCCGCCGCGCTCGCCTATCCGCTCACCGGCGTGCATGACGCGATGTGTGGCTTCTTCGCGATCAAACGCGACCGCCTGCTCGAGCTGGCTCCCGCGGCAACCGGGTTCAAAATCGCATTCGAAGCGATCGTGCACGGCGGCAAAAACCTGCGCGTGGTCGAGGTGCCGATCGTGTTTCGCGATCGTTCCCGTGGCACCTCGAAGATGTCGCTCGGCGTAGCGGTCGTTTTCTTTCTGCGCTGGATCTCGGCGCTGGTGCGGTTTCGGCGCCGTTGATCAGACGACGGCAGCGCGCCGTTTTACCTGCCAGAGTTCGATGGCAAGGCCGATGAACAACACCACCGCTGCACCGAACACGTTGCCGTACGTCTGCGCGCCAACACGAAACGGGATCGTGAGCGCAAGCAGCGCGACGGCGACGCAACCGAACGCCAGCAGCCGCCGATCGTAGCGTTCGAGCAGCCGCTGCGCGATCACGGTGAATGGATACAGCAGCCAGACGAACAGGTATCCGAACGTCAATGGCGTGAACATCAGCATGAGGAGCAACAGCAGCGCAAACTCGAGCGCGTCACTTTCGCTCGTGCGCGACTTCCGCCGTGGCATCACACCGATGAACGCGAGTCCGCAGATCAGCGCCGCCCCGAGGATGATGGCGTTGACCGCGCGGAAGCTGAGGTCGGCAAAATTCGAATAGACCGGCACGTGCGGCCCGTAGCTTGGATCGGATTCGACATGGCGGAGCATGCGATTTGCGACGCCCCAGATGGATTGGTTTCGCCACGAATTGCTGCGCGGCGCGCGTTGGCCGACGCCGCCTTCATCGTATTTGAACAGCATTCCGCGCGACCATCGCGAAAGGTCCTGCTTCGCCTGCGCTAATCCGCGGAACGGCGCCGGCAGAACGATCAGCAACAGCGCGAGGCTGACGGCCAGCGACAGTGCTGCGATCCAATAGCGACGGTATAATAGATAGACGATTGCGATGGCGGGGAACGCTTTGATCGCCGCCGCCAATGCGATCAGGAGGCCGGCTGTGACTTGCCCGTTGCGTTGCAACAGTAGAAAAGCGCCCAGCATCAGCGCGAGAAGCAGCAAACTCGGCTGCCCGAGCAGGAAATTTCCCCAAACGTAAACAATCACGATCAGGTTCGGCACGACATAAACGGTCCAATGCGCCTGCGCGCTCAACCCAGTGGCAAGCCGGACCGAGAGCAGAACGCTCGCGAGCCATGCCGCCGCGCAGATCAGCACCAGCACTGCGATCAATCCGGCTTTTCCTAGCGCGGCGAGCGGCGCGAGGAAGATCGCGCACGGCGGCGGATACATGAATGGGAATTTCAGGTGGAGCGGCGGATAAACTTCTTTCCCGTGCAGCACCGCCTGCCCGGCGTCGTACCAGACGATGTAATCCTTGATGCTGTGGCCGCGGATGCAGTGCAGGATCGGGACGACGGCGAAGACAATTGCGGTGGCGGCGAACAGCGCGATCAGCAGGCGCGCTTCTTTGCGCGTATCGTTCACAAGGGCGGTCGTCGTTGGTGCCAGTCGGTGCTCTGCTCGAACGCGTGCGCCACCTGAAGGAGCCGCGCTTCGTCGAGCGAACTCGCCAGCAGTTGCAAGCCGACGGGCAATTGCGTGCCGCTCTCCGACGTCGCGAAGCCGCATGGCAGGCTAATTGCGCAAATTCCGGCGAGGTTCGCCGCGATGGTGAAGATGTCGGCCAGATACATTTGCAGCGGGTCAGCGGTGCGCTCGCCGATTTTGAACGCCGGCACCGGCGAAGTAGGCGAGATCAGTAGATCCACTTTCTTGAACGCCTCCACAAAATCGCGCCGAATCAGCTCCCGCACCTTTTGCGCGCGCAAATAAAACGCGTCGTAATATCCGGAGCTAAGCACATACGTCCCGAGAATGATGCGGCGTTTGACCTCCGCGCCAAATCCTTCCGCTCGCGTCCGCTCGTAATGCTCGACCAGGTTTGCGACCCCTTCCGTGCGGTGTCCATATCGCACGCCATCGAAGCGCGCGAGATTAGCTGATGCTTCGGCCGTCGCGAGAACGTAATAAACCGCGACCGCGTACTCGGTGTGCGGCAGCGACAGCTCCGAGATCTCGGCGCCTAGCGCCTGCAACTGCGTGACAGCGGCATCGACCGCGGCTTTGACCTGCGGATCGATTCCATCGGTCGTGTACTCTTTCGGCAAACCGATCCGGATGCCGCGAATCTCGCGCCCGAGCAGTTGGGTATAATCCGGCACCGGTTCCGGCAGTGACGTGCTGTCCTGCGGATCGACCCCGGCGATCGCATTCATCAACAGCGCTGCGTCTCGAGTCGTTTTCGTCAGCGGACCTGCCTGGTCGAGCGACGACGCAAAGGCGACCACGCCGAAGCGCGAAACGCGGCCGTAGCTTGGTTTCAAACCGACGATGCCGCAGAACGCCGCCGGCTGTCGGATCGAGCCGCCTGTGTCCGTGCCGAGTGCGCCGAATGCAGCACCAGCCGCCACCGCCGCAGCCGAGCCGCCGCTCGATCCGCCGGGCACCCGCGATTTGTCCCACGGATTCAGTGTGATTTTCACGCTTGAGTTCTCGGTCGACGAACCCATCGCGAACTCGTCCATGTTCGTCCTGCCGAGCGGGATTGCGCCGGCCGCTTTCAGTTTTCGGATCAGCGTCGCGTCGTACGGCGCGATGTAATTGCTGAGCGATCGCGACGCGCAGGTGCACCGCTGGCCGGCAACACTGATGATGTCTTTGACCGCGATCGGAATTCCGCCAAGAGGCAGCGACAGGTCCGCCGCGTTCGCCTCGTGCTTTGCCGCCTCGAAATCGAGCGCAATGTAGGCGTCAATCTGCGGCTCGATCTCGCTGATGCGGCTTTGCAACGCATCGACCACTTCACCCGGCGAGACCGCACCACCTCGCAAGAGCGGTTGTAGTTCGCTGATCGTGAGCGCCGGCAGCTCGGCCGCCGTCATTCAACGACTTTGGTGACAATGAAGAGATCGTTCGCGCTGCGCGGCGCGTTCTGCAGCGCCTCGTCAGCCGTGAACCAATCACGCGGTCTGTCTTCGCGAAACACGTTGAACATCGGCACCGCGTGAGCCGCCGCCTCAACGTCCTGCACATTTACCTCTGCTAGTTTTGCGGCATATCGCAGCACGTCGCCAAGCTGCGCTTGAAACGTGCGTCTCTCGTCGTCGCTGACTTGCAGCCGCGCCAGCCGCGCGACGTACGCGACGTCGAGATCAGTCGTCTCTGCCATCGGCGCGCGATTAGAAATGCAGATGAGTTGCCAGCCAGATGACGGCTGCGGAAAGCGCGATCACCAGCACGATAAAAATGATGCGGCCTTCGCGGCGCTCTTTTCGCAGCGACCGCCGCGGCGCCGCAAAATCACTTTCGTCTGTCCAGCGTTTGTCGTGCAGCGCCATCGAAACATCGAGGCGGCTGCCTCCTTCCGTTGCCCGGGCAAGGAGTTCTTCCCGCTGGCGGCGGCTCTTCTCTTCCGCAACGCGCGGC
>CADDYX010000224.1 GCA_902810735.1 Verrucomicrobiota bacterium | reverse complement strand
GTTCACCTTCACCGCTCGTTCGCTCTTTAAGACGCTAGAGAGCATCGCCACGCGTTGCTCGGTGAATGCGAAGGGGAGTGCGCGTCGGCCGCCCCAACTTGATATTCCAAATTGGAATATCAAACTTTCCGCTTCTTTCCGCGTGAGCTGGAACATGAAATCGGATGGAAATCGATCGCGGTTCCGCTTCACGGCCTTATTGAGGTTGCCGGTGGTGACGCCGTAGAGCCGCGCCAGATCCGCATCGAGCAGCACCTTTTGCCCGCGAATGATCGTGATCGTGCGGACGATCTGGTCCGCCGCAACGATTCGTTTGCTCAAGACAACACCTCCGCCAGGCGGACGACGGTGCTGTTGAAGATGTTGAAGAGGAACTGCGGCGCGATGCCGATCGCGAACATCAGCAATGTGACCGGCACGATGACGAGCTTCTCGCTACGGATTAGATCCGAAAAGCTGCTGCAGGCTTCAACGAGCGGGCCGCTAAAGAGCGCCTGCATCATTCGCAACAGAACGATCACCGTGATGAGCAGGCCGAAGATGGCGATCGCGACGTATCCGGCAGCGACGGCGAACGAGCCTTTGAAGATGAGGAATTCGCCGATGAAACTGTTCAGTCCCGGAAGCCCGAGTGAAGAAAAAATGGCTACACTCATCCAGCCGCAGAGCAGCGGAGTGCGCTGCATCAGTCCTCCGAAATCGCCGAGGCCGCGCGCGCCGCGGCGTTGCTCGAGCAGGCCGACAAAATAGAAGAGCGCCGCCGCGGTCACACCGTGGTTGAACACCTGCATGAAGACGCCGCTCAACATCGCCTGCCGGTCAATCGGCGCGCCGTTCGTCGTCGCGGTGATCGCGAAGAGCGCGAGCATGCAATAACCGAGATGTGTGATCGACAGATATGCGACGAGGCGCTTGAGATCGCGTTGCGCCCATGCGGCGAGCGACGAGAAAATGATCGAGCAGACGGCGAGCGCGAGCAGCCACGGTCCAGCGATCCGCATTTCGTGCGGAAAGAGCGGCAGCAACAGGCGGACGAAACCGTAGACGCCCATCTTCGACAACACGCCGGTGAGCACCATTGATGCGCCGGTCGGCGCAGTTTCATATGCATCCGGCAGCCAGGTGTGAAACGGAAACAGCGGCACCTTCACCGCGAGGCCGAGGAAAATCCCGAAGAAGGCGAGCCATGCGACTCGGCCGCTGAGCAGCCCGGCTTTTCCGAGCGCCGCGAGCGCGGCAAAATCGAACGTGCCGCGTGCGAAATAGATGCCGAGAAACGACAGCAGCATCGCGACGCTGCCGAGGAACGTGTAGACGAAGAACTTTGTCGCCGCGAAATCGCGCTTCTCGCCGCCCCAGATTTTGATGAGCAGGAATGACGGCACCAAGCTCATCTCGAAGAAGAGAAACCAGAGGACGAAGTTCTGCGCGGTGAACGTTCCGTAGAGCGCGGATTGCATGACGAGCATCAGCGCGCAGAAGCCGCGGCCGGTCGGCTGCGCGGTGAACGCGAATGGAAAGATCAGCGACGTGAGAATCACAAGCAGCAGGCTGAAACCATCGACACCGACGAGGTATTGAGCGCCGATTGCCGGAATCCAGGTGTGCCGCTCGACCAGCTGCAGCGCGGCCGATGTTTGGTCGAATCCGCGCCAGATGACGATCGCGAGAGCGGCGCTCAAGATGTTAAAGAACAACGCCGCTGTCCTCGCAGAGCGTTGCGGAAGCGCCGCGACGACCAGCGCGCCGACGAGCGGGATCAGGATTAAAATCGTGATCACGTGAGCCATGCGTAGATGAGCAGCAACGCGAGCATGCTGAGGCCGATCGCGCCGAGATACGTCTGGATCTGACCTGAGTGACCGAGCGATCCGACGCGGCCGAGCGCGCGCGTCGTCACCGTCGCTTCGTCGACGCCGGCATTGATGCCGCGCTCGTCGAACGACGTCGTGGTTGCGCCAAACAGCTGTCCGATTCCGCCGACGCCACGCACCAGGCCGTCCCAAAAATAACGATCAACGATGTCGGATAGCACAGCAGCCCCATGGCTGAACGCGATGATTGTCTTCGCGTAAAGTTCGTCGATCCACATCCGGTTCTCGAGGAACCTGAAGATCGCCGGTTGTTGTCGAGCGATCGGATCGACGTCAGCGATTCGCCGGTAAGCGAGAACTCCGGCACCGATGCCGATTGCGACCAGCGCAAGCGAGACGAAGAGCATCGGCTGAATGAGCTGCGACAACGCCGTTTCAGCCGCTTCGCCTAGCAAATACGAGTGCAGCCATGGCCATGCGGGAGTCAGGATGATGCTCAACAGCACGGTTGCGATCGCCAGCGCGACCAGCGGCAATGTCATCACGCGCGGACTCTCATGCGCGTGCGCGGCAGCGTCGCTGCGGCTGGCAAAAAACACATAAATCACCTGCCGCGTCATGTAGAACGCGGTGAGCACCACGCCGAGCATCATCAGGTAGTGCGGGACGGACGACGCGGGCCAGCGCGAAGTCGCGTGCAGAATTTCTTCCTTCGTCCACGCGCCGGCGAAGAAGAGCGGCACACCGCTCAACGCCATCATGCCGATCGCGTAAGTGAGAAATGTCACCGGCATCGCGCCGCGCAGGCCGCCCATTCGCCGAATATCCTGTTCGTGATGCGTGCCGTGAATCACCGAGCCGGCGCCAAGGAAGAGCAGCGCCTTGAAAAATCCATGCGCGATCAGGTGCACGATGCCGGCTGCGACTCCGCCGACACCGAGCGACACCATCATTAGTCCGAGCTGCGAAACGGTGGAGTAGGCAAGGATGCGTTTGATGTCGAACTGCGCGCACGCGATCAGCGCTGCCATCACGGCGGTGATGACGCCGATCCAGACCACAACCGTCAGCGATTGCGTGACGCCGTTGACCGCGCCGATTGCAAAAATCGGGTAGACGCGTGCAACGAGAAAGACGCCGGCCGCGACCATCGTCGCAGCGTGGATGAGCGCGCTGACCGGAGTCGGGCCTTCCATTGCATCCGGCAACCAGACGTGCAGCGGGAATTGACCTGATTTGCCGGCCGCTCCACAGAAGATGAGCAGCGCAATCGATGTCGCCGCGCCGCCGATTGCGATCAAACCCGCGCCATCAAGACAACCGCGGCCGGCGTCATAAAAGAGCAGCGTTCCACTGCGGTGGTAAAGCCAGAGCAGACCTAGAAAAAATCCGATGTCGCCGATCCGCGTGGTGATGAACGCCTTCTTTGCAGCCGCCGCCGCGCTCGGGCGTTCAATCCAAAAGCCGATCAGCAAATAGGACGCGAGTCCGACCAGTTCCCAGCAGACGAACAGCAGCAGCAGGCTGTTCGCGATCACGACGCCGAGCATTGCGGCGGTGAAAAACGAGAGATAGGCGAAGAAGCGCGAAAAGTTTTTGTCCCCGGCCATGTAGCCGATGCTGAAAATGAAAATGCAGAGCGCGACGGCGGTGATCATGACGAGCATCGCGGCGGCGAGCGGATCGAGTACGAACCCCATGCGCAGCGCCTGATCGCCGAAAGTGAACCAGGTGAAATTGTGCACGTCGCGAAAGCCGGCGACGCGTAGCGTCGATACGAAAGCTGAAACCGCGAGAACCAGCGCGACGATCTGACCGATCACTGCAAGCGCGCCGGCGGCGGAGCGCCGCGATTTGCTCAACGATAAAATCACCAACGAGGCGGCGAGCGGCACCGCTGGAATCAGCCACAGATGTGCGACGATCCAGGCGCTCATCCTTTTAGCTGATCGAGCTTGTCGACGTCCGTGCTGCGGTAATGCCGATACACCGCGATGACCAGCGCGAGTCCGACCGCCGCTTCGGCCGCGGCGATCGCGATCGAGAAA
>CADDYX010000223.1 GCA_902810735.1 Verrucomicrobiota bacterium | reverse complement strand
ACCGCTTCGTCGGGATTAACATCGTCAACCACCGGAGCTGGCGAGAGCTGGCCAATCATCTCGCGCACCATCGGCATTCGAGTCATGCCGCCGACGAGGAGCACCTTGTCCAATTCGTTCCATTTCAGCTGCGACTCCTCGAGCACCATCTCGCAAATTGTTTTGCACTTCTCGACCAGGTGCCGCGTGCGCCGCTCGAACTCTTCTCGCGTCAGCTCTACCCGAACGCTCTTGCCATTATGGCTGTGGACGATCGTTGTCCGCGCGCGGCTCGATAACTGAATCTTCGCGGCGAGTGCGCGGCTCTGGAGGTCCTGATAGCTCTGCAGGTCCAGCAGCGGGTTTTCGCCGTGTTCGCGATCAAACTCCTCTGCCACCAGGTTGACGATCACGTCATCCCAATCCTTGCCGCCGAGCCGGTGATCGCCGTTGGTCGCAAGCATCTCGATCGCGCGATCGCGGATGCGCATGATTGTCACGTCGAAGGTGCCGCCGCCGAGGTCGAAAACGAACACCGTCTGGTCTTCGTCGAGCTTGTCGAGGCCATAGGCGACTGCGGCAGCCGTCGGTTCGTTGATGATCTGCAGAACGTTGAATCCCGCGAGCTGTCCAGCGGTGATCGTCGCGATGCGTTCGGCGTCATTGAAATACGCCGGCACAGTGATCACCGCGTCGGTCACCGGCTCTTTGAGATACTTCTCGGCGTCGGTCTTGAGCTTTTTCAGGATCAACGCCGACATCTCTTCGGCCGAGTAGACCTTTCCGTTGAACTCGCGATTAAACTGTTCTTTCGGCTTGCCCATTTCGCGCTTCACGAAATCGACGATCCGATCCGCTTCGGCGACGCTGTTGTTCTTCGCAATCGTGCCGACGATCACATTGGAACCGTCGAACAGAACGACTGACGGCGTGATGCGCTCGCTTTCGGAGTTCGGGACGATTTGCGGTTTTCCGTAGGCGTCGATGTGCGCAACTGCCGAAAACGTAGTGCCAAGGTCGATGCCAACTGCTTTGCGTTGATTCATGAGCTAAAACGCGCGTGAGAAGGTCCTGTCGAACGCGCGCACGGCTTCCATGATGCAAATTCCGTGCCTCACGTGCTCGGGAATTTCCGCAGATCTCGGAGCGACGGAGCAGCGCGCAAAACCGCCGCTACTCGAATCGCGTGGCGATGACCTCCTCGGGCCGCAATACCTTGTCGCGCCAGAGGAAACCGCGCTTCACCCGCATGATGATCCGGCCATTTTCTTCCGCGGCTTGAGCGGGTTCATAACTCAAGACGCGGTGTAACCTGCGATCGACGCGCTCTCTCGGCTCGATCTCCGTCACTTCGAGGCGGTGCAAGATCTCGATCAGAGAATGCAATGCGTTCTGAAGATTTTGCCGTGACTGTTGCGGCGCGCCGGGCGCACTGCCGTTTTCCAATTGTGAGGCAACCGCGCTGAGGTCGTCATACAGAATGACGAGGTCGCGGATGAACGGCTTCTGCAGCGATTCGTGCAGGAAGTTGTCGCGGTAGCGGATCAGCTCGTCGTGCATGGAATCGAACAGCCGATGGTTGACGGTTTCGCTTTCGCGCAATGCGGAGAGCTGTTCTTCCAGTTTCTGAAAACCCGACACCAGCTCCGGCGACGGGCCGTTCAGCGCCGCGATCTTCTCGAACGCCGCGACCACCACATTCTCGAGCCGGTCGACGCGCGCGTTCAGCATTCGGAATTCGCTCAGCATCTCGCCGAGCCGCGCCATCATCCGTTCTGCCGTGCCCGCTCCAAATCCCGTTTCGGCTTCCGCCGTGTACTGCTGCATCGCAGATGTAAATTCGTCCGTTGCTTGCACCGCTTGCATTATTGGCCGGTGTAGAATTTTCTGACCGCCTCGACGAGGCCCGGAATGTCGTGGCGTCGTGCCTCAAAATCGACCGTCAGGCCGCGATCGCGCGCCGCCTTCGATGTGATCGGGCCAATCGTGCCGACCTGCATACCGGCAGGCCATGGCAGGCCGAGCGCGAGAAAATTCTCGACTGTGGATGAGCTCGTGAAGGTGATCAGGTCGGCGCCTTGCTCCAGCAGGCGACGCCGCGCGCCGGTCTGGTCGCGCGTCTCGGGCACAGTTTTGTATGCGAATGCTTCGTCCACGATCCCCCCCAAAGCGGAGAGCTGCTTCGGAAGCACGTCTCGGGCCTGTTCCGCACGAGCCAGAAGAATTCTCAAGTTCTCCACTCCGCCGTCCTTCTGGAATTCCTTCACCACCGACTCGGCGACGAACTCTTCCGGTTGCAGGTCCACATGAATGTGGAACTCCTTCAGCCGCGCCGCTGTTCCAGGCCCGATCGCGGCGATTCGAGCGCCGCCGATCTCGCGCGCGTCGTCGTACAGCTTGTAAAAGATGTCGAAGAACGCGTTCACCCCGTTCGGGCTCGTGAACACGATCCAATCGTAGCTGTGCGCGTCCTGCACCAGCTCGGCGAACGCGCGGAGGTCCGTCGGCGGCTCGATCCGGATGGTGGGAATTTCGATCACGTCGGAGCCGAGCGCGCGCAGCTGCTCGCTCAACGCTCCTGCCTGCGCCCGCGTCCGCGTCACGACGATCCGCTTGCCGAAAAGCGGCCGATCCTCAAACCACTTCAACTGCTCGCGCAGCGAAACGACGTCGCCGAAAACCGCGACCGCGGGCGGCTCGAATCCGAGGCCGGCAGCGCGGTCGGCGATGTTATTCAATTTCCCAACCAGCGTCTCCTGGCGTGTGGTTGTTCCCCAACGAATCAGCGCGACCGGCAGATCGGCGCGCATGCCGTTCGCAAGCATTTCGCGGGTGATCGCGTCGAGCCGTTCCACGCCCATCAGCATCACCTGCGTGCCGCCGAGCTTCGCCAGCGCGCCGAAGTCGATCGCGCTCGCAGCTTTGCCCGGCTCTTCGTGCCCGGTGAAAAACGTCACATGCGAGGTCATCCCGCGATGGGTTACGGGAATGCCGGCCGCGGCGGGCGCGGCGATCGCGGATGTAACGCCGGGCACGACTTCGAAACTCAATCCGGCTGATGCAAGCGCCTGCGCTTCTTCGCCGCCGCGGCCGAACAGAAAGGGATCGCCGCCTTTGAGTCGCACAACCGTTTTTCCGGCGCGCGATGTCTCAACAAGCAGCGCGTTGATCTCCTCCTGCGTCAGCGTGTGCTCACCGGCGCGTTTTCCGGCGTAAATCACCTCCGCGGCGGCCGCCGCCCACTTCAACATTTCCGGATTGCAAAGGTAGTCGTAGACGATCACGTCCGCGCGCTCGAGCAGCTCCTTTGCGCGCAACGTCACGAGGCCTAGATCGCCCGGTCCGGCGCCAACCAGAAAACATTTGCCCGTTTTACTTTCGCTGGCCATCGATGAATGCGAACAACATCGCGCCGATCACCTCAGGTGGCTGTTCGCTCGTGTATCGGACGAGCTTCGCTGTGCGGGGCGCGCTGCCGAGCGCATCGAAAACCTGCGCGCGGATTGTTATTTCGCCAGCCGCGTTCCGTTCGGCAAACACTCCGACCGGTGACTGACAATCTCCTTGCAAGCGCCGCAAAAACTCGCGCTCGGCTCGTAGAGATTCGTGCGTCGCAACGTCATCAACCGCCGCGACGAGGCTGCGTGTCCGCTCATCCGCTCTCCGGATTTGCATCGCGATGATTCCCTGGCCGCCAGCCGGAACGAATTCGTCGAGCGGAAGCTCACGCGTGTAAAAATCTGTTTTCACTTCCAGCCGATCCAGGCCTGCACGCGCAAGCACGATCGCGTTCAGCTCCGCGCTCTCGGCGAGTTTCCGCAGACGCGTCGGCACGTTGCCACGCAGCTCAAGCACCTGCACCTCCGGCCACTTTGCGCGGAGCTGATGCTGCCGGCGAACGCTGGACGTGCCGACCGTCGCAGCACCATTGAGCTCGGCGCTTTTTGAAATGAGCAGGTCGCCAACCGCCGCCCGCGGTAGAAC
>CADDYX010000222.1 GCA_902810735.1 Verrucomicrobiota bacterium | reverse complement strand
GTACACGACCTATGTCATCGGGCTGCGCGTACCGCGTGGGTCGGTGACACGCGCGCTCTTCTGGGACACGGCCGAACACGCCGGCATGGAAAGCGATCTCGGACCGGTGCCGTATCATTATGTCCGGCTCGCAGCGGGCGATCGAGATAGCGAAGACATCCTGATTGCTGGCGGCGAGGATCACAAAACCGGACAGGCAGAGGATTTTGAAGCGCGGTTTAGCCGGCTCGAAGAATGGGCGCGCACGCGCTGGCCGAAAGCAGGAGAAATTGCGTATCGCTGGTCAGGCCAGGTAATGGAACCGGTCGACAGTCTCGGCTACATCGGGCGCAATCCAGCCGACAAAGAAAACGTCTACGTTGCGACCGGCGATTCCGGCAACGGCATGACGCACGGCACGATCGCCGGCATGCTGATTCCGCAGTTGATCCTGCGCGGCGAGCACGCCTGGCAGCAGATCTACGATCCGTCGCGCGTCACGCTGCGGACAACGGCGGATTTCGCCAAAGAGAACATCAACGTCGCCGCGCAGTATCGGGATTACTTTACCGGCGGCGACGCGGACTCCGCCGAACAACTCGCGCCGGGGCAAGGCGCTGTGGTCCGTCGCGGCGCGCACAAGCTGGCTGTTTATCGCGACGAAGCCGGCGCACTGCACGAGATGAGCGCGGTTTGTCCGCATCTGAAATGCATCGTCCACTGGAACGGCAACGAGAAAACCTGGGACTGCCCGTGCCACGGCTCGCGTTTTGCGGCCAAAGGCGAGGTACTGAACGGGCCTGCCACCGGGCCGCTTTACCCCGCCTGATCATGAGCCGCAGCGGGTCGGCGAGTTAATACACGAACGGCACAAGCCGTTTTGTGCGTCGCATGTAGCCAACGTAGCGTTCGCCGAGAGCATCACTCAGCGCCTCTTCTTCGACGTTCATCCGGCGAACGAACGCCGCGAAGATCGGCACGACGAGGACGAAGAACGCCAGCCAGTTCGCAAGCGAAAGCGCAAAACCGGTGAACGCGAGCAACACGCCCGCGTAGGAGGGATGACGTACAACGCTGAATGGCGCGACCTCAACGAGCTCGTGATCGCGCGCTATCGTCACGTCGACGGTGAAGAAGCGGCCGAGCTGAACGATCGCCCACCAGCGCAATACGAGCCCGGGAACAAACAGTGTTAACCCCGCAGCTACGAAAAACTCGCGGTGTGGCAGCGCACCGGCGTGCAAGCCTGTCGCGACGAACACACCGGCTGCGACGCTGGCAAGAATCACGATCCACAAAGTTCGCAGCGTGCTGCGGTCCTGTCGTACGCCACCTTCGCCGCGCGATCGCCGACTGATCGTCAGCAACAGTTCGGACGCGAAAAAGAGGAACCCGAGAATCTGCGGCGCGTGTCTCGTCATTCACCGCAGGTCTAACCGATCGCTGTCGTGCTTTTCTAGCTCGCAACGCATCGCCGCGGCTCCCATGTTCGACCTCCAGTGCAACGGATGGCGACGGCTCCCGCGCTGTCCCGCTCGGCCTCTATCGCACGACTGATTTGCCTTTGAAACACGCGGCGGCCGAGCCGCACACGAAACAAACTCGTGAGCGTGGAAGCTAAAACGATGCGCGTCCTCGTCGTCGATGACGACATGCACGTGCTGGCGATGCTTGCCGAAACGTTGCGTGCCGAGGGTTACGAAACACAAACCGCGCTCGACGGCGCGCACGCGCTGCAGAAAATCGCGACCGCAGACGATGAATACGATCTGCTGATCGTCGATGGCCGCATGCCGCATCTGGACGGCTGCCGCTTTGTGATGCAGGCGCGCGCCGGCGGGTACAGTGGTCACATCATCATTTTCTCCGCCTATCTCGACGCCGATGAACGGAAGCGTTACCGCACAATGAACGTCACCGCCGTCATCGACAAACCGCCGAGGCCGGGAGAGCTGATGAACGCGGTCAGGAAGATCGCTGCCGAAGTCGCGTAACGGCGTTGCTACGGACTGCGGCTGAGGTCGTAGACCTCCACGAGAGCGACCCCGCTTCCGCCGCCAGCTCCGCGAACAAGCGCGGTGTAGTTGCCGGGAGTTACTGTCACCTGCAACGCCGATTCCGACGGATGATGCGGCGCAAATCCTTCACCGTTGATCTGGGACGCGTTCGGCCCGTCCTGCCAGTTGTCGTTCGAGGCGACGAGATTTCCAGACTGATCGCGCAGTTCGACGGTCGGATCGGCCAGGAAATTTGCGACGCCCGCATCGCCGACGCTTGGTCCTAACGCACGGACCACAACCGGCTTCGTGCTGCCCGGTCCGACGATGAAACCGCCAATCATGATCTTGTCACCGCCCTGCACGAGTCCGCGCGTCGAGATATTGCCGAGGCGGCTGTTCGTCAGGTGCAGATCGTAGATTTCCACCAGCGCGATACCAGGCTCGGCGGGCTGGGTCGAATCCGAATACGATTGCACGATGGCGGTATAGGAGCCGGGGTTCAGTGTGATAATCGTTGCCGATTCGATGCTGTTCGGCGGATCGAGGCGATACGTTGCGATCTGCGCGGCGTTGGGCTGCGTGAACCAGTCATCGCTGGCGGCGATCTGATGCTGTTGTGGACCGTAAATCGTCAACGTCGGATCCGGCAGCACGCCGGTAATGCCGAAGGCGCGAAGCGAACCGCCGAGCCCGCGAATCAGCAGTGTGGCCGGCTGCGGTCCCTGCACGATAAACCCGCCGATCAACACGTTGTCGCCCGTGCCGGAGAACGCGCGGGTCGAAATGTTCAGCATGACGGGCGCGCTGCCTCCGCTGTTGTATGCGGGACCAGTGGAGTAGATCGCTTTCACGCCATTGATGTCGTCCTGCTGGACCGTGTCGATGCTGCTGACGTTGGCGTTCATAATCGCCGTCACCGTCTGCCCAAAGTTATCGGGATGATCGAGGCCGAGCGTGTGGCCGAATTCGTGGATCGCGACGCGGTGAAAGTCGACTACGCCTGGCCGGAGCGGACCGCGATAGGAGTCCCACGTGTAATGCGTGTTGAATAGCGTATCCGTCTCCTCCATCACGGTGCCGCGGAAGGTCAGCAGGGTGATCGCGAGCGTGTTTGCTCCCCAGTCCTTGCCGAACACGGTGCTCGAGAACAACACCGACATCTCGTCATCGGAGTCGGATGGATGGACCGGCGAATTCTTGACCGCGAGAAAATCAAGATGCGCAAGGTAAGGATTCCAGACGTGCAGCGCGTCCTCCGCCGATTGATTGAATGTCGTGAAGCCGTCGCTGCCACTGGGCGCTGGCGGCCCGCTCAGCGACAGCTGCATCTGCACCGTGCGATCGCGCGTCCATGAGACCGATTTCGGCGGCTGGTCGTTGTTCATCTCGAACACGTATGCCTTGCCCGCTGCGGAAGTAAGCCAAAGAGCAGCCAACGGCAGGAGAATGCGAAAGAATTTCGGGTGCATCAGCGGTGGCGCGCAACGTCGCGCGGCGATATCGAGTTTCAACACGCTTTCGCGGAAAAAGTCGCGTGGGGTTAGCTCCCGGCGGCGTGCTCTCTTACGCCTCACCCGCAAGGCCGAGCCGCGGAGCGTCCGCTTGCAACGCGGCGATCACATTGGCGATCACATCGTCGAGCGACATGCCGAGCTCCGCCGCACCGCGCATGATGTCCTCACGATTGACGGCACGCGCGAACGCCTTGTCCTTCATCTTCTTTTTAACCGACGCCACATCGACATCGCGCACGCTCTTTGACGGCCGCACCCGCGCGACCGCCACGACGAAGCCGCTCAGCTCATCAACGGCGTAGAGCGTCCGCTCCATCGCGGTCTCGCGCGAGACGCCCGCATAATCAGCGTGGGAAAGGATCGCGCGGCAGACTTCGTCGCTCCAGCCGTTCTCGCGCAGCCAGGCAACGCCGACGAACGGGTGACCTTCGGTCGCGCTCTGCTCCGCATTCGGATGCCGCTCGTAGTCCATGTCGTGCAGCAAACCCACCGCTTCCC
>CADDYX010000221.1 GCA_902810735.1 Verrucomicrobiota bacterium | reverse complement strand
CCCGCGCTGTTCATCTTGTCGATTTTCTCGAGAAGATGCGGCTCGACGAAGGGTCCCTTTTTCAACGATCTGGCCATAAAGTCAAATGAGCGGCTACTTCTTGCGCCGGCGTTCCATGATGAACCGATCGCTCGGCTTGTGTTTGGCGCGTGTCTTAAATCCTTTTGCGAGCTGCCCCCAAGGGCTGACCGGATGATGCCGTCCGCCGCCGCCCTTCGATTTACCCTGGCCACCGCCCATCGGGTGATCGATCGGGTTCATTACCATGCCGCGGACGTGCGGGCGTCGACCGAGCCAGCGCGTCCGGCCCGCTTTGCCGCTCGAGACGTTCATGTGATCGACGTTGCCGACCTGCCCGATTGTCGCGAAACAGGTCTCGTGGATTCGGCGAATTTCACCGGACGGTAATTTGACCAGCGCGTAACCGGCTTCCCGGTTGTTCAACGTCGCCTGTTGTCCGGCGCTGCGCGCGATTTGACCGCCGCGACCGGGGGCAATCTCGATGTTGTGAATGCTGGAGCCGAGGGGAATCGCGCTCAGCGGCAGTGAATTTCCGATCTCCGGCACCGCGTCGGGACCCGACATAACTGTCGCCCCGACGCGCAGACCCTCCGGCGCGAGGATGTAAGCTACCTCGCCGTCACTGTACTTAATAAGAGCGATACGCGCGGAACGGTTCGGATCGTACTCGATCCCCTGCACTTCCGCCGCGACGCCGTGCTTGCGACGTTTGAAATCCACTTTGCGGTAGTGATGCTTGTGACCGCCGCCGATATGCCGCGACGTGAGCCGGCCGCGATTGTTCCGGCCGCCGCTGCGTTTCTTCACTTCGAGCAGCTTCTTGTGCGGCTTCGATTTGGTAATCTCCTCAAACGCCGGTAGCGATTTGAACCGCAGAACCGGCGTTAATGGGCGAAAGCTCTTGAGTGCCATAAGTCGTTAGACGAGGTCGATCTTGTCGCCTTCCTTCAGCGTCACGATCGCCTTCTTCCAATGGTTCTTGCGGCCGAAATCGGCGCGACGCTCGCGCTTCTTTTTACCGGCGTAATTGCAGGTGTTCACGTTGACCACCTTTTTGCCGAAAAGCTTCTCGACCGCCTGCTTGATCTGGATCTTGTTCGCGCGCGGCGCGACACGGAACACATACTTGTTGTGCTTCTCGCCGAGCAGCGATGACTTTTCCGTCAGCGACGCCGTTTGGATGATATCGAAATGCTCGTTCATTCTTTGCGCGTCCTTTCGGCGAGTTTCTCAAGCGCAGCCGACGTGACCAAAATCTTATCGAACGCGAGCAGTTGCTCGGTGTTTACGTCGGTCGCCGTCGCGAGCAGCACCGGCTTCACATTGCGTGCGGACTTGTAGGTGTTGTCGTCAAACATGTCCGACACGATCAGCACCTTACGCGCGTCGGTTTGCTTCTTCAGCAGATCGACAAACGCTTTCGTCTTCAGCTCTTTCACTGCGAATCCATCCACCGTCAGCACGTCCCCCGCGCTGATTCGCGCGCTCAGCGCTTTTTGAAATGCGAGCCGACGTACCGTTTTGGAAATTTTCTTCGAATAGTCGCGCGGCTTCGGTCCGAAGACGACGCCTCCACCCCGCCAGATGACCGATGATTTATAACCAGCGCGCGCGCGACCAGTGCCTTTTTGCCGCCATGGCTTTGCGCCGGAAAGCGCGACTTCCGCTTTCGTCTTCGAGTTCGCGGAACCGGACCGACGCGCTGCTCGCATCGCAACGACCGTTTCATGTAATGCCTGCGTGCCGCGTCCGCCCTCGATCAACGCGATGTTCGCGTCCTTCGCCGCATCTGCGGTTAATACTTTCGCGCTCATTTACCCGCCTCCGCGCGTTTCTTGATCGCCGGCCTGACGACAACGTAGCTGCCGTTTGCGCCCGGAATTGCACCGCTGATCAAAATCACTTTTTCGCCCTCGCGCACCTGCACGACCTGCAGGTTCTGCACGGTTACGCGCTCGTCGCCGAGGTGGCCGGGCATTCCCATATTTTTCCAGATGCGCCCCGGCGTAGAGCGATTGCCGATCGCACCGTTGCGTCGATGGGTCTTCGAACCGTGCGCCGCGCCCTGACCATGGAAATTGTGCTTCTTCATCACGCCTTGGAAGCCTTTGCCCTTCGAGCGGCCGATGACGTCAACGAAATCGCCAGGCTGAAACTGCGTCACGCTCAGGTTCACTTCGCCTTCGGGCAGATCGTTCGTTAGGCGGAATTCACGCACGAATTTCTTCGGCTCGACTCCCGCTTTCTTGAACTCGCCGAGGTTCGCGCCGTTCAGCCGCGACTCCTTCTGCACGTCGAAGCCGACCTTTATCGCAGAATACCCGTTCGCATCCGCGTTGATGCGGCTGACGAGCACGTTATCGCCCGCGGCGATCACGGTCACCGGACGCAGCTTGCCGTTCGCGTCGTAGACGCTCGTCATGCCGATTTTCTGTCCAAGAAGTCCGATGCTCATGGTCGTGGGCTTGCAAAAGTTCCGGGCGTTCGCCGGTTAAATCTTGATCGTGATATCCACACCGGCGGGGAGGTTTAGCTTCTTCAGCTCGTCGACCGTCTTCGCCGTCGGCTCGATGATGTCGAGCAGTCGTTTGTGCGTGCGGATTTCAAATTGATCCATCGATTTTTTGTCGACGTGAGGAGAGCGATTAATGGTAAATTTTTCGATCAGCGTCGGCAGCGGGATCGGCCCGGCAACGCGCGCACCAGTGCGCTTGGCCGTCTCAACGATGTCGACGGCAGACTGGTCGAGCATTCGATGATCGAACGCCTTCAGACGAATGCGAATACGCTGGCCGTCAGCCATTACTTCGTCTCCTTCTGGTCGAGAATTGCGCTGACGAGATTTGGCGGCACTTGCTCGAAGTGCGACGGCTCCATCGAATAGCTGGAGCGGCCTTTCGACAACGAACGGATCGCGGTCGCGTATCCGAACATCTCCGCGAGCGGCGCTTCGGCGTTGACGATCGTCAGGTTACCGCGCGCTTCGATGCTGTTGACTTTCGCGCGGCGGCGATTGAGGTCGCCGATAATGTCGCCCTGATATTCTTCCGGCGTCGAGTTTTCGACCTTCATGATCGGCTCGAGGAGGATCGGCTTGGCTTTCTTGAACGCGTCCTTCACCGCAAAAATCGCCGCGAGCTTAAACGCCATTTCGTTCGAGTCGACGTCGTGGTACGAGCCGTCAACGATGTCGACGTGGGCATCGATTACCTGGTAACCGCCGACGACGCCGTTAAGCATCGCTTCCTCGATGCCTTTCTTGCAGGCAGGGATGTACTCCTTCGGGATATTTCCGCCGACGACTTTGTTCTCGACCGTGATGCCTTTCCCGCGCTCGTTCGGGTGAACTTTGATGATGACGTGGCCGTACTGACCGCGGCCGCCTGACTGTTTGATCAGCTTGCCTTCGCCGTCGGCCGGCGCGGTAATCGTCTCGCGATACGCGATCTGCGGTTTGCCGGCGTTCGCATCGACTTTGAACTCGCGGAACATCCGATCGCGAATGATCTCGAGGTGCAGCTCACCCATCCCGGCGATGATCGTCTGGCCGGTGTCTTCGTGCGTGAAAACGCGGAAGGTTGGATCCTCTTCCGCGAGACGCTGAAGCGCAGTCGCCATTTTCTCCTGGTCCTGCTTCGTCTTTGGCTCGATCGCCATCGAGATGACCGGCTCCGGAAATGACGGCGGCTCGAGCAGGATCGGATGATCTTCATCGCACAGAGTGTCGCCGGTCGTGATGTTCTTAATTCCAACAATCGCTGCGATGTCGCCCGAGTAGCAGGTCTCGATGTCTTCGCGTTTGTCCGCCTGAATCTGAATCAAACGCGAGATGCGCTCGCGTTTGTTCGTGCGCGGATTGTAAACGGTGTCGCCTTTCGAAAGCGTGCCGGAATAGACGCGGAAGAACACCAGCTTGCCGACGAATGGGTCGCTCCACAGCTTGAACGCGAGCGAGCAGAAATTGCCGTTGTCGTCCGTCGGCGCGTCCATGGGCTCGTGCGTGTCCGGCTCCATGCCTTTGGCCGGCGGGATGTCGAGCGGACTCGGCAAA
>CADDYX010000220.1 GCA_902810735.1 Verrucomicrobiota bacterium | reverse complement strand
GCCGCGTGCAACGCGTGATTCAGTTCTTCCACGAACGCGATCAGCGAACGGATGTTCGAATCGCTGATCCCGGCGCGCGGATCGTGCTGCTCGAGTTGTTCGATCAGCCAGCGCGAGTAATAGATGCCGACGTAAAGCTGGTCGCCCGCGCGGCGGAGAAACGTGCGCGCCAGCTCGCTCAGCTCACGCGCTGAAGCGCCCGCCAGCTTCGATAATTGCGCGCAACGGGCGCGATCGATGATGCAATCCTCGAGATTGATCCCGACCTGCGCGTAGGTGCGCTCGAAGAGCCGCTGGATCTGGCTGAAGAGCGTCTCGTTCATGCGAACAACGACGGAGCGCGCGAGTCGTCGTCGAGGTTGATCAGCTCCTCCGCGAGGTGATTGAGCGCCACGCGCACATCGTGGAACCGATCAGCCAGACCTTCGAACACGTCGTTCAGTTCGCAGCGCTTCGCCGTCGGGTCATCCGCAACGATCTCGTAGTTCCGGCTGCCGATCTGCTCGTAGAACGCGAGGTTCGGACCGCCCCGGGCGCTGCGCCGCTGCGCGTTCTCATGGAAGATGCCGCTGACGAAGAGCGAGTAATTTCCAACGTGCGCGCGGAGGAGGAACGCCTGTTCCGGTGTGGCGCGGGACAGCGCGATCAGCATGTCCGAAATGTACTGGTGGACGCGCTCGTCGCTCGTGTGCGGCGCCTGCACATTTGCGCGCGAGAACGTCTCGAGCAGCGAGCCGATGTAGTCGGAGAGCTTGCGATCGATAATCCCGGCCTGTTTGAGGACGTGCCGTGCGAGCACGTAGAAATAGAACTGCGAAGAAATCCGCAGGTGTCCGGCATTCGACAAGATCGCGTCCACCAGCCGCGGATTATCGAGCACCGAATCGCGCGTCTCGGAATCGCTCAGGAGGTCGACCAGAGAAACGCAATCGCTCTGCGAACGCGCCAGGGTGTGGACGACGAAGTCAAAATCCGCCGCGGTGAACCGCGCCCGACAATTCGCCTGAATCATCGGAGATCCATTGTGAGCATCGGCAGTGCCAGATGCAAGACTGCAGTAAGGGCGGAGCGCCAGATTTGCCGATGGCGTGGCGAATGTCAGCCTGCGCTCGGCTGCAGATCGGCGAGGAAATTGCCGATCGCGTCGAGGATCGCGCGATCGACCTCATCCCGGGTTGAGCCGTTCGTTTGCAGTTGACGCACGCCGACGCGCAAGGAGTGATCGCCGCCCTGGACGACGTGCAGCCGGTTTGGCGCCGCCATCGTTGCGCGCACCTCATCGAGAAGCTCGAGCGGACAAAGCGGATCGCGCGTGCCCTGAATAAACAACACCGGCTTTGTGAGGTGCCGCAAGACGGCGTCCCTCAGCTTCATTCGATCGCCGCCGCCGCAAAGCGGATAACCAAAACAGATGACCGCATCCGCTTGCTCGAGATTCGCGACGTGGCAGCTGACCCGTCCACCCATGCTTTTGCCCGCGAACACCACGCGCTTCTCCTCTCGCTCGCCGCGCGCCGCCGACAGCGCCTCACGATGTGCCGCGATCAACTCCGGAAGTGGATCGGGCCGCTTCCTGCCCTCCCGCATGTAAGGGTAGTCGAATGTCGTCACCTGTCCGAACCGCCCGAGCCGCTCCGCCCACGAGCGCATCCATGGGTGCGACGATGGCGCGCCCGCGCCGGGTGCAAACAGCAGCAATCGATCGCTCATCGAATGGTCAAACATCAACGATGCCGCGTTAACATTCCGCAATCGCCAATCGCAATCGGCCTTCGAAACGCCGATGGCGGAAGGGGTGGGATTCGAACCCACGGTGGGTTTAACCCCACGCTCGATTTCGAGTCGAGTGCCTTAAACCGGACTCAGCCACCCTTCCTTTGCGGGAGCCGAACTTAGCCACAGACGCCGTGGTGAGCTAGTCGAATCCATTTCGAGCGATGAAACACGATTTGCACGCGATGCGACGGTGGCGAGGAGGTCTCGCACGGTTGATTATCGGATAATTTCCTGAATCCAAATCGCGCCCGAACCGCATCCATTTAGTAGAAGCCATGGAAACATCACCCTCCTCGCCCCTGCCCGGCATCGTCCCAGCGATCGCGAACGTCCGCACCTGGGCCGCGTTCATCCACGCCAGCGCGCTGCTCGGCGTTTTCATTCATTTCCCCGGTCACCTGCTCCCGCCGCTCATCGTCTGCCTCCTGAAACGCGACGAATCGCCCGACCTCGACGCGCACGGCAAGGAAGCGGTCAACTTCCAGCTTTCCATGCTGATCTACAACGCGATCGCCGCCGTGTTCTGCCTGATCCTGATCGGCTTCCTCGCCCTCGCCGTCCTCTGGGTCCTGAACACCGTCCTCGTCATCATCGCCGCCATCCAGGCGAGCGACGGGAAGTTCTACCGCTACCCGATGACGATCCGGTTCATTCAGTAACGGCGAACTCGACTCCGCAGTCGTAGCGCTGCGGTCGCGTAGTCGGCATAGCCGCTGTGGCGCAGAATCGGTGATTTGCGCGAAATCGACCCAGGGGTGGCGTATTTTTTCAGCCCGCCGTTGGAAATTCCGCTTGACGGGGATGCAGAGCGATACTGCATCTTGTGTGCTGCCGTTCGGCGCCCCACTCCATCTTGTAAACAGCTGTTTCCGACCGTTCGCAGGCTGTTCACAGGTTATGGGGTGACGCATGTCCGGCGTAAATCGCGGGTTATTCACAATTCCACCCTCACCTCCACCAGAAAGACAGGTCCCCAATGGTTCAGCTCGCTTCTCTCGCTGGTCTCTCGAAATCTGAAACGCTGAAAAAGCGACCCGCCTCTGCTCGGAAAAGCGAGCTACGGCGCGGCAGGCGGAACGGCGCTAAACGGCCGCGGCCCGCGACCCCGGCGACAGGACGCGCGAAAAAGGCGAGTGGGTTGAAGTTTGAGCGGGTGTTCTCGGACGCGAGCTGCGCGCCGTTTGACCAGATCGAGTGGGAGAAGCGGACGGCGGAGATCACGGATGACTCCGGGAAGGTGATCTTCAAGCAGGAGAACATCGAGGTGCCGAAGGCGTGGAGCGCGCTGGCGACGAAGATCGCGGTCTCGAAGTATTTCTATGGCGATATCGCGAACGGGACCGACCCGCACAAGGGCGGTCGCGAGACGAGTGTGCGGCAGCTGGTGCATCGGGTGACGCGGACGATCACGGACTGGGGGATCGCGGACGGGTATTTTGCGAACCCGGAGGCGGCGGAGACGTTCTACGATGAGCTGACGTGGCTCTGCGTGAATCAGCACGGCGCGTTTAACTCGCCGGTGTGGTTCAACGTGGGCCTGTATCACCAGTACGGGACGGGGCGCGAGGCGGGGCTGGGGAATTATTTCTACAATCGCGAGACCGGGCAGGCGGAGCGCGCGCGGAGCCAATACGAATACCCGCAGGGCTCGGCGTGTTTCATCCAGAGCGTGGAGGACACGATGGAGGACATCATGCGCCTGGCGATGAGCGAGGCGATGCTCTTCAAGTACGGGAGCGGGACGGGGAGCGATCTCTCGAGCCTGCGATCGACGCGCGAGAAGCTGAGCGGCGGGGGCAAGCCGAGCGGGCCGCTTTCGTTCCTGAAAGTCTACGACCAGGTCGCGAATGTGGTGAAGAGCGGCGGCAAGACGCGGCGCGCGGCGAAGATGAACACGCTGAAGGATTGGCACCCGGACATCGAGGAGTTCATCGATGCGAAGCAGAAGGAAGAGAAGA
Organism: Verrucomicrobiota bacterium; assembly: GCA_902810735.1. GTDB lineage: Bacteria > Verrucomicrobiota > Verrucomicrobiia > Chthoniobacterales > UBA10450 > CADDYX01. The sequence goes on along the minus strand of CADDYX010000220.1, from coordinate 370 downwards.
AGGCCTGGGCGCTGATCGAGCAGGGCTACGACGGCAGCTACAACGGCGATGCCTACGGCTCGGTGATGTATCAGAACGAAAACCTGAGCGTGCGGGTGAGCGATGAGTTCATGAACGCGGCGGTGGAGGATCGCGAATGGATGACGCGGCGCGTGACCGACAAGCAGCCGTGCGAGAAGAAGGACGCGCGCACGTTGCTCCGGAAAATCGCGGAAGGGACGCACATCTGCGGCGATCCCGGGATGCAGTTCGATTCCACGATCCACAAGTGGCACACGTGCAAGGGGACGGGCCGGCAGAATTCGACCAATCCGTGCTCGGAATACCTCTTCCTCGACAACACGGCGTGCAATCTCGCGTCGCTCAACCT
>CADDYX010000219.1 GCA_902810735.1 Verrucomicrobiota bacterium | reverse complement strand
ACTGCATGAAGGCAGGCTGCACGAAAGAGAGCCACGCGAAATTCCTCAGCGAGGCAAAATCGATCCTGAACAAGGAGCAGTACAACACGCTGAAGAAAGAGTGCGGTTCCGGGCACGCCGGTAAGGTGAGCTAACCGGCACGAGAGCTGATTTCGCAGCCGTGGTCGTTGGGCCGCGGCGGCGCACCGAATGCCGCGGCCGGCGATCGCGGCTACAGAGACTTCTCCAGCAGGTCCGCCAATCTCCACCCGGCCTTGTGCAGTTCTTCGCGCGCGACATGCGCTGACCAGTCGCGATACGCCACGTGATCGGGAGCGGCGATCTCCAGAGCTGCGCCCGCTGCCGCGACCCCGCCGTTCTCGTCTTTGACCGGATGCACGCCTTGGAATTCCAGGCGCTGATGCGCTTCGCGCGCGATCGGCAGGATTTCGTCCGCCCAGGCTTCGCCGCAATTTTCCAGCGGCGTGCCTGCCGATAATTGCCACGATTTGGGCGGCTGCGATGCGAGCTCACGCACGAGCTGCGCGCGCGCTTCATCGATTTTCGCGCGGCGTTCCTCCTTCGGCATCTCAGGCGGCAACGCCGGCAGGTTCGCCATTACCGCGTCGTTGTCCCAGAACCCGTGCAGTTTTGAATTGCGATTGCCCGTAATGCCAGCCGGCGTTTTGAGCATCAGCACGATCGTGTTGCCGCCCTGGTCCTCAATTCCGGCCTGCCCTTTGTCCGGATCCACGGCGTGTCCCTGCTGATCGAAATATTCTGCGCCGACATGCAGCGGCTGATGAATATCGCCGACGTAATGCGCGAGCAGGATCACCGCAATCGGCTTCGTGATCTTCCGCGCATTCACTTCCGGTTCAGCGCCACGCAGGACGCGCACGCAGAAACGGATCATGTGCACGATGTCCCATTGCGTCCGGCCGGTTTTGCCGTCCGCATATTTCTCGAGGTCGAGAATCGGCACATCGGTGTAATGAAACCAGTGATGGGACGGGATCGGCGAGTTGCGGTCCTGCGTCGGCGGATTGGCGCGCCAGAAGTCGCGCAGCTGCGCGTCGATCCGCGGCTTTGATGAGTAGTGGAATATTCCGGGATCATCGGCACCGCGTTTGTCCCAGCCTTTGATTTCATCCGGCACGACGGCGGCCTTCTGCAAAGTGAAGCCGTCGAGCAGCGCAGTGACTTTGGCGCCGGTTGGGGTGTTGGCGAGCCGGGTGTCAGCGATCGCCCCGACAATCTGGTGGCCGATCGGACCGTAGGCGTCGGCGCGGCAAAGCGGAGCGACCAGCAGCACGGCGACAAGAAAGATGCGGAGCGACATGGGTCAGAATTTCAGGGAAGGATCGAGCAGGTGACAATACGCAGCGAACCAGACGAAGGCGATCAGCGCGATTGCCAGCAGCGTGGCATGCGCGCGCAGCCATAACCCCAAAGCGGGTGTGCGCCAGAATCGCACCGCCGCAAAACACAGCAGCAAAATTCCCGCGGCTGCGATCCAAGCCAGAACGTGCAGCGTCATGAGCCAGGGATTCATCGCGTCGCCGAGCAGCGAGATATCTGTCTCGGCGCGCATGCCGAGGATTGCGAGGAGCACTAACCACACGAAAACCGCCAGGCAAACCACTCGCGAGCTGAGATAAAGCATCCGGTTCGTTCGGTCGGCAAACAGCGGCCGTTGGTAGCGTCGGCGCACGAGCGCCGCGACCGGCCAGAGGATAACCGTCAACACGATGAGGCCGACGCTGACGCCGATGACCGGCATCAAGAACGACTTGCTCGCGTACCACGCCGTCCGCTGCGCGGCGAGGACTGCCGGCTGGATCAGCAGATCGGTGACGCGACCGTTCGCGTCGCGGCGGAACGCGATTTTCTCCGGACCATCCACTTCATGGTAGACGAGCGGCCCGGTCTCTTTCCAGCGCTTCAGCTGACCGCGCAGATTTTTCGAGCTGTCGATGCTGATCGTGCCATCGCGATTCGGGCGCACAGTCGATTCGCCGAGCAGCGCCGTCATTTTCAAGAACGTTGTGTCCGAACGACGAGACGACTCGTAGGTGCCGGCGACAGCGCGCGCATCGTCCTGCGCGGTTTTCGTGTCGACGGCGCTCTCGTGTGTCGGCGCTTCCGGAAAATACCGGTCGAACAGCGCGCGCATCACCTCACCGCGTCCGCCGCCCGGTCGCGGAGCCGCGCTGTTATACGAAATGTAAAACCCGAACTGCGCTTCCGGCACAATCCAGAGATCGCTGTGAAACGCGATCGTGTCGCCACCGTGTCCCCACGCGGTGATGCCGTTCATGTTGTACTGCATGAACACGAGCCCGGTGGCGTTGAGTGCGGCATGTGACTCGAACTGGCGCGATTCCATCTGCTGCACCGTTTCAGGTTTCAGGATCGTCGCGCCCTCGAGCGTGCCGTTGCCGAGGAACGCGAGCATGAAGCGGCACATGTCGTCGGTCGTGGCGGAAAGCGCGCCGGCCGGCGCTGCCTGGACGAACTCGAAACCGAGCGGTTTGTCGGTCGCGAACTTGTATCCGTTCGACATCTGCTCGGCGAGCTCCGGCGGGAGCGGCTGGAGGAACGTGGAGCGCTCCATTCGCAGCGGCTGGAGAATGTGTTTGCTGATGTAACTTCCAAATCCTTCGCCCGTGGTGCGCTGCACGATGTAGCCGACAAGCGTGAGCCCCCAGTTCGAATACGACGGCACTTTTCCGGGCGGGAAAATCCGCGCCGGCATCGATGCCACGAGATAATCGCGCAGCGGCCGCATCGATTTCGCATCGGCGACGAAGAGATTCTTCAGCGTTTCTTCGAATCCCGCCGTGTGCGTCAGCAATCGCCGCAACGTGACCGGCTGCGGATAGGTGCTCGGAATTTTGAAATCGATGTAATCGTTGACGTCGCGATCGAGGTCGAGCTTGCCTTGTTCGACGAGCTGCATCACGGCCGTCGCCGTGAACAGCTTCGAAACCGAGCCGGGGCGGAAGAGCGTCTCGCTCGGCACGATGCGCTTCTTCTTCGCGTAATCAGCGTATCCATAGCCCTTGGTCAGCAGCACCTGCCCGTCTTTGACCGCGCCGACCACCACGCCGGCCATGTTGCGGTTTTCGATTTGCGATGAAATCAGCGCATCGAGAAAGGCTTCCAGATCATCGCGGGTGAGCGCGTGCGGTTTGGCCGGTGTTTCGGGCGGTTTCCCGACAGGCGGCGGCGAGCCGATGGGCGAACTGAACGGCGTTGGCGCCGGGCCTTGAGCGTGCGCGATAGCGATTGAGATCGCGAGCCATGTCACATGTAAACCGCGCCTACACATCGAGGAGAGCGTGGTCATTTCTGGTCGAACAAATCCGGACGCGCCACGCGCTCGCCTTTGAAGAACACGCTCGAGATCGCCGACAGCGCGTGCACATCCTGTAACGGATTGCCGTCGACCACGAGCAGACTCGCTTCCTTGCCCGGCTCGACGGTGCCGCAGCGGTTCTCGATGCGCAGAAGCTTCGCGGCGTTCAGCGTTGCCGCCTGCAGCGCGACGTCGACCGGAATGCCGGCCGCCGTCCAGAGCTCGATCTCGTGTTGAACGGTCGGGCCGTGCAAGACGAGCGGATTACCTGCATCAGATCCGGTCACGAGCGTGACTCCGCCGCGCCACGCTTTGACCAGATTGCGGCTCGCGCTTTCGAGCGAAATCGGAAACTTGCTCATCGCTTCGCGCATTCCCTTGAGCTTGTCTCCCGCGAACATGTCGGCTGTCCCGGAGATCAGCTCTTTGTCGCTGACCTGCTGAACGAGCGAGCGTTTGAGCAGCGAAGCGTCGCCCTTGATCAAATTCGAGAAGCCTTCGACGACAGACAGTGTCGGATCGTAGGCAACGCCGCGGCTTTTCATTTCCGGCAGCGTCGCGTCGGGAATCTCCGATGCGTGTTCGATCGAATCAGCGCCAATCGCGACAGCGTCGACGACATCGCGGCTAACCGCCGTGTGAACCGCCACCGGCAGCTTGTGTGCATGGGCGGCGTCGGCAATTGCGCGCGCGATGTTGACGTCGAGTCGGTTGAACTCGAATCCGGGCACGCCCGCGTCGAGGATGATCTTGATTGCGTCCACACGCTGCCGAGC
>CADDYX010000218.1 GCA_902810735.1 Verrucomicrobiota bacterium | reverse complement strand
CGAACGGCATCGGCCGCGGTCGGTGTGCGACGTTCTGATGAGCTTGGAGCGTGTCTGGCGGTGCGATGTCTATCGCGCGGGAGATGGTGTCCACGCCGCCTGGCTCCAGCGTCGTTCCCCCGGGCAGGGCGCGGTCAAAACGCTGCTGCGCCGCATCAACCCGAAGCACCCAGCATTGGTCCGCCTGGACGAGTCACTCTTTTGGCAACGCGGTGCGCGCCGCGTGATCGCGAATTCGCACATGGTGAAAAACGAGATCGTCGAGTTCTACGGCTACGACGCGTCAAACATTGAGGTCATCTACAACGGCGTTCCCATTGGCGAATTCACCGGCGCTCGCGCAAGTCGAGAGGCAGTGCGCGATCAGCTTCGGATTCCCGCAAGTTCGCTCGTGGTGCTTTTTGCCGGCACCGGCTGGGAGCGCAAAGGTCTCGAGACCGCGATCAAAGCTGTCGAATCGTGCAAGGCGGATGTGCAGCTGCTGGTTGCCGGCCGCGGACCTGCGAATCAGTACCAGTCGCGCTGCGTGCGGCACCTCGGAGAAGTCAGCGAGATCGCACCTCTCTACGGAGCCGCCGACCTGTTCCTTCTACCGACCATTTACGACCCGTTCTCGAATGCGTGTCTTGAAGCGCTCGCCGCCGGCCTGCCGGTGATTACGACGACCGCGAACGGCTTTTCCGAGATCATCGAAAACGAAAGCCACGGCAGCATCGTCGACGTGGGGGATGTCGCCGCGATCGCCGGCGCAATTGATCGGTGGCGCGATCCCGTGCGGCGCGACGAAGCTGCAGCGCGCAATCGGCAGCTTGCTACGGCATTCGATATCGCCGTGAACGTCAGCCGGACGCTCGACGTTTTGCTTCAGGTCGCGGCGAGCGCGAGGTCAACGTCCGGATAAATCATGAATACCTGGTCCAGCCGCGCGATCTCGAAAATCGGGCGGACGTTTGGCTGCAATCCGGCGAGCATAAACTTCCCGCCTTTCGCCTCGATGTTTTGCATCGCTTCGATCAGCACCGCGAGTCCCGAGCTGTCGATGTAAGTAACGTCCGACATGTCGACGACGAGGCGGGCAGGTTTCTCCTCGATCATCGCCGCGAGCGAAGAAGCAATCGACGGCGACACGTGCAGATCTATTTCGCCTTTGAGCGATAAAACGTTCGGGGGGTCGCGAAGTGGCATATCAATAGCGATTCGTCCGGCGCGGTGCGGTCGCGTGCGTCAGAACGCGAACCAGCCGAGGTCGTTCGCCACCTCAGCGATGTTCGACAGATCGTCGAGCAGGAAATCCGGCTGCTGCGCCGCCAGTCGTTCGCGGGACCAGCCGCCCGTCGCGACTGCAATCGTGCGGGCGCCGAACGCTTTTCCGCACGCGATGTCGTGGCCGGTGTCGCCGATTACGTCGATCTGCGCCGCATCGAATTCGTGGCCATGTCGTTCCTGCGCTCGCCGCCGTGCGAAGGCGCCGAGCTCATTGCGATCGTGGTGATCGTCGGCAAACGCGCCAAATTCAAAAAAGTGCCAGAGCCCGTAATGCTCCAGCTTCAACTTCGCGCCTTCGTGCAGGTTTCCGGTCAGCAGGCCAAGCACGATATCGGCACGCCGGCTGGTGCGGTTGAGAATGTCGAGCACACCGGGAAGCACTTTGCCGTTTCGCCGCGGCAGCTCATCGCGCAATCCCGCGATGTAATCCGCGGCAAACGCGCGGATGTTTTCGTCGGTCGTGGGTTCGCCGTACTTCTCCAGAATGTCGGACACGATCGCGCGATCGGTTTTCCCCGCGATCTCGATGTCGCGCAGGTCGTCATTCGCGCTGAATCGCTCGCGCACGATGCGCATGAGCGAGTGAACGCCGGCATGCCCGGTGTTCACCAGGGTGCCGTCGATGTCCCAAAGCAGGAGGCGCTTGTGCGCACTTGTCATTCCGAGCGAAGTCGAGGAATCCGCCGCCGTTTGCAAGCGATGATGTTTCGACCACGCTACACATGACACCTTACCGCGGCCGTATCGCACCTTCACCGACCGGTTATCTTCATCTCGGTCATGCGGCCACGTTCTGGATCGCGCAGGAACGCGCTCGCGCCGCCGGCGGCCGCCTCGTGTTGCGGGTCGAAGACATCGACGTCGCGCGTTGCAAAGCCGAGTTCCGCGATGCGCTGCTTGAGGATCTGCGCTGGCTGGGTTTCAGCTGGGACGAAGGTCCGGATATCGGCGGAGCGTTCGCGCCGTATACGCAAAGTGAGCGGCGCGCGGTTTATCTGCGAGCGTGGCAGCAACTCCGCGACGCCGGCTGGATTTACCCTTGCACCTGCTCGCGACGAGATGTCTTGAACGCGGCGACTGCGCCGCACGACGACACTGACGAGCCGATCTATCCCGGGACGTGCCGCGCGAAGCGATTCGAGCCGGCGGAATTTGCTGAACCGGCCGGAGTCAATTGGCGGTTTCGCGTACCGCCTGGCCAGCAGATGTCGTTCGTCGACCAGCGGCTGGGATCGCAGCATTCGGTTGCCGCGAGCGATTTCGGCGATTTCGTTGTCTGGCGGCGCGACGACGTGCCGGCCTATCAACTGGCGGTTGTTGCTGATGACGCGGCGATGCAGATCAGCGACGTCGTCCGCGGCGAAGATCTCCTGATTTCGACGTTCCGCCAGTTGCTGCTGTACGAAGCGTTGCGGTTTCCACCGCCGCGCTTTTATCACGCGGCGCTGATCAGAGACGAAGCCGGCAAGCGTCTCGCGAAGCGACACGCGGCGCTGAGTATCCGCACTCTGCGCGAAAGCGGAGCAACACCGGACGAAATCCGCGCCCGGTTTAGAACACCGGCGCCTGCATCATAAAGACCGCAACCATGCTGGCGATGAGAATCAGGAACGCCAACGCAGCTGCGGCCATCACGATTGTGCGGCCGGGGTCCCGTTCCTTTTTTCGGCCGGGGAATGGCGACGCGTTTTCGAAATCCACCGGCCGCGCACTGAATTCCGCCGGCCGCGCGTCGACCACGTCCGTAGCCGGTAAAGGTTGGGCGGCAGCCTGCGGTGCGCACTCGTAACACGCCTCCGATTTGCCAAAACGGATCCGGTCACCGGCGCGCAGTCGGGATTCCGTAACCGCGATTCCATTCAGCCGCGTGCCATTGGTCGAGCCGAGGTCGACGAGCTGGTAATCACTGCCGACGAGGCGCAGTTCGGCGTGCCGGCCGGAGACCGACGGCTCGTCAATCCGGATCATGTTCTCCGGCGCTCGGCCAACGGTGACGACCTCATCGCTCAGGTCGTGTGCAACATCGTTGATCAGCAACTTCGGCACACCGGCGGTGTAGCACTTCAGTCGCGCCGCATCAATGCGGTTCCGTTGACCCAATACCTGCGCACCCGCATAGTCACCCTTCCCATGGCCATCGAGCAGACGCGCAATTTTTGCATCATCGCGCACATCGATCATGGCAAGACGACGCTCTCCGATCGACTGCTCGAGACGACTGGCACAATCCACGAGCGCGAGAAGCAGGACCAGCTTCTCGATTCGATGGACCTCGAGCGCGAGCGTGGCATCACGATCAAGGCGCATCCGGTGACGATGAAATACACGGCCAAAAACGGTCAGGCGTATCGATTGAACCTGCTCGACACTCCCGGCCACGTTGATTTCGCTTACGAGGTTTCACGGTCGCTCGCTGCGTGTGAAGGCGCGCTCCTGATCGTCGATGCGGCGCAAGGCGTTGAAGCGCAGACCGTCGCGAACATTCACCTCGCGCACAAACAAGGACTCACCATCGTGCCGGTGATCAACAAGATCGATCTGCCGAACGCTGATTTGCCGGCGGTGCATCGGCAGCTCGAGGAAATCCTCGCCATTCCGGCCGAGGAAGCGATCCACGCCAGCGCCAAGATGGGTTTGGGAATCGAGGAAATCCTCGAGGCGATCGTCCATCGAATTCCGCCGCCGGTGGTACCGAAAGACGACGTTCTCCGCGCGCTCGTTTTCGATTCGGTTTTCGATATTTACCGCGGCGTCGTCGGCTACGTGCGTGTCGTCTCCGGCAAAATCCAGGACGAGCAGGCCATCAAGCTGATGAGCAACGACACGCGCTACGAGATCAAGGAAGTCGGCGTCTTTACGCCAAAGATGTACGCGCAGC
>CADDYX010000217.1 GCA_902810735.1 Verrucomicrobiota bacterium | reverse complement strand
TAATAGACGACAGGCGGTGCCGGTCGTAGTCGCTCCGACCGTCGCCTATTATTCGCGCAGCGTTCGCGTAGTCGGTTATCACCGGCCGTACGGGCGCCACGTCTACTGCCCGCCGCGCCACTGGCGCTGACGCCACGGCGCGGCCTGACGAGCCCTACAGCTCCCGCTAAAGCGGCAACTGCACCGTGCCGGCGTATGTGCCGCTGAACGCGGACTGTGACTGCCGATCGCTGCAACCTGGCGGCGCCGGCTTGACCTGCTTTCCCTCGAACGTCCCATGACCGTCCACTCGCGCGAGGCCATCGGTTCCCTGGTCGAGCACCCAATGCGCCGTCGCGTCGCCTTTCGCGTCCACCGTGCCGGCGTAAGTCATCACCGCGGTGCCGGATCGCCCGTTCACCTCACCAGAGAAAGTGCCGCTGCCGTTAAAACTGCCGCTGCCATCCTTGTGCACGATGTTCCGTTCGGTTCCTTCGTAGCTGCCGTTGAGCGTGCCGGTGAATTTCTCGGCGATCGCGACGGTGATCAGCTGATTTTCGCCGTCCTGCCGCGATTCACTGATCGTATTGCAATCGCTCCACTCTCCTTTCGCGATCATCCCGCTGCCGGCGTCACCCGCGCGAACCTTTGGCTTGCCTGCTTCGGCGCGCACCAGCCCAATCAGCGCGAGCGCGATCCCACTCACCACCGGCGCTGCCCGGAAGAGCCGATATTTCGCGGAACGCCGCGTGCAGGTATTCACGGTTGGCGATTGCCGGCCCGGGAGCTTGCGCATAGCCCGATTGTCACGGAACGGTCACGCACGCGCAATCACTCTCCGTCAGTGCACAAAACAGGTGACGGCGGCGGTGAATCTCTGATTCAATTCTGAACCCAATGTACGGCGGCAGAATCACGAGCGAAGAACGGTCCACCCTCAGCACTTACGTTGGCATCGCCATCGTCGTCATCCTCGCCGCCGCCGGCATCTACTTCTTCATCCTCGCGCAGAAAGAGAAAAACGAGACGACCGGCTTCGATCCGAACCGGCCGATCCCGGCCGACGATGTCCTGCGACACCGCTTGACGGCCGAGCAGTACCACGTCGTGCGGGAAGGCGGCAGCCAGACGCCATTCCAGAACGAGTTCTGGAACAATCAACGCGCCGGCCTCTACTGCGACGTCATCACCGGGGAACCGCTTTTCACTTCACTCGACAAATACGACGCCGGCCTCGGCGTGCCCACCTTTACGAAACCGATCTCGAACGATCTTCTGGTTCAGAGCATCGACACTTCTCACGACATGCGTCGCGTCGAGCTGCGCGCCAAACGCAGCAACGCTCATCTCGGCTATCTCTTTTCCGATCCGAAATCACCCACCGGCCAGCAGTACGCGATGGTTTCCGCCGCGTTCCGGTTCGTTCCGCAGGAGCGAATGAAACAGGACGGCTATGACGCTTTCCTGCCTCTTCTCGAGAAGAAGTAAGTCCGACCCGGAAGCCGACAGGTCGCGTAAGCAAACCGCTCCCGCCTTGCGCAGTTCCCGCGCGCTACTCCCGCTGGTCGAAAGGTGATGACCTGGCGTGGCCACAACGCTGCCGCGCGTGATCGCCGCCGATCTCTGCACGTTAGTCTCGGCGGCGCGTTCCCTTCAGTCGCGGGACCTCGAGCGCGCCTTTCGGCGCGTCGCGGCAACAGGCGAGTTTTTGCAACCGGCGAAGATCGCGCGTGAGCACCGGGTCAGTCGGCGCCGCTTCGCGCAGCAGCCTGACGCTCGGCTGCAGCTCAGCGGGCGCGTTTTCCGCGATCGAGTAGATCATCCAATTCTGCGCCCGTTTCCCCGTAACCATCCCACGGCTGCGCAGGTAAGCGAGGTGCTTCGAAATCTTCACCTGTGGCTCGCTCAGGATCTCTTCGAAGTGACAGACGCAGAGTGGTGTCTGCGCGAGCAAATGTAAAATGCGCAGCCGTGTTGGATCCGCCAGACAGCGATAGACCTGCGCCAGCTTCATCTCAGCTCGTCGGGCGATCGCCGCACGCGCAGCAAACGTTTCGGAATGTCAACCGCAGCAGCCGGCTACCTCTGCCGTTTCGCTGCCGCTCCCGCAGCAGCCCGGTTCTTTAGACGCTTCAGCTCTGCTTTTCGCCAGACATGCGGTGCGCTTCTCGCCGAGTTGAACTTCGATTCCGCCGCTGCCTGCTCGCGCGCTCAGCACCGGATACTGCGCCGTGACGCAGCAATCGTATTCCACCTCCACTTCGATATCGTCGTGCGGCAACACCCGCGCGCCGAGCTCCAGGATCTTCCCAAATCTTCCGGCCGTGAGCCGGTGCTCCACATCGTCGCCCACATGGGTCTGGAGCAGACAGGTGTGGCTCGTCTGGTGCAGCATCCCGCCGCAATCGATGAACCGTTTCGCGACGTCACCGACTTCGGTGACATGGAAATGCGCCGGTATTTCGTCGCCATCTGGCAACGCCACTCGGACCGGTGCATTGGGATTCGCGCGCAACACCGCTTTCAATTCGGTCAACTTCATAACAGCGGTAGTATATACCCGCACACGCATATTATCAACAGCGTGATCGCCGGGAAATGTGGAACCGCACCCTGGGAGTGGCGCGAGCGCGCAGGCGCGAACTACTTCGCCGCCTTGCCGCTCTTTTTGCCGGCGGCGAGCCGCTCTGTCTTTTTCCGGCGCGCCTTGCGTTTCTGGACGTTGGTTCTGCCTTGGCTGTGTCCCATAACGCTTCCAATCTCAGCCACTGACCGCGTTATGGCAACGCGCGCTCGATCGTTGTAGAGGCGCTTGTGCCAAGCGCCTTCTCAAGCGGGTCCGGCGCTTGACACAAGCGCCGCTACAACGTTTCCAGCCTGACGATTTCACCTTGCCACGGCCATTCATCAGGATTTGCTACGAACCCGGCGCGCACTGGATTCTGCCGCACGTAATCCCACTTCTCGGCATAGTTCTCACGATGCCGAAGCAAATGGTCGAAGAACCCCTTCTGCCAATGTGGTCCCGCGACGCCGGCAATACCTTTCGATAGCCGTCGCTTTAAGAGGCGCATCCACTGTGTGAGCGGATACTCGGAGCTGCCTCGGGCGAAGAGATGGATGTGATCAGGCATGATCACGTAACGCCCGATAGCGATCCCGCGCTCAACACCGGCAGACGCGAACTGGATCAGTTGTTCATGCACATTCTTATTCGCCAGTAATTTCCGGCGTCGATTAGTGTTGAATGTGACGAAGTAGAGCGGCGGGTCGTAATTCTGGAATACGACCGCCAGTCGCGGCGGGCCATCGGCCACGCCAAAGAGTGACATTGTAGAGGCGCTTGTGCCAAGCGCCTTCTCAAGCGGGTCCGGCGCTTGACACAAGCGCCGCTACATTCGCTACAACGCGGACGCCCGCAGCCTAGTAGCTGATTTTGCCCGTTTCCTCGTCGACGTAGGCTTTCCGGCTGACGTTCCCGCCGGTGCCGACGATGCTTACCGCCCAGACCTTCTGACCCTTCACCGTCGCCTCCACCGTGTTCAGAACGGTAGCGCCCGGATTTCTCTGCGTGACGAGACGCTCTGCGTCAGCCTTGCTGATCTTCGATTGGGCGGCCGGCTGGTTCGCGGCGGTTTTCTTGGTTTGCGCGGGAGCGGGTGAAATGGCGAAAGCCGAAACCGCGATGGTCAAGGCGCTGATCTGCAGGAGTTTCTTCATGCGCCAATAAAGGCAGCTTCGGCGAGATGCCAAGCGCGCAATCTGCGGCTGAAATTACAACGCGCGGCGTGACCGCTAGCGCGTCAATGCACCGGGCGCGGGGCGATGCGCACGCGGACGCAGGCGTCGCTCGGATCGACTCGTCCGGCGTTCGCGATTTCCCATCGGCGGCGTGCGGCCTCGCGCATCTGCTCGTATTTGCGGTCAAGCGCGTGCTGGAGAGTGGCGATGAGCTGCGCCGTCGCGAGTTTCGGCTGCAGGGGAGCGGAGAGCGGCGACATGATCATGCCTTTTGGTGAGCAGGAACCAAGCCGACTTTGGACGCAGGGCCGCCGCGCCCACGCGATCATTTGCGGGGAACGGCACAACAAGAACGGCCGATCCGATGTCGAGGCGGTTGTGCCAACCGCCTAACCCAGCGACAGGTGCTTGGCACAAGCACCTCTACACTTCAGCGCGGCGGCTGTGCCGTTGACCGCGCTCGGTCGGATGACTGTCCGCCCTGGCTCTGCTGCCGCAT
>CADDYX010000216.1 GCA_902810735.1 Verrucomicrobiota bacterium | reverse complement strand
ATCCGATGGAAGTGAATCTGCTGGGTGACAGTGCGGAAACGTTGCGCGCGCTCATTCCGCTGCTGCAACGGAAGGAAGACCGCTCCTGGCGGCAGATGCTCGAAATGGAAATCGAGGATTGGTGGAAGGTGCTGGAAGCGCGCGCCATGAACGCCGCCGATCCGATCAATCCGCAGCGCGTGTTCTGGGAATTGTCGCCCAAGCTGCCCGACAATTGCATTCTCTCATCGGACTCCGGCTCGTCGGCGAATTGGTTCGCGCGCGACTTGAAGATTCGCCGCGGGATGATGGCGTCGCTTTCCGGAAATCTGGCGACGATGTGCCCCGGCGTGCCGTACGCGATTGCGGCGAAATTTTGTTATCCCGAACGCGTCGCAATTGCACTGGTCGGAGATGGCGCGATGCAGATGCTCGGCAACAACGGGCTGATCACGATCGCGAAGTATTGGAAAGAATGGAGCGATCCGCGGCTGATCGTGCTCGTGCTCAATAATCGCGACCTCAACCAGGTGACGTGGGAACAGCGTGCGATGGCCGGCGATCCGAAGTTCGAGGCGTCGCAGGACGTGCCCGATTTTCCCTACGCGCGATACGCGGAGATGCTCGGGTTGCGCGGCATCTTCGTCGATAAGCCGGAGCAAATCGCAGACGCATGGGAGCAGGCACTCGCGTCCGATCGGCCGTGCGTATTCGAGGCTTACACCGATCCGAATGTGCCGACGCTGCCACCGCACATCACCTTCTCGCAGGCGGAGGCTTACGCGAAAGCGCTCTTCAAAGGTGACCCCGAAGAGCTCGGCATCATTCGGCAAACGTTCAAAGACGCGATGGATTCGTTCGTGCCGCACAAGGATTGATGGACCACAGAGGCACGGAGAACACGGAGGAATTTTGGTGTTTTTGATCGGAGCCGCTCACCCGCGCCCCATTTTTTCGCATCTCCGTGTCCTCTGTGCCTCCTTGGTTAACCTCCTGAAACGATGAACTGGTTCACTCAAGGTCTCTACGGCGCGGCGGCGATGCTGTGGGAAATGCTTTGGGCGCTCGTCCTCGGCTTCGGGATTTCGGCCGCGATGCAGGTCTTCGTCAGCAAAGAAAAGATGGCGGAGCTGTTCGGCCGCACGGGTTTCAAATCGGTCGCGCTCGCGATGGGCTTCGGCGCGGCGAGTTCGTCGTGCTCGTACGCAGCCGCAGCGGCGACGAAGACTGCGTTCAAGAAAGGCGCCGACCTGGTGCCGTCGCTCGCGTTCCTGCTCGCCTCGACCAATCTCGTGGTCGAACTCGGCATCGTTCTCTGGATGCTGATGGGCTGGCGTTTCGTGCTCGCGGAAGTGATCGGCGCATTCGTCATGGTCGCGATTATGTGGCTGCTCGTTGCGCTCACTTCGCCTAACAAGCTGGTCAAAGAAGCGCGCGAGCACGGCGAAACCGACGACAACGGCTGTGGTCACCACCATCATCACATGAGCGGCGGCGACCGCACGACACTCCAGCGCACGGCCGACGCGTTCTTCATGGATTGGTCGATGCTCTGGAAAGAAATCCTCATTGGCGTGCTGATCGCCGGATTTCTGATGGTGCTGGTGCCGAAGAACTGGTGGCAGGCGCTCTTCCTGAGCAATGGACCTTACGCGCTGCGGCTCTTCGAGAACGCCATCGTCGGTCCGATAGTCGCGGTCGCTTCGTTCGTCTGCTCAGTTGGCAACATCCCGCTGGCCAGTTTGCTTTGGGCGAGCGGCTGCGGCTTCGGCGGCGTGATTGCGTTCATCTACGGCGATCTCATCGTGCTGCCGCTCATCGCCGCGTACGGGAAATATTATGGCGGCAAAGCGGCGGCCTACATCACCGGCGTGCTCTTCGTCTCAATGGTTGGCGCCGGCATCATCGTCGATCTGCTCTTCGCCGCCTTCGGATTGATTCCGCCGTCCGCCAATGCCGAGCCGGCGATGGCACACGCATCGTTCGAGTGGAACTACACGACGTGGCTAAACGTCGTTGCGATCATCACCGGCGGGATTCTCGTTTACCTGCACTTCCGCGGGCAGCACGAACACGCACACGGGCACCGGGGTCATGCGGCACACGCCACGCATTGAAAGTCTGCAGGTGTCCGCGTTCAAGATTCCCACCGACGCGCCGGAATCCGACGGCACTTACGAGTGGGACAGCACGACGATAGTGCTGGTCGAGGCGAGTGCGGCGGGCAAGCACTCGTTAGGCTACACCTACGCGAGCACCGCGGCGGCGACGCTGATCGAGGACGAACTGAAGCACCTCGTAATCGGATGCGACGCACTTTCCGTGAGCGGCGCGTGGATGGCGATGAACCAGCACGTGCGCAATATCGGCCGGCCGGGGATCGCCTCGATGGCGATCTCGGCGGTCGACACGGCGCTGTGGGATTTGAAAGCGAAGCTGCTCGATCTGCCGCTCGTGCACTTGTTAGGCGAGGTGCGCGACGCAATGCCGGTCTACGGCAGCGGTGGCTTCACCTCATACTCCACTGACAACCTGCAGGAACAACTCGGCGGCTGGGTCGAAGAAGGAATTCCGCGCGTGAAAATGAAGATCGGGCGCGAACCGAATAGTGATCCGCAGCGCGTTGCCGCTGCGCGCGAGGCGATCGGCGAAGAGGCGGAATTGTTCGTCGATGCGAACGGCGCGTATTCGCGCAAACAAGCGCTCGAACTCGCCTACGCCTTTTCTGAATTGAACGTGAGCTGGTTCGAAGAACCGGTCTCGTTCGATGATCTCGACGGTCTGCGCTTGATCCGCGACGACGGTCCGCCCGGCATGAACATCGCCGTCGGCGAATACGCATTCACGATCGACGATTTCAAACGCATGCTCGACGCCGGCGCGGTCGACGTCCTGCAAGCCGACGCAACGCGCTGCGGCGGTTTCACTGGATTTCTGCAAGCGAGCGCATTGTGCGAAGCGCATCACCTGCCGCTCTCATCGCACTGCGCGCCGGCATTGCATCTGCACGTCGGCTGCGCCGCGCGGCCATTCATTCACGCGGAGTACTTCCACGACCATGTCCGGATTGAAAACATGTTTTTCGAAGGCGTGCCGCAGCCGGAGAACGGCGCGCTTGCGCCGGATCTTTCGCGATCTGGCATCGGTCTCGATCTCAAACGGGCGGACGCGGAGCGGTATCGGATCTGAAGATGAAAACAAAACGCATGGCAAAACACGGACTCGAGTTGCTCGGGCTCATGATGATTGGTGAAGGCGTCGTCGGTCTCCTTTATCCGCGGCGGTATTCTCTATTCTGGAAAATGGGGCCTGAGTGGATGCGCGCGGGTGCGGAGTGGTTCGCCGAACATCGGGACCAAACCCGGCTGTTCTGCGTGGGCGAGATTGCGGCCGGGCTTTGGCTCTCCGCGCATGAATTGGATGAATCATGACCACCGCTGCTCCTTCACGCATCCGCTCGCAATCCGATCACCAGTACAACGCGCCGAAATTCAGCGGCGACGCTGCTGGTTTAGCTGATGAACTGAGCGGCAACATCCGCGGCGAAGTGCGTTTCGATGACGGGTCGCGCGCGCTCTACGCGACGGACGGCAGCAACTATCGCGAGGTGCCGATCGGCGTCGTGATTCCGCGCGACGTGGAGGACATCACGAACACAATCGGGACCGCGCGGAAGTTCGGCGCGCCGATTTTGTCGCGCGGCTGCGGGACCAGTCTGGCCGGGCAGTGCTGCAACGTCGCAGTCGTGATGGACATGTCGAAATACTTCAACGACATCATCCAGATCGATTCGCAGCGGCGGCTCGCGACGGTGCGGCCCGGCATCGTGCTCGATAACGTCCGTAATGCGGCGATGAAGCACGGGCTCACATTTGGGCCGGATCCGGCGACGCATAATCACTGCACGATCGGCGGCATGCTCGGCAACAATTCGTGCGGCGTGCATTCTGTCATGGCGCAGTTCGCCGGCACCGGCGCGCGCACCTCGGATAATTTGCATTCGCTGGAGGTCTTCACGTATCGCGGGGTGCGGATGCGCGTCGGCGCGACAAGCGAAGACGAGCTGGAATCGATCATCGGCAATGGCGGACCGCGCGCGGAGATTTACCGCAAACTCAAAGCGCTACGCGACAAATACGCGCCGCTGATTCGCGAACGTTATCCGAAAATTCCAAGACGCGTTTCCGGTTACAATCTCGACGATCTCCTGCCAGAGAAAGGCTTCAACGTCGCGCGTGCACTCGCGGGTAGCGAAGGCACTTGCGTCACGATTCTCGAAGCGACCGTGATGC
>CADDYX010000215.1 GCA_902810735.1 Verrucomicrobiota bacterium | reverse complement strand
CGGATGGCTCGCACCGCTTGTCTGCTCGCGGCGGCGCTGCTGCTGGTCTGCACTGCGCCTGCTTTTTCGCAGACGTATCAAGGCCGCGAGCTCGTCGACGCGCGGCTGATCGCCGACACCACCGCGGTCGTGCCGGGAAAGCCGTTCACGGTCGGGTTGCTACTGCGGATGGCGCCGGGCTGGCACACCTATTGGAAATTTCCGGGTGACGCCGGCATCCCGACCGAGATCAAATGGAACCTGCCGAGCGGGTGGAAGACAGGAGACATCCAATGGCCGCTCCCGCTGAAGCTGGTCGAACCCGGCGACATTCAGATTTACGGCTACGACACCGAGGTCCTGCTGCTCCAGGAGATCACGCCGCCGCCAACGATCGGCAGCTCTACCGTAACGCTCGCGGCCGAAGCGTCGTGGCTCGTGTGCGAGAGAATTTGCATCCCCGGCGGCGCGAAGCTGCAGTTGCCACTGCCGATCGCCGCGAGCAGCACGCCGGCACACCACGAGCTCTTCGCGCGCTATCGCAGTTTGGTGCCTCAATCATGGCCGGCGAATGTCGCAACCCAGACATGGTCGCGCGAAGGCGAGAATGTCGTGCTCACGGTGAAGAGTCCGGCACTCGCGAATTACGCGGCACTCGACTTTTTCCCGCTGCCGCGCGGCAACGTCGTTATCGGCCATCCGAAAACAGAGCGGAACGGCGACGCGATTTCCTTCCGGATTCCCATCGAGTCGCAGGACAAGTCGATCGCGAAGCTGGACGGACTCGTCGTCTTCGGCCAGCAGGAGAATGGCGCTGGCAGGAATGCGTGGTCCGTCGCTGCTGATGCGATCACCGCTGCCGCGCCGGCATCCGGCAGCCTCGCGAAGTTTCTGCTCTTTGGACTGATTGGCGGTTTCATCCTCAACCTGATGCCGTGCGTGCTGCCGGTGATCTCGCTGAAAATTTTCGGCTTTGTGAAGCAGGCGGGGCAAAGTCGCCGCCGAATTTTCAGCAACGGCGTCGCATTCGTCGCCGGCATCTTCGCGTGGTTCGTCGGGCTCGCGTTGCTGCTCATCGTGCTGAAGAGCGCCGGTCGCGAGATCACCTGGGCGTTCCAATTCACGACGCCGGCGTTTGTCCTCGTGATGAGCGTGATCGTGCTCGTGTTCGCGCTCAATCTCTTCGGCGTCTTCGAAATCACGCTCGCGCAAGGTGCCAGCCGCCGCGTGATCGATTTCACCGAACGCGAAGGCTACCTCGGCTCGTTTTTTCAGGGCGTATTCGCGACCATTCTCGCCACCCCGTGCACCGCGCCTTTCCTTGGCACCGCCCTCGGCTTCGCGTTTACGCAGTCGGGCATTGTCATTCTGGCGATGTTCATCGCGATCGCGGCCGGAATGGGGCTGCCGTATCTGCTGCTCTCGGCCGAACCTGGCTGGCTCCGCATGCTCCCCAAACCCGGGAAATGGATGGTGCACATGAAGCAGGGAATGGGATTTCTTCTGCTGGCGACGCTCGTCTTTCTGCTCTCCGTGCTCGGTGCTCAGCGCGGCGTCGAAGCGGTGATTTGGAGTGTCTGTTTTCTGCTCGCAATCAGCGTTGCCTGCTGGTTACGCGGCGCGTTCATGACGCCCGTGTCGTCGTTCGGCACGCGCGCCGTTGCGCTCGTCATCGGTGTCGTGATCCTGGTCAGCAGCGGCATCTACTTCATCGGCATCAAATTTTCTCAAACTCGCCTGCCGGCTGCCGCGAGCGAGCTGGCCGACGGCTGGCAACGTTTCACTCCCGAGCGCCTCGCAGCCGAGCAGGCGCGGGGCAACGCGGTCTTCGTCGACTTCACGGCAGCATGGTGCCTCTCCTGCAAATTCAACGAAGCGACTGTGCTCGAGAACAGCGCCGTCCGCGCCGCGTTCGATCGGTTTCGCGTAGTCAGGCTGAAGGCCGATTGGACCAATGCCGACCCGGTGATCACCAGGATTTTGAAACAATTCGGCCGGCCGGGTGTCCCACTCTACGTCTTGTATCCTCCGGGCCGCGAGCCGCTCGTGTTTCCGGAGCTACTGACGAAAAACATGGTTCTCGAGAAACTCGAGAGCCTCGGAAAGAACGTCGCTACTGAATAACGCTTTTATGAAAACAAAACTGATCACCGCATTGTTTGCATCCATCGTAACGGTCGCCGCGATCGCGTCCGAGCCACCGCCGGTCGGCAGCGCTGCCCCGCAATTCTCCGCGCCCGATACCAACGGAAAAACGCAGTCGCTCGCCGATTACAAAGGCAAATATGTCGTGCTCGAGTGGTTCAACCCGGAGTGCCCATTCGTGAAGAAGCACTACGGCAGCGGCAACATGCAAAAGTTGCAGCAGGAATACACGAGCAAAGGCGTCGCGTGGCTGACGATTGATTCCAATGCGCCTGGCGAGCAGGGGAATCTCACCGCCGATCAGGCCGAGAAGATCATGAACGGCTGGAAAACGAAGCAGACGGCGCTATTGCTCGATGGCGACGGCAAAGTCGGACAGATGTATGGCGCAAAGAACACGCCGTTCATGGTCGTTATCGATCCCGACGGCAAGATCGTCTACGAAGGCGCAATCGACAGCAAAGCGACGCCTAACCCGTCGGACATCGCAAGCTCGACGAATTACGTGAAGGTCGCTCTCGACGAGACGATGTCGGGCAAACCGGTCAGCACGCCACACTCACGGCCTTACGGTTGTTCGGTGAAATACAAGAAGAGCTGACGATCAGCGGGCGCGGTCGAATCGCGCCGCGAACCGCAGAAGCGGCATTGGCGTGGCGCGAATAAGCGCCATTCCGATCTTCATCACCAGGCCTGGGATGACGAGCGGCTGATCGCGTTCGACGGCGCGCAACGTCGCGCGGACCACAGCTGCAGCCGAGACGTGCGTGAACTCCGGCGCGGTGCGCGCCTTCGCGCCGCGCCGTTTCGCAACGGTGTTGAACTCCGTGTGCACCGGCCCGGGACAAACTGCGGTGACGCCAACACCGCTGCCGCGCAATTCCATTCGCAGCGCTTCGGAGAAACTCGTGACGTACGCCTTTGTTGCCGCGTAAATCGCCATGCCGGCAATCGGCAGAAAACCGGCGGAAGAGCTGACGTTCACGATCGCGCCGCGACCCTGCTCGATGATTCGAGGCACGATGCGCCGCGTCAGCAGCGTGAGCGCGGTGACGTTTACGTTGATCATCTCCGCTATCCGCGAAGAGTCACTGGTCGAGACGTCGCCATAATCGCCCAGTCCTGCATTGTTGATCAGCAGATCGATGGCGATCTGTTCGTGTTCGAGCCAGTCGCAAAGCGCGGCGACGTCTTCGCTCCGCGATAAGTCCGTCGCGCGGATGAGCACATTGAGATTTGGATCGCGCTTCGTCAGTTCGTCGCGCAGCTGCGCGAGCCGCTCCTCGCGCCGCGCAACGAGCACGAGCCCGCCGGCCCGCGAGGCGAGTTGTCGCGCGAACTCTGCTCCGAGCCCGGCGGAGGCGCCGGTAATCAAAGCAGTGCAGCCATCGATCCGGAAGGTGCTCATCTGGCATTGTAGAGGCGGTTGTGCCAACCGCCTTGGAAAGTCTCAGCTCGCCGCGCGGAGGATCGGTTCGAGAACTCGCCAGACTGTCTCCGCTACGATGCGGTGCCCGGCGGCCGTCGGGTGAATCATGTCGTCCTGGTTCAGGTTGGCGATGCCGCCCACGCGATCGAGGAGAAAGGGAATCAGCGTCGCATGATTGGCCGCGGCGACTTCTTCAAACGCGCGTCGGAATTCCGCCGAGTAGGCAATCCCGATGTTCGGCGGAATTTGCATGCCGGCGATGACAATCTTTGCGTCGGGATTCTTGGCCCGCACCTTCGCGATGATCGCCTGCAGATTGGATTTCATCGCCGAAACCGGCAGGCCGCGCAGCCCGTCGTTGCCGCCAAGCTCGAGCACGAGCACGTCGATCTTCTTCTGCAGGAGCCAGTCGATCCGCCGCAACCCGCCGGCAGTCGTGTCGCCGCTGACGCCCGCGTTCTCGACGGTGTAAGGCAGCTTTTCGTCGCGAATTTTATCAGCGATTAACGCGGGGAACGCCTGACTCGGCTCGACGCCGTAGCCCGCGCTTAAGCTGTCGCCGAGGAAGACGATGTTTTTCTGCGCGGCGGCCGTTGATGCGAGCAGCCCAAGCGCCAGCGCAATTGCCCAGAATCGAATTCTCATTTTCCCCATGCGCCCCTCTTGATTTGGCGTAAGCAAAACGAGCCCGCGCTCTCGGTCAATGACATCAGCACACGTTCTCGACGTTCAACGGTTGACGAAGACGTACCGTACC
>CADDYX010000214.1 GCA_902810735.1 Verrucomicrobiota bacterium | reverse complement strand
AGAATGTTCGGTCCGGTCGTCGGAAATTTCTTGAGCTCTTTGCGCGAGTTTTTGTACGAGCAATGCTCGCTCCACATCACGGAGAAGATGCCGAGCTCGGTGAAGTTCGGCTCGCGTCCAAGGATGCGTCTGATGCGCTCGAACTCGTCCGGCGTCAGTCCGTGCTTCGCGACAATCTCCGGAGTAACAGCGGGCTCGGCAGCGGCCATTTGTGGCGAGCTTAGCCGATGCGGAATCGTGCTCAACTCGCGAACGGCCTCGGAGTCGCCTGCGTGATTTGGTTGAATACCGGAACCGCGCCTTCGGTCTAACAAATTACGGCAGGGATTGGCAGGCGGATGGCGTCCGTCGACCCGCCCAGCTCCGAAGAGTAAACAACGAAAGGGAAACCAAATGAAGAAGACACTTATTACCGTTGGTTGCGCGCTGATCGCGCCACTCGCGTTCGCGCAAACCAGCACCACCACTGAAACCACCACCAGCCCGTCGACCAGCACGACGAGCGAAACGACAAGCACGACGGCGAAGCCGACGACGAACACCACCACCACCGAGACGACGACCACGTCGACCGAAGGAACGGTGACCACGTTCTCGCCCGGCAAGACGATTGTTGTGCGCCGCGTCGGCGTGACCGATCCGGTCACCTACACGCTCGGCAAGACGGTCACCTACGTGAACAAGGCCGGCAAAACCATCGAAGCTTCGATGATTCGCCCCGGCGTTCCGGTGCACGTCTATTACGACGAGCCGGGCAGCACGACCGTGACGAAGGTCGTGGTTGATCAGGACTAATCGCGAAGCAGTTCGCGCATTTGAGCCGCAGAGTTCCGCGTGAACTCTGCGGCTTTTCGCGTACGGTTGCCGGCGTGACTGCTGAGGCATTGCGTGATCGTCTCCACGAAACACCATTCCAGCCCTTCGGGTTGCGAATGCCTGATGGACGGCTGTGGCCAGTTCCCCATCCCGAATTTATTTCGATCGAGCCGGAAGAGGAGCGCATCGCAATTCTTTGGAAAGGCCAGGGCGGATATTGGACTGTCGATCTCGAGTCAGTCAGCGACCTTGAGCCGGTGAGCAAGAACGGTAAACGTCGGCGATAGCCTCATATGCCGCTGGAGCTAAAGGAAATCATCGCTGCGCGCTTGGGCGAGAACTACGAGCTGCACCACAAGCATCTCAACCGCACGCTGGTTGCCGCGCAGCGCGTGATCGGGTTCGACAAAGTCTACGCGCGTGCTGAAGGCGCTTACCTCTACGACATGGATAATCGAGCGTATCTCGATTTCCTGAGCGGCTATTCGGTCTTCAACGTCGGGCGCAATCATCCGGTGGTGAAGAAGGCGATTCGGGATGTACTCGATCTCGACCTGCCGAACATGGTGCAGATGGATTGCTCGCTGCTCAGCGGATTGCTGGCGGAAGCGATTACGAAGCGCACACCGCCGCATCTCGATGCCGTCTTCTTTTGCAACTCCGGCACCGAAGCGATGGAAGGCGCGTTGAAATTCGCGCGCGCAGCGACGCAGCGGAAACGCGTGCTCTCGCTGGAGAGCGCGTTTCACGGCTTGAGCCTCGGCTCGCTGTCGCTCATGGGCTGCGAGAGTTTCACCGAAGGTTTCGGGCCGCTGATGGATGAATGGGACACGCGAATTTCGCTCGACGACATCGACTCGTTAGGCCGCGAGCTCGCGAAACGCGATGTCGCCGCGTTCGTGATCGAGCCCGTGCAGGGCAAGGGCTGCAAATATCCGAAGGGCGATTTCTACCAGCGCGCGCAGGAGCTTTGCCGCAAGCACGGCACGCTGCTGATTTGCGATGAAGTGCAGACCGGCCTTGGGCGCACCGGCAAAATGTTCGGGTTCGAACACTGGAATCTCGAACCGGATATCATCACGCTCGCGAAGACGTTGAGCGGCGGTTACGTGCCGTGCGGCGCGATCGTCGCGCGACGGGACATCTACCAGAAAACGTTCTCGCGGATGGACCGATGCGTCGTCCATTCCACCACCTTCGGCCGCAACAATCTCGCGATGGCTTGCGGACTCGCGGCGCTGGAAATTATCGACGACGAGAAGCTGATCGAGAACGCCGCGCGCATGGGCGAGATGCTCATCCAGCGCATCGACGCGCTCCGCACTAAGCATTCCTTCATTAAAGAAGTGCGCGGCAAAGGGCTGATCATCGCGATCGAATTCCACGAGCCGACCGAATTCAAACTCAAGATGGCGTGGAAGCTCCTCCACAAAGTCGACAAGGTGCTGTTCGCGCAAATGGTCGTGACGCAGATGCTGAGCAAGCACCGAATCCTCACGCAAGTCGCCGGCCACGCGATGGACGTCGTCAAGATTCTGCCGCCGCTCATCATCGGCGAAAAAGAAGTCGATCTCTTTGTCGCTGCGCTCGACGACGTGCTCACCGACTGCCGCAAGTTCCCGGGCCCAATGTGGGAAATCGGACAGAATTTCGTGCGCGCGGCAATGGGCAACAAACGCGCGACGCCGCAGCAGCCGGCGACGCCGGTTGCATCCGTTTAATTCATTCGGTCCGCAGCGCGGCCATCGGGCTGATGCGCGTCGCGCGGCGCGCCGGCAACCACGTTGCGATTAACGTCGCGATTCCAAGGAGCAGCGGCGCCGTCGCCAACGAAATCGGATCGAACGCTCCAACCTGGTATAACATGCCGGAAAGCAGTTTTCCCGTCGCCATCGCGAGCAGCAGCCCGATCGCGAGGCCGGTTCCGAGCATCAGCGCGCCTTCCCGCATGATCATCCACTGCACCGCTTCGCGTTGCGCGCCGAGCGCCATCCGAATGCCGATCTCGCGCGTCCGCCGCGCCACGGAGTACGCTTTCACGCCGTAAACGCCGACGATCGCGAGCAGTAGCGCAAGCGCGCCAAAGATCGAGAACATCGCGGCGGCGGCACGAATCGCCCACATTTCCATGTTCGCGTCGAGATGCTGCGAGAAAGTCTTGAGCGAGAGAATCGGCAGGTTCGGGTCGACCTCGCGCACCGTTCTGCGAACTGAATCCGCCAACGTGGCGACGTTCGCGTTGTTCATCGATGCGAACTGAATGAAAAAGAATGTCTCAGCCTGGAATCCGCGTGCGAACGGCACGTAGATCGTGCCGCGCGGTTGCTTCTCGAAAACGTCGGTGCGTGATGTCGCCGCAATACCGATCACCTCGATGGGTTCTTCGGGTTTGATGCTGCTCTTGCCGCTCGATTGGATGCCGGTGCCGCCGCCGCCGTCATCGCGTTTTGCGCGCGGCGCATTATCCGCTGCGAACTGGATCCGCTGACCGAGCGCGTCTCCGTCGGGCCAGAGTTTCTTCGCCAGCGCCTCATCGATGACCGCCACCGCCGAGTTCGTCGGCTGCGTCGCTTCGGCCGGTGTGAATCCGCGTCCGCGTAGGATCGGCAGCCCGACGGTTGCAAAATAGTCGGCGCCGATGCTGTCGTAGCGCGCGCTGTAGGCGAGGCCTTCGGCCGCCGTTGCGGGCTTCGCGTCTTTGTCAACGTGCATGCCCGCGCGCTGAATCGCCTTGCTCAGCGAGATCATGCCGAAGGGCGCAGTCGACGAGATGCTGACGTGCTGCACTCCAGGCAGCGCGGCGAGCCGATCGTTCAGCGCGCTATATAATTGCTGCGCGCGCTCCGGACTGAATCCGCCGAGGCTTGCGTCTACTTCGAGCAGCAGATCGTTGCCGACGCGCAGGCCGGTGTCGAGCGACGCCGCCTTGTTCGCGCCGCGAATGAAGAGCGCAGCCGCCGTGAGCAGCGCAAGCGACAACGCGATCTGCGCGACCACCAGCGGATTGCGCGGCAGAAAACGCCAGCGCCGCCGCGTTACGTCTTCGCCCGCGTGCTCCTTCAGGTCGCCCATCACGCTGTTGCGCGACAGCTTCAACGCCGGCCCGAGCGCGAACGCCAGCGTGCCGAGCAGGCAGAACCCGAACGTCGCAGCGAGGATCGGCACGTTTGGGCCGGCATTCCACACGATGTCGAGCGGCAACAACTGCCGCATCGAAGCGGCGAGCAGATTCGACGACCAGAGCCCGAGCAACAGCCCGGCCGCGCCGCCGATCAGCGCGAGCAGAAAACCTTCCGTCAGGAGTTGCCGGACGATTCGCCAGCGGCTCCCGCCGATCGCCAACCGCAGCGCAATTTCCTTCCGACGCGCCGTGCCGCGCGCCAGCAGCATGTTCGCGAGGTTCAGGCATGCAACGAGCAATACCACCGCCGCCATTCCCATCAGGAACGGCGCGATCGCCGCGATCTCGCGATCGTCCGGAGGCGCGTCGCTGAT
>CADDYX010000213.1 GCA_902810735.1 Verrucomicrobiota bacterium | reverse complement strand
CTCTGTGATGCCCATTCGACGGGAATAACCAATCGGCGAGACGATGGATGTATCCTACTGCGGCGCGCCTCGAGCGCGTGCGGATCCGCGCGGCATGAATTCAGTCGATCATTCTGGCCGCAACCTCGACGCGCAGCAGATTGCGATGTCGGTTCCGTTCCACATTTTCACCGAGCACGACGCACAGCCGCAATGCACATTGCGGCGATGGCGGTGAAATCGGGGAGCGCAGCGGTCTGCGCGCGCTTTCATCCGCGGCTGCGGCGCTGGGTGAGGGACACGTTCGGCGAATTAACCGAGGCGCAGCGACTCGCGGTGCCGAGCATTCTCGAGGGCGAATCGGTGCTGCTGACGTCGCCGACCGGGAGCGGGAAGACGCTCGCGGCTTTCCTCGGCGTTTTCGATTACCTCCTGCGCGAGCTGGATGCGGGGCCGCGGGGGGCGACCGCGGCTGCAGTGGGCGTGCGTTGCATCTACGTTTCGCCGCTTCGCGCCCTCACTTACGACATCAGCAAGAACTTGCGCGGGCCGATTGCCGGCATGGGGCTCGAGCATGAGCTGCTAATCCACGCCCGCACCGGCGATACGCCTGCCACTGAACGCGCGAAGTTCCGCCGCAGCCCGACGCAGTTTCTCGTCACCACGCCGGAAAGTCTGGCGGTGATGCTGGGACAGGAAAGCTACGCGATGCACTTCGCGAGCTGCCGATTTGTGATCGTGGATGAGCTGCATTCGTTCGCAGGCAACAAGCGGGGCGCCGACCTGACGATATCGCTGGAGCGGCTGGAAAGGATTGTCGGTCGGGCCGGTTCGCTGGACCGTCCGCGGCGCGCCCAGCGCTCGCGCCCTGCCATTTGCCGTGTCGGATTATCGGCGACGGCGGCGCCGCTCGATGTGCTCGCAGAGTTCCTGGTGGGCAAAGGGCGCGCGTGTCGGATTGCCGCCACGCGAACGGAGCGGAAGTCGATCGTGGAAGTGTTCTCGCCGATTCGGCGACACCCGTATCCGCCGGCGGGTTACACCGGCGCACGTTTGTATGCCGAGCTGGCGGAGCTGATCCGGCGACGTCGTTCGGTGCTTGTGTTCACGAATGTGCGCTCGGCGGCGGAGCAGGTCGGCGTCAATTTGAAGGAACTCCTGCCCGACTTGTCAGACGAGATCGAGATTCACCACGCGTCGCTCGATCGGAGTGTGCGACTCGAAGTGGAAGACCGGCTGAAGAATGGCGAACTGCGCGCCGTGGTTTGTTCGACGAGCCTCGAGCTCGGAATCGACATCGGGGCGGTCGATCTCGTCGTGATGGTGGCGACGCCAAAGGGCGTGTCGCGCGCGATCCAGCGCATCGGCCGTTCGGGTCATTCGCTCAACCAGACGAGCCACGGCGTGCTCGTGGCGACGAACATCAATGACCTCGTGGAGGCGACGGTGACGGCGAAGCTGGTGCGCGAGCACGCGCTCGACCCGATCCGGATCCAGGAACAACCGGTTGACGTTATCGCGCAGCACGTTGTCGGGATGGCCGCGCTGGCGCCCATCGGCGTCGACGAGGCGTTCGCGACGGTTCGCGCGGCATATCCGTTCCGCAACCTCACGCGCGTCGAGTTCGATCAAATCCTGCAGTATCTCGAGGGCGGCGGTGCTTCGCTGCAGGAGCACTACACCGGCGTATTCGGAAAGATTCGCGTCGAAAGCGGCTTGATTTCGATCGCGCATCCACGGCTCGCGCGCGAGTTCCTCGTCAACATCGGCACGATCGTGTCGGAAGGTTTTGTCGACGTTTACCTGCGGAGGCGCCGGCTGGGGTCGGTGGAGGAGAATTTCGTTAAGCAGCTCAAGATCGGCGATCTGTTCGTGCTCGGCGGGCGCGTGGTGCGATTGATCGATACGGGATTTCAGCAGGCGCACGTCGAGCGCGCGGACGGACATCTTCCGACGATCCCGCGCTGGAACGCGGCAAAGATGCCGCTCACCTCCGGGATCGCGCGGGGCGTGCGCGAGCTCCGGAGCGGGGTGGAAAAGCAGATGCGCAACAAGAGCGACGGCGAAGTCGCCGATTGGCTGGTGGAGATGTACCACATCTCGAGTGCCAACGCGCAGGCGATCGTCGAATTCTTCCGCTCGCAAATCACGGTGTCGGAGATTGCGGTCGGCCGCAAAATGTTGATCGAGCTCTACCGCGACGGCGATTACTCGCACCACTTCTTTCACTCGCTGATCGGCCGCAGCGCAAATGACGCGTTGTCCCGGATCATCGCATCGCGGGTGAAGGAGCGGATCGGCGGCAACGCGCTGGTCACGATCGACGATTATGGCTTTCTGCTCACGCTTCGGCGATTCCAGGAAATGCCGCTGGACGAATGGCGGCACTGTTTCGATCCTGACGGAGCGGAGGACGAACTCAATCGCGCGCTACGCGGCTCGGAGCTGGTGAAGTGGCAATTCCGCGGAGTCGCGCAGACCGGATTGATGGTGCCGCGGAATCTACCCGGCCGCGAGCGGCGTCCGAAGCAGCTGACGTGGAGCTCCGAGGTTTTGTTTCGCGTGCTCGAACAGCACGAACCCGATCACCCGCTGCTGCGCGAAGCATACCGGCAGGCGACGCATACGTTCCTCGATGCCGAGCAAGCGCTCGCGTTCCTCGACGCGGTGCACACGTTCGAGTGGAAACTGCGCGAGCTGCCGGTTGTTTCGCCGTTCTCGTTTCCAATTTACGCAAGCGTGATCAAAGAGACGATGATGCTCGAGGATCCGGCGACCGCGGTGGAACGTATTTATCGGGAGATGTACGCGCGCGTGGAAGAATTCGTCGAAGCAGCCGACGGAACGTCACCGTGAAGTTCAAAGACTACTTCTCGAAACACGCGGCAGATTACGCGCGATTCCGGCCGCGATATCCGGCGGCGTTCTTCGACGCGATGGCGAAAATCGCTCCCACACGTGACCTGGCGTGGGACTGCGGCACCGGCAACGGTCAGGCGGCGGGCGGTCTCGCTGAGTATTTCGAACGCGTGATCGCAACTGACGCAAGCCCGCAGCAGATCGCGAATGCGGAGCCGCATCCCCACGTCGAGTATCGTGTCGCACCGGCAGAGGCCAGCGGGCTCGGCGACGAATCGGTGGATCTCATCCTCGTCGCGCAGGCGCTGCATTGGTTCGATGTCCCGCGATTTAATGCCGAAGCCGAGCGCGTGCTCAAACCGGGCGGTGTGCTGTTTGCGTCGTGTTATTTGTTTCTCGAAATCGAACCGCAGATCGACGCGATCGTGAACCACTTCTACCACGACGTCGTCGGCGCCTATTGGCCGCCGGAGCGCACAATTATCGAGAACGGCTACCGCGATCTGCCATTTCCGTTCCCCGAGTTATCTCTGCCGCGATTCGTGATGGAACAACGATGGACACTCGACCATTTGCTCGGTTACCTGCGCAGCTGGTCGGCGACGCAGAACTTCATCGCCGCGCGCAAATGTGATCCGGTGGATCAGATTGAACCAGAGCTGCTACACGCGTGGGGAGAACGGGCGGTCGAGCGAAACGTCATCTGGCCGTTGCTCGTGCGAGCCGGACGCAAACCCAAAAGCAGTGAAGGGGCGGACCTTGCGATCCACCCCTCCCCAGCTTCGAGCATGCCTTCTCCTTAGCTTTTGCTCTGAGAAAACTACGTCTTCGCTTGCGAGACGACTTCGTTGAGTTTGAAGATCGGCAGGAACATCGCGATCACGATACCGCCGACGATTACGCCGAGGAAAACAATCAGCAGCGGCTCGATCAACGAGGTGAGGGCGTCGAGCAGCGCTTCGATTTCTTCGTCCCAGAAATCCGCCATCTTCTCGAGCATCGCGTCGATTTTACCGGTTGCCTCGCCCGCCGAGACCATTCGCAGCATCATTGTCGGGAAGACCGGCTTCTTCGACAGCGCGACGGATAGATTGTCACCTTTCTCCACGTCGTCGGCGACACCCTTGAGGCTCGTCTCGACTACGTGATTACCGGAAGCGCCGGCCACGATGTCGAGCACTTCGAGGATCGGCACGCCGCTGCGGATCAGCTGGGCGAACGTGCGGGCGAATCGCGACATGCAGATCTTGTGAATGAGCGGGCCGAAGATCGGCAGTTTCAGTTTCCAGCGGTCCCAAACCTGTTTGCCGCGTTTGGAGCGGAGCAGCGCGCGCAGGCCAAAGATGCCGCCGCCGATCACGAGGATCAGGAAGTACCATTCACCGCGGATGAAATCGCTGACGTCGATCAGGAACTGCGTCGGCGCGGGGAGCTTGGCACCGAAGTCCTTGAAGATTTCGCCGAAGATCGGCACCACTTTGACCAGCAGGAACGTGGTGATCGCGGCCGCGATGCAGATGACGATCACTGGAT
>CADDYX010000212.1 GCA_902810735.1 Verrucomicrobiota bacterium | reverse complement strand
GTTTCGAGCGCAATTTTCGTTTTCACTTTCGGAATAACGGCGAAGACCGCGTCGATTGAGCCGACGATTTTGTTCAGCCCCGCTTCCTCGCCTGCGCCGAGGTGCGCGCCCGGGTGCATGACCAGAAACGGCAGCCCGAGCTGGTCAGCGCGCGTCAGCTCTTCCGCGAGCGCGCGCAACGAGTTGGCGTGAAACTGCGGGTTCATCGCCGCGAGATTGATCAGGTAATTGGCATGCGCGAATGCTGCTGCGATTTGCGCGCGCTGGGTGTGCTCACGAAAGGCGCGAATCTCCTCGGTCGTCAGCGGCCGCGCGAACCACTGCATGTTGTTCTTCACGAAAATCTGCATCGCCGTGCAATCGATCGAGCACGCCCGCTCGATCGCGCGATGCGCGCCGCCGCCGATCGACATATGCGCGCCCAGCAAGACGTTCGACCGACGGAAATCGGACTGCGATTTCCCTCGCGCCATCGCACAATGAAGCAGCATACCTGCGGCTTCGCATGCGGCACGTGTTCCGCCGCGAGGTGCGGCGATCTACGCGGCGTGAGCGAGATTTGCGCGAAGCTGCGCGATCCTGGATTTCACCGCTTCGCACCGCTTGCGTTCGCGCGCGGCATCGGGTTGCGGGAGAAATTGCGCCTCATACGGCGAACGTGCCTGCTTTAGACATGAAGCGACGAAGTCGTTCGCGAGATCGAGCCGGTGGAGGTTTTGCTCAGTGCTCGCGCGCTCCGCTTCCGAAAGTGCGATGTCCCGCAGAGCAATGTAAGCGCCGACCTCTGCGGAAGCTTCGGGTGATCCAATCGAACGCGACTGCGGAGCGAAAGCGCGGGTGAGCTTCATACCTCATCGGGAGCAACTTTCGTGCTTGGTTCCATCTGGCACGCCTGAGCATGCGACTCCGCGGTTTGCTCCGCGAAATTGGCACTCGCGGAACGCCTTCGACCCGCGACCGCGACCTGCCGTTTAACAGCTGTGCGGATGAGCGGACAGCGATGTCACCTACGGCGCGCCGTCATTCGCGCCGAATCCCCTCGCGCGTACGCCTTCCTCGCGATGGTAGCGCTGGCGTGCACTGACGAGACTCGATCGGCCGAGATAGCCGACCACCTTGCGTTCGTTTGCGCGAGACACAACCGGCAGCCGGCCAACGTCGTGCGTGATCATCTTTGCGATCGCGTCGTGCAATGTCTCGTCTGGATACGCAATGACCAGATTGCGTGACCCGATTTCACCGACCGTGAGGGTTTCGTCCCGCGATCGTTCGAAGCAGCGCACCACGTCGCCCCGTGTGACGATGCCGACGAGATCGCCATTCTCGTCGCCGAGCAACGTCCCCTGGCGCGTGCAGACGAGCGGATCGCCACTGGCGATGCGCGCCGAGAAGCGCGGCAGCGGCGTCTTCGCCGGAATGAGCGGAACGTCGGTATCCATCACATCGCCAACGCGCATCAACTCGAACAAATCGACGCTGTATTCCCGCGCGATGTGCTGTCCGCGGCGCGCCAGTTTTTCGGTCAGGATGGAGCGTTTCAAAGCGAGGACGGTGACAGCGAGCGCGGCAACGGATCCGCAAAGCAGCGCCGGCAGCGCGTTCAGATCGTGCGTGAGCTCGAGCAGGAAAAACATGCCCGTTAGCGGCGAGCGCATCGTGCCGGCCATCATCGCCGCCATCCCGATCATCGCCCACAGCCCCACGTTGCCCACCGGCAACCACTGCCCGATGAACGCGCCGAGCGCGCCGCCGAGAATGAGCAACGGCGCGAGCACGCCGCCCGACGTGCCGGAACCGAGCGCAATGGCCCAGACCAGCGCCTTCCCGACAACGAGTCCGAGCAACGCGGCGCCAAGGATTTGCCCGTTCAGCAGGCTGTGGATCAGCTCGTAGCCGACGCCGAGCACGCGCGGATCAATCCACCCGCCGAAGCCGACGAAAATTCCGCCGATCGCCGGCCACCACATCCAATGGATCGGCAGCTTTTGGAATGCGTCCTCAAAAAAATAAACGATCGCGGTAAGCAGGGCTGATCCGAATCCGGCGACAATGCCGATGCCGCAGGCCGCGAGCATTGGCCATACTCCGAGCCCGGAATGCGGCGCGACCGGAAAAATCGGACCGGCGCCGAGCAGTGGAATGCGGAGCAGATACGCGACGACCGACGCGACGACGACCGGAATAAAGCTGCGCGGCCGCCATTCGAACAACAGCAACTCGACCGCGAGCAATGTGGCGGCGATCGGCGACGCGAAGACGGCCGACATTCCGCCGGCCGCGCCGGCGACGAGCAGCGTCTTCCGCTCCGCGGCGGTGAGATGCACAAGTTGCGCGAGCAGTGAACCGACCGCGCCGCCGGTCATGATAATCGGACCTTCGGCGCCGAATGGGCCGCCAGTCCCGATCGAAATCGCGGATGAGATCGGCTTGAGCACCGCGACTTTCGGCTGAATCAGACTCCCGCCGAGCAGGATCGCTTCGAGCGCTTCAGGGATGCCGTGGCCGCGGATTTTCTCCGATCCAAACCGCGCGATCACGCCCACCAGCAGCGCGCCGATCGCGGGCGCAAGCACCACCCACGCGCCGAGATGATGATGTTGCAGCGACGGCAGTTCGGGCGAGAAGCGCTGGAAGAAAACGACGTTGGTGATCTCGGCGATCAGCCAAAGCAAAGCTTTTGCGACCAGCGCGCTGATGATGCCGACCGGCAGCGCGAGCGTCACGAGCAGAAGCATGCGCGCGTCGGTGCGAAAATCGCCGAGCAACGATTCGGATGTTTTGACTCCAGCCACAACATTGTCGCCGCACGGCGGCGAACGCGTCAATCTGCGGAGCGTGTTTCTCTTCGCAACCTGCCCGCGTCGCGGTCACAAGCGCGGCTCACTTGACCACAAAGTAGAGGATAGTCAGCGCCAGCAGCACAATTGCGGTGATCCACCAGGTCGTGCTGATGCGGCCGGGCTTCGCGCCGGTGCCGAATTCCCGGCGCGCAAATTCATCGTAATTGAATTCGTCGTCCGGCAGATCGACGCCGTCATACGCCTCTGCGTTTTCGCGCCAGCCGGAGTTGTGGTCGGCTCCGCACTCGCGACAGGCGAGGGCGCCGCGCGGAACTTCCTCGCCACAGACCGGGCAAATTGCCGGCGTTTTCCGTGCCTCGCGTTTCGCCACTGTGCTTCTCTCCTATCACAGCGCCATCCAGCGCGCCGCGATTTTCCGGCCGAAGTCGGCGGCTCCGGCGAGACGATGGCGGAATAACTACCATCGCGGCGGCAGCAGGACGGCACGTAATTCGCGCCGCAGTTCCGATTCATCACACGTGATGCATCGGCTTTTCCTCATTTTCTTCAGCGCGGCGTTGTTCACCTCGGCGGCTTTCGCGGATGACAATGTGCGTGCGGCGCAGATAAAGCTGAAGGAGAGCGGATTTTATTTCGGAGCGGTGGACGGAAAGCCGAGCACCGATTTTTCCGCCGCGGTGACGCGTTATCAAATCCGGAATGGACTCCAGATTACCGGCAATCTCGATGCGGAGACGAGCAAGGCGCTCGGAGTCACGACGCAGACGGCAGCGAATCAGCCGCCGAGCGGCGCGACGTCTGAGACGTGGCGGCGTCTGCGCAAAACCGACCGACGATTCCTGGCGGGCCGCACGACGCAATCGGCTCCGGCGCCCACGCAAACAGCCAGTGTGACGCAATCGAACCGCTCGGCGACCAGCGTGCTCCGACCGGCTGAAAGCGGCGGTGCAAACATGGTGTTGAGCCCTGACCGATTGCGCGATTACGTCGCCGCATTCGTGCTCGCCGGGCTCGACCCGCAAATCGGTTCAGAGCTGGAATTTTTCGGCGATCGCGTCAGCTACTACGGCGATGGCGTTGTCGGTCGCGAGAAAATTCGCGGCGACTTGCAACGTTACAATGCGCGCTGGCCGCAACGGCGTTTCTGGCTCGCAGGTGATCTGAACGTGACGCCGCAAGCGGACAGCCGCCTTCGTGTCACTTTCCCGCTTCGTTACGAACTCCGGAATGGCGCAAAACATTCCTCAGGTAAAATCCGAAAGACGCTTTTGCTCGAGGTGCATGGGGACGACCTGCAGATCGTCGGCGTCAACGAGCGCAAAGCGTAAGCTTCACTTCGGCTCTTCGGCGACGCGCAGGACGATTTTGCCGCGCGTGTGATGCGTTTCCGCCTGTTCCGTCGCTTTGGCGGCAGCGCTGAGCGGGAGAACGGCGGAGACAATTGGCTTCAGCTTTTTCTGATTGATCAGCTTCGTGATCTCGGCGAGCTCGGCCGCGTTCGGATGCGAAGCGAGCGATTCGCCGCGAATGTGATGCTTCTCCAGCTCCGCTGGATCGCAGCGCGGCCGCGCAAGGTAGCGCGACGCAGAGTAGTCGGAATGCGCCCTGCAGCCGATTCGGCCACGTCGCGCGAAC
>CADDYX010000211.1 GCA_902810735.1 Verrucomicrobiota bacterium | reverse complement strand
GCCTACGTGTATCAGAATCCTGAGGTAAAGGCCGGGCTGACCGGCCATGGAATCTGGTGGGCGTTCAGCCATCCGCATGCGCGGAACTGGCACCCTCTGACAACGCTGTCCCATATGCTCGACTGCGAACTCTTCGGGTTGAACGCCGGCGGACATCACCTCACGAACGTGATCCTTCATGCCTCAACCGCCGTTCTGCTCTTTTGCGTTCTCAGACGAATGACGAAGACGCTGTGGCAGAGCGCGTTCGTGGCAGCGGTTTTTGCGATACATCCGCTCCGGGTTGAATCGGTCGCGTGGGTTGCGGAACGCAAGGATGTCCTCAGCGGGCTTTTCTTCGTGTTGACGCTTGGCGCGTATTCTCGCTACGCGCGCGTGCTGACCGTTCGCAGCTACGCGTTGGTGGTGGTGGCGTTCGCAGCGGGTCTGATGTCAAAGCCGATGCTGGTGACGTTGCCAATCATTCTGCTCTTGCTGGATTGGTGGCCGCTGCGGCGTTTCCAAGCAAGCGCTTCAACACCTGATCCGAAGCACTCGTTGGCGACTGCGAAGCGCCTGTTGCTTGAAAAATGCCCGCTGTTCTTCCTTTCGGCGCTCTCCTGCCTTGCGACTGTTGCCGCGCAGAGTGGCAGCGTCGGCGCCCTCGAGCCTTTTCCGCTTCTGTGGCGGTTCGAGAACGCAATGATTTCAGTCGTTGTTTATCTAGTCCAAATCGTTTGGCCTGTCGGCCTAACTCCGTTTTACCCGTTCGACATTGCAAACCTCTCTCCGGTTGAAACTCTCGGATGCGCGCTGCTGCTTGTTGGGATCACGGCGGGATGCCTGTGGCTACGTCACAGCCAGCCTTGGCTGCTCGTGGGATGGACTTGGTACCTGGTGATGCTGCTGCCGGTAATCGGTATCGTGCAGATTGGAATGCAAGCGCACGCGGACCGGTACACCTATTTGCCGCAGGTTGGCGTTTGCGTCGCGGCCACGTGGGGAATTGCAGAAGCAACGAAAGCATTGCCGCGGCGGTCCGCGTTGCTCGCCACCGCTGCAGCAGCGTTCCTGATCGCGATGGGAATTTTAGCGTGGATGCAAACGCGTTATTGGCGTGACAGCTGGACCCTTTGGACCCATGCGTCAGCGGTCACGCAGAACAACGAGGTGGCCGAAAACAATCTTGGCACTCTGCTGGATGCCGACGGGAAGTACGCCGCCGCGATTCAGCACTTTCAGCGCGCGATCGCGATTCAGAAGCAGCGTGGACAAGCGCGCTACATGCTTACGATTGCATTGGCGGAGAATAATCTGGGGAACGCTCTGGCCCGCACCGGCGAATCCGATGACGCCATCGCGCATTATCGAGTTGCGACCGAGCTGCGTCCCGACTACGCGGACGCATTCTACAATCTCGGCGTCTTGCAGCAGCAGCAGCATCACAACACAGATGCGATCAGCGCGTTTGAGAAGGCGCTGAAATTGCGGCCCGATGACGCCGCAGCGCACGGACGCCTCGGCGACGCATTGCGGTCGAAATCCGACGAGCGCAGCGCGCTGCGGCATTACGAAAGAGCGGCAGAACTCGCGCCCGACGCAACCTGGGCGCAGTACAGTCTTGCCTGGCTTCTTGCGACGTCACCAGATCCATCCCTCCGCGATGGCAAGCGCGCATTATCGGTTATTCGGCGCGCGATGCAGCTCCCCAATGCCGGTTCCGGCGCAATGTTTCGCGCGTTGGCAGCAGCGCATGCTGACCTCGGCGATTTCTCTGCAGCGATTTCGGCGGCCGAACAAGGGATGCGGACGGCCGTCGTGCAAGGCGATGTGGAGACTGTTCATCAGCTGCAGGGCGACGTTGAGCTTTACCGATCCGGATTCCCGCTGCGGGAGCTGATGCCGACGCATTAGTGAACAACAGCCGACGCAACAGCGTACATTCACCTTTTGCCGCGACGGCGTGTGGGATAATCGCCGCTGCCGCCGCAGTAGCCGCAATTTACGTGCGACTTCGTTACCTCAATCTGCCGCTCGAGCGGGATGAAGGCGAATACGCGTATTCAGGCCAACTGCTGATCGACCACGTCCCGCCTTACAAGCTGGCCTACAACATGAAGTTTCCGGGAACGTATGGCGCATACGCTATCATCATGGCGCTCTTCGGACAAAGCATTGCCGCGATTCATCTCGGGTTGCTGATCATCAATTGCGCGGCTGCGGCGTGCCTTTACATCATTGGCCAGCGCCTCGCCGACGCGCCGGCGGGTGCTCTGGCAGCGGCATTTTACCTGACGTTGTCGCTTAGCCCGTGGGTCGCCGGTTTATCTGCCCATGCCACCCACTTCGTCGTGCTGCCGATCCTGTGTGGATGGGCAATGCTCGCGACTGCCGGTTCTCCTATGCCGGCGTGGCGAGCGCTTGCTGCAGGCGCGCTGTTCGGCGTCGCAGTTTTGATGAAACAGCCGGCAGCGTTGTTTCTTCCGTTCGGCTGCGTCGCAGTCTTCAGAGCAAATGCTGAATCAATGTCGTTAAAAAATCGCGCCGCAGCCTGCGCCATCTTTATCGGCGGTGCGTCGATACCTGTTATCGGAACGGTGCTTGCGCTGATGCTGGCCGGAGTCGGCGCGCGTTTTTATCAATGGACATTTCAGTACGCGCGAGCTTAC
This sequence comes from Verrucomicrobiota bacterium, assembly GCA_902810735.1. Classification (GTDB taxonomy): domain Bacteria; phylum Verrucomicrobiota; class Verrucomicrobiia; order Chthoniobacterales; family UBA10450; genus CADDYX01. Next base: position 1,800 of record CADDYX010000211.1, on the reverse strand, counting down.
GGGGCCGAACTCTCCATCGCTGATGGAGCGCGGCTGTTGCGAGCTGAGCTGCCGCAGATCATCGGCTGCTACTGGCCAATTTGGCTGGTCGCGCTGCTCGGTTGTTTTGCTTGTGCGCTGCTGCGCAAGATGCGGCGGCATGCAGTCATTCTATTGAGTTTCGTTATCAGCTCCGTCGTCGCCGTGTGTCCCGGGTTCTACTTTCGCGAGCATTATTTCATCCTCGTATTACCCGCGGTAGCTTTGGTTGCTGCAGTCACGCTACGGCTGCCGGATGCGCTCCGTCTTACTGGCGTCGCATCGCTGAGTGTTGCCATCGCTGCCGGGATCATCGTGTTTCCATTCTACCGCGAGCGTGAACTGTTGTTCGACCGTTCGCCAGTGACGCTTTTCCAATCGCTCTACTGGCCAAATCCATTCGTGGCCGCGATTCCGATCGCCAAATTTATACGCGAGCGCACGAGCCCGTCCGATTCGGTTGCGGTGCTCGGGTCCGAACCGGAAATTTACTTTTATGCGCACCGGCATTCGGCGACTGGCTACATTTACACCTATGCGCTGATGGAGCCGCATGGGCGAGCAGCAGAGATGCAGCGTGAAATGGCTGCAGAAGTGGAGCATAGCAAACCGAAGTATGTGGTCGTGGTGGGGGTCGACACGTCTTGGCTGAGACGTGCCAGTGCCGATCAATGGATTTTCAATTGGGCGAACGATTATCTGTCGCGTGGTTATGAGCTCGCGGGCGTGGTGAACCTTGTTTCGGCAGACCGAACAGACTTTTTGCTTCCAGTCGACCGACCCGTTGAGCGTCCAGTCGAAAATTATCTCCTCGTGTATCTGCGGCGCGATGCGCTCGGCGGTCCGAACGCGGTGACAGCGTCTTCGCCGGCGGAATGACACTGGCGCGGATCGATCGCCGTTGGTTCGTGACGATCGCGCTCGTCGCGCTCGTCTGGAGCGTCTTTGGGCAGACGCTGCGCCACGAGTTCATCAACTATGACGATCCCATCTACGTCTACTCAAATCCCCGGGTGACGGCGGGGCTGTCTGTTGCCGGCATTGGGTGGGCGTTCACGCACATCCATGCGCAGAACTGGCATCCGATCACGACGTTGTCGCACATGCTCGATTGCGACATCTACGGCGTGGCGCCATGGGGGCATCACTTGACGAACGTGTTGCTGCACACCGCCGCCGTTCTGCTGCTGTTGCACACGCTTTTAGCCATAACGGGCCGCTTATGGCGTAGCGCGTTTGTGGCGGCGGTCTTCGCCATTCACCCGCTGCGCGTCGAATCGGTCGCGTGGATCGCCGAACGCAAGGACGTGCTGAGCGGTGTCTGCTTCATGCTGACGCTCCTTTTGTATCAACGCTACGTCCGCCAACCAGGGATCGTGCGCTACCTCCTGGTCTTCGTTGCGTGCGCATGCGGCATGATGGCGAAGCCGATGCTGGTCACACTGCCGTTCGTGTTACTGCTGCTCGACTACTGGCCGTTGTTGCGCTTCGAGCGACCGAGGTCAGGTGGTCGCAAGGCTTCAACGTCGCGCATCATCGTCGAGAAAGTTCCGTTGCTTTTGTTATCGGCAGGCGCAGCCGTCGCTACCTTACTCGCGCAGGGGCAGTATGTCGGTTCCGGTGAAGAGCTTTCGCTGCCGGACCGCCTAACGAATGCCGTCCTCAGCTACGTTGCGTATGTGCGCCAAACGTTCTGGCCGGCCGGTCTGGTCCCGTTTTATCCGCACCGGCAAAACGCGGTCCCGGCGGCAGGGGTCGTGATAGCAATCGGATTGCTGGCCG